>DATDMG010000049.1:0-13933 GCA_036518955.1 Kineosporiaceae bacterium | reverse complement strand
CCGGTGGCCTCGACCCGGGTCACCAGGGTTCGGGTAGCGGACGTCGATGCGGCGGTGGCACAACTCCGGACGGCGGTGACCGGCTCGCCCCGCGCCGCGTTGACGATGCGCCGGCTCCTCGAGGTCACGGACCGGTTGCCGGTGCGCGAGGGAATCGCCGCAGAGTCCACCGCCTACTCGATGCTGCTCGCAGGCACGGAGTTCGCAGCCTGGCTCGCCGCTCGGCGCCGCCGTCCCGCGCCCGCCCCTCGCGGCGACGCCGTCGTCATGTGGCGAGAGGGAGACGAACTGCGCGTGCGACTGAACGTTCCTGGGCGGCGGAACGCCTACTCACGGGAGGTCCGGGATGCTCTCGTCGAAGCCTTCGAGTTCGCCGTGACGGACCGCAGTGTCAGCCGGATCGTCTGGGACGGAGCGGGGCCGGCGTTCTGCAGCGGCGGAGACCTCGACGAGTTCGGTTCCACCACTGACGTCAGTTCGGCCCACGTGGTGCGGATGCAGCGGAGCGCCGCCTTGTGTGCGCACGAACTCGCGGCGCGGCTCGAGGCCCGTCTGCACGGTCACTGCATCGGTGCCGGGATCGAGATCCCGTCGTTCGCGGGCCGTCTGCTCGCCGCCGACGACACCGTGATCGCCTTGCCGGAGCTCTCGATGGGCCTCGTGCCGGGCGCGGGCGGGACGGTGGGCATCCCTCGCCGGATCGGCCGCTGGCGCTGCGCGTGGCTGCACTTCACCGGTGCAAGGATCGACGTCGACGCGGCGATCGAGTGGGGTTTGGTCGATGGACGCTGGTGAACGCGCCCATCGCCTGATGTCGCAGCTGGGCGGGGTACTCGAGGTCGAGTCGCGACCCGTCGACCTCGCGGACGTCGACGAGGTGACGGCCTGGGCGTCGTCCGGAGCGGCCGATCTGGCGGGCTTTCCCGATGGACCGCCGCTGCCAGCGCCAGGTTCACCCGCGTCCACGACGCTGGCCGCACTGGCCGTGGCCCAGGCCTATCTGGGCGTCGGCCTGCCCGGTGTCGAGCTGCTCGGCGAACGTGCTGCGCTGAGTGCATTCAGACGCAACGCGCCGTTCTCCCCCGGTGGCGCCTTCCGCTGCCTCCCGGCGAGGGACGGCTGGCTGGGCCTGTCACTCGGCAGGCATCACGATCGGGAAGTCCTCCCGGCCTTGATCGAGGCGCGCATCGCCGGCGACCCCTGGCAGGCGGTCGGGGATTGGCTCCGCGGGGTCGACGTAGCGGTCGCCCACGCTCGGGCCATCGAGCTCCAGCTGGCCGTCGCGGCCGTCCCGGCCCTCCCGAGCGAGCCGGCGGAAGTCTCTCGTCCACCCGTGGAGGTGCATCTCGGGGGGCCGAGGCGGTGGCGTTCCTCGCCGCTGGTGGTCGATCTGACGGCGCTATGGGCCGGGCCGCTGGCCGCCCGGCTGCTCGGTCTGGCCGGGGCACGGGTCGTCAAGGTCGAGAGCAAGGCACGGCTCGACGGTACTCGCTTCGGCAACCCCGCCTTCTTCGATGTGCTCCATCGCGGTCACGACGTCGTGCAGCTCGACTTCACCGCGGATCGGTCGACACTGCTCGCCCTGCTCGCCTCGGCAGACGTCGTCCTCGAAGCCTCGCGGCCGCGCGCCCTGACCCGTTTGGGTATCGACGCGGCGGAGTACGTCGCGAACGGAACCGTCTGGGCCAGCATCACTGCCTACGGACGGCGTGGGCCGGGAGCCGATCGCGTCGGGTTCGGCGACGACGTCGCGGTGGAGGCGGGCCTGCACGCCTGGACGCCCGAAGGGCCGGTCACCGTCGGGGATGCCATTGCCGATCCTCTCGCCGGTGTTCATGCCGCGGCTGCCGTGTCGATGGCGTTGCAGGCGTCGCGTGGGTGCCTGTTGGACGTCTCCATGCACCACGTGGCCCGAAGTGCTGTCGCGCCCTCGCCAGGATGACGGAGAGGAGCGGGCGGCGTAGGCGATATCGGAAGCCTTACGAAGGGGTGGACGATAACGGCTCGTGGGCCTACTCTCAGACTCCGACGGTCCGCGCGACGCGGCCGTTGACGGTGAGACCGTCCGGAGGGAGATCGCATGGCCGCGTACGAATTGGTCGTCCTGAGTAATGCCGCGCAAGATGTCGACGACGCCACCGTCGCCCAGTGGTACGACGGTAGGCACATCCCGCAGGTTCGTGCCGCTGTGCCCGGTGTAGGCGAGGTGCGGCGTCTGAGGTTGGCATTGCCGGGCTCCGATGGGGCGCCCACCTCACAGCACCGGTACCTCACCAGCTATGAGGTCGAGGCCGACGGGCCACAGGACGTGCTGGCGGCGCTGGGCGCGGGGTTGGCGGATGGCAGGATCGAGCCCGGAACCGTGCTCGATCCGGCCTCCATGGTGGTGGTCGTGTACGAGGCGGCCGCGAGCAACTCCGCTCGCTAGGCCGCGCACCCCTCACGGCAGGTCGTCTCGTCGTGGGCACCGCGCGTCCTGACCTGCCACGAACCGGTCCCGATCAGCGGCGCTGCCTGTTCGATCATCGGCCGTCCTGGCCGGCGGGCATGACCCGGTGCCGGCTTGGGGCTCGGCCCGACGCATCGCGTCAGCTCACCGCCCAGGGGCTCGACCCGGTGATCGCCCGGCCGCACGCGACACCCGTCCCAGTGCACCTCAAGGCCCGCGCCAACGTCGAGGAGGACGTGATGGGACGCAGCAACGGGTCGTTCGCGCTCTCGGTGGTCGACGGTTGCTGTGGTGAGGTGGGGTCGTTCGCCGGCCCCGTGTCGGGCCTGCTGTCGTCCCTGAAGTTGAGGGCCGTGGGGAACGGGCAGTACGAGATCCGTCACCCCGAACCGGCCGAGACGGGGTGGCCTGGTGCCCGTTTCGTGGCCTCCGCCGTGCTCGTCGCCGAACACACCTTTCCGGGGTACGACGTACGCCACCTCTCCCATGTCGCCGAGCGCGTGCCCACGTCCGGGCGGCCGACGCGCCTGGTCGTGTCCTGGAGCCATGTCGGCGTGACGTGCATCACTGGACAGATCACGTTCATGGAGGACGGCCGCAGGCTGGGCGAGGTGGGCGTGACGCTGCAACCGACTCCATCGATGCGGGGGCCGTCCGAGGTGCGGCTCGGCCGGCCTGGGCCCGGGGCGGGAGACTGTCTGCGAGGGGGGGGCTGCGGTGGGGTGGCGCTGGATGGCCCGTTGCCCTGGGCGTCCCCGATCTCCTGGGAGTGCCGACAGGTCTCGGCGTCCGGGGGTCCTGGGGTGGCCGAGGACGCGGGCGACCGCGCCGGCCTGTCCTGGGGCGAGCGCGCCGCCGGGGGGGAGACGTCGGTGACGGCATGGACCACGGTCGCGGCCCCCAGTGCGTCGCCCACCCTTCAACGGGCCCTGCTCACCCTCGTCAGTGAGCCGATCGCTGCTCTGCCCTTCGACCGGGGCCCGTCCGCCGGGCCACGGGCCACGCCGGCGGTCCTCGGCCGGTGCATCACCTTTCTCGGTGCGGTCGACCTTGCCCAGGGAGTGTTCGCGACCATCGACTGTGCCCCCGCTGCCGCCGGCTCCGTACTGGTGACGGTGAGTTTCCGGGACTGCGCCGAAGTGCTCGTGGCGACCGTCTCTCAGACAGCCACCCTTGGGGCGGGCGGGGCTCGACGACCTTCGGCCGGACGACGTCCGGGGCGCACCCCGGCCACGGCGAGGGAGTTGGTTCTGGCGTAGGGCTCCGTCACCTCGGCGCATCGTCACGGCCGAGTCTTCGCCTCCGACCGGCAGGGGTGTGCGGCCATCCACCCTCCGGCGGTCGAGACGGCCCGACCGGCGCCGTCGGAGGTGCTCTCGGTCACGTACGACGAGATACCGTTGGGCCTCCGGTATAGTCCTCCATGGGCCTGGGGATGCGGGCCGAGGGTATTGCCGGAAATTGCGGAGGCCGACGTGGCTGCGTCAGCAAGGACCAGTGCGAAGCCGGGGCGGCCTCGGCGGCCTCGGGGCTCGATCAACCCTGTGGACATTGTTGACGGCGCTTTCGAGTACTGCCGGACCACTCCGGTGGAGGAGCTGAGCATGCCTCGGCTTGCTGCCCATCTCGGGGTCGGCGTCACCAGCATCTACTGGTACTTCAAGAGCAAGCGCGAGCTGATCGAGGCAATGACGGATCAGGCCCTGCGCTCCTTCTATGCCGGCATGGCGCCCATCGAAGGCTCCCGTTGGGACGACAAGCTCCGTAATTTCTTCAACAATTTGTACGAGTTGCTACGTGCCGATGAACTGACCTGCGACTTGATCTCCCGTCGAGTGAGCGCTCAGGTGACAGAGGGTGCTCTGCGGGCGTGGCCACGCGCCGAGGAGCTTCTGGAGACGCTCGTCGAAGCGGGGTTCTCGCAAGGCATGGCTCGGCATGCCTTCGTGACGCTGTCCGCGTATACGCAGGGGATCCTGCTGGTGGAACGGACCGGTGTGTCGGCCGCGTCGTCGGGGGAGGAAGCAGTGCCTTCCTCGGAGGAGTTCTCCTTCGGCATCAACAACATCATCGGTGGGCTGGCCTTGCTGCTGCCACGCGAGCGCGGTGAGGACGCGGTCGCCTGAGCCCCGGCTCGGCGCTCGCGGTTCCGTAGGGAGTGGTGGCTCGCTCGTAGTCGGTAGCCGGGTTGCGGGGCATTCAGGGCATCGATATCGCCGTCACGAAGGGCATCCGCGGGATGCAACTCTCCCATGATCCCGCGCAGGTCTGCGTGGTCTTTGACGACCCGAATCTCGTGTCCGGTGCGGGTCTGGCCTCGGTGGTCGCCCTGGCCGGGCGTGCCGGCCTGGACCCTCGGGGGGAAGTTCACCGCCAACGCAGCCTGGCTCGTCCTGGCTGCCATGGCATTCAACCTGCTCCGAGCCTGCTCCGAGCCGCCGGGTGCCTGGCCGGCACCCTCCACGCGAAGGCCACCACCGCCACCCTCAGGCTGCAGATCACCGCCGGCTGGAGACGGCCTGCCGGGGACTTCGTGGGGTGGTGGGTTGAGGGGAGGGGTGTGGCCCGTTGTCAACCGCGACCCGGTCGCCATAGGGCGCGGCGGCGGAGGCGGGGAAGGACGGGGTCGGCGCGGTGTGCGCGGGCGGCGCTGGTGAGGACGCCGGAGCCGTAGAGGGCGTCGTCGAGCAGGCGCATGGCGGTGTAGCGCAGGGGGTCGAGGGGCGGGCGAGCTCGGCACCATTCCAGGGCCAGGGGTGTCAGGACGGTCAGGGCGGCGGCTCTCGCGGCGGTGGAGGAGGGTGCGCGGGCGAGGAGGGTCCAGCCGAGGGGCCACCATTCCCGGCGTAGGGCGTGGCCGATGGCTGCGGCGTCGGCGACGAGGCCCTTGCCGACGACCACGGGCGCGAGGGTCGGGTCGACGCCGGAGGTGCGCAGGGAGCGGGCCAGGGCGAGGGTGGCGAGGCCGGTGGTGAGGGCGGCGGTCCGGGGTCGGCCGGTGGCGAGGGCGGCCAGGGCGGCGAGGTTCCAGGGTGAGATCCGTAGCGGGGTGAGGCGTTGCGGGTGCCTGGTGGCGAGGTCGGCGGCGGAGGTGCCGTACTCGAACCGGCGTTTGGCCCAGGCCCGGGGTCGGTCGCGTAGTTCATGTTCGACGATGACGGTGGGGTCGTAGCGGACGTGTCCGCCCGCGTCGGCCAGCCGCCAGACGAGGTCGACGTCCTCGCCGAGGCGCAGGTCCTCGTCGAAGCCACGCTCGTGGAGCGCGTCGCGGCGGACCAGGAGTGCGGCGGAAGGGAGGAATCCCAGGTGGCTTCCGGGGCGGACAAGGGCGGGGTCGGGGCCCATGTCGAGGGCGGATCGGGCGTGTTCGTAGCGGACGATGAGGAATGCCCGGCCGGGTAGGGGGCGGATGCGGGGGGCGACGGCGACGACGCGGGGGTCGTGGAAGTGGCGGGCGAGGGTCTGGGTCCAGCCTGTCGGGGCGAGGCAGTCGGCGTCGATGAAGGCGACGACCGGGGCGGTGGTGGCGCGCAGGCCGGTGTTGCGGGCGGCGGCGGGGCCGCGGTTGGTCGGGTGCCGGACGAGGCGTGCGCCGTGCCGGGCTGCGATCTCGGAGACGTGGTGGGTGGGTGAGGCGTCGTCGACCACGATCACGCGCTGGCCGCGGAGGCCGGCCAGGCAGCGGTCGAGCAGCTCCGGTCGGCCGTACACCGGCACCACGATCTCGACGTCGAGTGGAGGGGCTGGCGTTGGGTCGGCTCCGCTGCGGGGGGCCTGTCCCGGCGGCGCGGGACGGGGGTGGACAGGGTGGGCCAGGCCGCGCTCGATGAGGCGGTGGGCCGCTTGCCGTTCGAGCTCGCCGTGGAGGGTGACGGGGGCTGGGTAGGTGGTGATGGCCCGGCGGAGCAGGTGTGCGGCGGTGGGTCCCAGCCGGACGACGCCCCAGGGGGCTCCACCCATGGCGATGGGGCCGCCCTTCCAGAACCGGCTGTGGCGGTCGGCCGTGATCGCGGGGTGCCGGGCGGCGCCGTTGTCCGTCATCGCGTCGTCCGACCCTCCTCGGTACCGAACGGGGATCTCTGTCCAACAGGAGCTGGGGGACAAGGGTTTCGATGGTTCGGCGGCCGGAACGGGCGAAGGCTTCCATTCTGGCACTGCGTGCCGTTATTCTCGCTGCACTGTAGCGCCGGTCACGTTGCCGGGGCCACCACTGCACCCGCGAGAGGCCCGCAGCTCCGCAGCTTCGCGGACGGGCCGGGGCCGGGTCCGTCCACCGTGGAGGACAGCGTGGAGACGATCGTGAACAATGCTGGTGACGCGCAGGGTGTCGGGACCGCGGATGAGGCGGTCGAGGTAGAGGTCCTCGTGGAGGACGTGTCCATCGACGGCATGTGCGGCGTCTACTGACGGCCGCGGTTGTCGACGGACCTGGACCACGAGATGACGACGCGTTCCGTTGAGGCGGCGGCCCGGGTGCCAGCGGCTCGGCCTCCTGGTGTCGAGGAGTTCGATGCCGGGGCGGTGTGGCGGGTGCCCGGGCAGGTGGCGATGCGCCCGGAGTCGTTCGGGGCGCTGTTGTACCACTTCGGGACCCGTCGCCTGTCGTTCCTGAAGGACCCCCGGCTGGCCGAGGCCGTCGCCCGGTTGGACGGCGGCCGGACGGCGCTGGAGGCGTGCCGTGCCACGGAGCCGGCGGGCGTGCCGGCGCAGGTCCTGGCCGGGCTGGCCACCCTGGCAGCGACGGGAATGCTCGAGCGGGTCCCCGCTGCCGCCCCGGCGGGAGCCTCCGGTGCGGGCCAGATCGTGCCCGCGGGTCCGGCGGGGGCCCACCGTCCCGGCGGCGCGGGCTCTGCGGTGGCCCGGCGGGGAATGCCGTTGGCGGACCGGTTCGCGTCCGGGTTGGCCGCGCCGATCTGCTTGACCTGGGAGTTGACGTACGCGTGCAATCTGGCGTGCGTGCACTGCCTGTCGAGCTCCGGTCGGCGGGATCCGGGCGAGCTGTCGACCGCGGAGTGCCTGCGCGTGATCGAGGAATTGCAGGCGATGCAGGTGTTCTACGTGAACATCGGCGGCGGGGAGCCGACGGTCCGCCCGGACTTCTGGGACATCGTCGACTACGCCACCGACCACCGGGTCGGGGTGAAGTTCTCCACGAACGGCGTGCGGATCACCCGGGCCCGGGCGGCGCGGTTGGCCCGCAACGACTACGTCGACGTGCAGATCTCTCTCGACGGCGCTACCGCGCCGGTCAACGACGCGGTGCGGGGGCAGGGATCGCACGCGCTGGCGGTGGCGGCGATGGAGCGGCTGGCCGAGGCCGGGGTGACCGGGTTCAAGATCTCGGTGGTGGCGACGCGGCACAACATCGGTCAGCTGGACGCCTTCAAGGCACTGGCCGACCGGTACGCGGCCACGTTGCGGATCACCCGGTTGCGGCCGGCGGGGCGGGGGGCGGACTCCTGGGCGGACCTGCACCCGATGCCGGGCCAGCAGCGGGTGCTGTACGACTGGCTGCTCGCGCACGGTGAGGGGGTGCTGACCGGTGATTCGTTCTTCCACCTGGCCGGCTACGGTCAGGCGTTGCCGGGACTGAACCTGTGCGGGGCGGGGCGGGTGGTGTGCCTGATCGATCCGGTCGGGGACGTCTACGCCTGCCCGTTCGCCATCCACGACCGGTTCCGGGCCGGCACCGTCCGCGACCCGGGCGGGTTCTGGCGGGTGTGGGCCGACAGCGAGCTGTTCAGCGAGCTGCGCCGTCCGCAGACCGGTGGTGCCTGCAGTTCCTGCAGCGCGTACGACACCTGCCGGGGTGGGTGCATGGCCGCGAAGTTCTTCACCGGCCTGCCCCTGGACGGCCCGGACCCCGAATGCGTCCGGGGCAACGCCGAACCCGCCCTGGCCGCGGTCGCCGCCGGACCGGACGCCGCCCTCGCCGTCCCCCGACCGGATCGTGACCACTCCCGGACGGCCGGGCGCGGGCGGGGCCGCGGCGTCCCCGTCGTGATCGGGCGGACCCCGCCGAGCCCGCGGACGGCGGTCAGCGCCTGCGTGGCGGACCCGCTGGCCGGTTTCGACGCCGCCGTCCCCGACGGCGAGGTGCCCGGGGGGCGTGTCCCTGCCGGCCAGACCCGTCTTCATGAGGAGCATTGATGAGCCGAGGCTGGTTCGAGTCCGTGGCCGTGGCCCAGGAGCTGGCGCGCCGGCGGTTGCCGCGGTCGGTGTACCTGGCGCTGGTCGCCGGATCGGAGCGCGGGGACACGCTGTCGGACAACGTGTCCGCCTTCGCCGAGCTGGGACTGGCCCCCCGCATCGGCGCCGGCCGGGCGCACCGGGACCTGGCGACCACGGTGATGGGACAGGACGTCGCGCTGCCGGTGCTGATCTCCCCGACCGGCGTGCAGGCCGTCCACCCCGACGGTGAGGTGGCGGTGGCGAGGGCGGCCGCTGCCCGCGGGGTGGCGATGGGCCTGTCTTCGTTCGCCAGCAAGCCCATCGAAGAGGTCACCGCGGTGAATCCGACGACGTTCATCCAGGTGTACTGGGCCGGCGGGCGCGACGACATGGTCGCCCGGCTGCAACGCGCCAGGGACGCCGGGGCCGTCGGCGCGATCGCGACCGTGGACTGGTCGTTCTCGCACTCCCGAGACTGGGGCAGCCCGACGATCCCGGACCGGATCGACCCGTGGACCATCCTGCGGCAATCCCCGGAGGCCCTGATCCGGCCGCGGTGGTTCCTGCGCTGGGCGCGCACCCTGAAGCCGCCACCCCTCGAGGTCCCCAACATGGCCCTGCCCGGGCAACAGGTGCCGCGGTTCTTCGGCGCCTACGGCGAGTGGATGCTCACCCCGCCACCGAGCTGGGAGGACCTGGCCTGGCTGCGCGCCCAGTGGGACGGCCCGTTCATGCTCAAGGGCGTGTACCGGGCCGACGACGCCCGGCGCGCCGTCGACGCGGGGTTCACCGCGATCTCGGTGTCCAACCACGGCGGCAACAACCTCGACGGCACCCCCGCCGCGATCCGTGCGCTGTCGGGCGTCGCCGCCGCGGTGGGGACCCAGGTCGAGGTGTTGCTGGACGGCGGGATCCGCCGCGGCAGCGACGTCGTCAAGGCCCTCGCCCTCGGTGCCCGCGCCGTCATGATCGGCCGCGCCTACCTGTGGGGCCTGGCGGCCAACGGGCAGGCCGGGGTCGAGAACGTCCTGGACGTCCTGCGCAACGGCATCGACTCGACCTTGCTGGCCCTGGGCAAGGCCGGCGTCCACGACCTGTCCCCCGACGACCTGCTCATCCCCGACGGCTTCACCCGCGGCCTCGCCCACCTGGCCACGCGCGGTGAGGGACCTGGGCCGGCCGGGCCGCGGAGCGGGCTGCCGGGCACAGGCGCGCCCGCCGCGGTCGCGAGCAGCTCAGTCCCCGACACCGTCCCGGCGCTGTGACCGGCGTCCGGCGTCACGGCTGAGCGTGCGCTGCCCATGTCCGGCGAAACCCCGGGACAGCTCGGTGTAACTGGTCTGGAGCAGGTCGGCGAGATCGCTGCCCGGGGTGGCCAGCCACTGCTCGTACGCCGCGACGCTGGCGGCCAGGGCCGCATGCCCGACCAGCCGGGGCAACAGGTCACTGGGGCCGGCCCCGGTCCGGACGGCGACGAACTCGGCCACGACGGCCCGCCAGGCGGCATACCGCAGGGTCGAGTAGGCCTGCAGCGCGGGCACCTCGAAGATCAGGTGCATCCTGCGGCGGTGCTGCTCGACCTCGGCGGCGTCCACCCGGTTGAACTCCACTACCCCCGCGCGCAAGGCCTGCATCAAGGGAAGGTTCTCGTGGGCGGCCAGCACCTGCCGGAAGCGGGCCAACTGGCCGTCGAAGTCACCCCACACCAGCTCGTTCTTGGAGGAGAAGTACCGGAAGAACGTCCGGCGCCCGATCCCGGCCGCGGCGGCCACGTCGTCGATGGTGGTCTCGTCGAACCCCTTGCTGCTGAACAGCTGCAGGCCGATCTCCTCCAGCCGGGACGCCGACGTCCGCGGCGGCCGACCCACCCGCCCGGACTCGCCCGGCTCGACCCCGTCCGCACCCATGGCACCCCCTCCCGGCCCCAGTCTGACACCGACACCGGGACGGGCGGAGCGGATGCCCAGGCTCCGGTCCCGGCGCCCCCCGAGCTGGCGGTCCCCGAGCTGGCGGCGATGACCTGGCCGGAGGTCGGCGACCTGCCGGGCCGCCCGGTCCTGGCGATCCCGGTGGGGGCGACCGAACAGCACGGCCCGCATCTGCCGCTGGATACCGACACCGCCATCGCGGTCGCCCTGACCCGCGAGGTCGCCCGACGACGCCGGGACCTCGTGATCGCGCCCGCGTTGCCGTTCGGCAGCAGCGGGGAGCACCAGGCCTTCCCCGGCACCTTGTCGATCGGCCAGGACGCCACCCGCCTGGTCCTGATCGAACTGGTCCGGTCGGCGAACCTCACCTTCCCCAGGGTGCTGCTGGTCGTCGGGCACGGCGGCAACGCCGAGCCCGTCCGCGCCGCGGTCGAGGTGCTGCGCGGCGAGGGGTGCGACGTCGCGGCCTGGGCGCCGTCGTTCGGCGGCGACGCGCACGCCGGTCACGTCGAGACCTCCTTGTCCCTGCACCTGCGTCCGGACCAGGTCCGGACGCAGCGGGCGGCTGCCGGCACCGTCACCCCGTTGGCGGACCTGCTTCCCCTGCTGCGGGTCGGCGGCGTCCGGGCCGTCAGCGCCAACGGCGTCCTCGGCGACCCGACCGGCGCGCAGGCCCAGCACGGGGCCACGCTGTGGGAAGCCGCCGTGGCCCGCCTGGACGCGTTCATCAGCGCCTGGCTGCACCCGAGCCCGGACCAGGACTCCTGATGAGCAGCGGAACCGGCCGGGTCGTCCTGGTCACCGGTGCCGCCCGGGGGATCGGTGCGGCCACCGCCCGCGCCCTGGCTCGCGACGGTTGGGCCGTGGTCGCCGTGGACCGTGCCTGCGACGACCCCCGCCTTCCCTACCCGATGGGCAGCCGGGATGAACTGGACGCGGTGGTGACCGCGATCCAGGACGACGGCGGCCAAGCCGTGGCCGTGGCGGCCGACGCGGTCGACGCCCACGCCATGGCGCAGGCCGTCGGACTGGCCCGGTCCCGGTTCGGCGGGCTGGACGCCGTGGTGGCCGCCGCCGGGGTGATCGCCGGTGGGGTCCCGCTCTGGCAGATGCCCGCGGACCAGCTGGCCGCCGTCCTCGAGGTCAACCTGATGGGCGCCGTCGTCGCGGCCCGCACCGCGATCTCGGCGATCCTGGCCCGCCCCCAACCCCGCTCCGGCCGGTTCGTCGCCGTCGCCTCCGCCGCCGCCCACCGTGGCCTGCCGCTCCTGGCCGCCTACTGTGCCGCCAAGGCTGGCGTCACCGGCCTGGTCCGCGGCCTGGCCACCGAACTGCGGGGCAGCGGCGTCACCGCCAACAGCGTCAGCCCCGGCTCGACCGACACCCCGATCCTCACCGAGAGCGCCCGCCTCTACGGCCTGCCCACCGCCCAACACTTCGCCGCCCAACAACCCATCGAACGCCTCATCCACCCGGGTGAAGTCGCGGCCGCCATCAGCTACCTCCTCTCCCCGCAGGCTGCCGCCGTCACCGGCACCGACCTGCCCGTCGACGGCGGCCTCTCGCTGTGAACAGGACCGAGGAGGAAGCACACGGCCGGGGCCGGGATCGGTATCCGCTCCTGAGGGTCGTCCACCAGCTGCAACGCTTTCCCCGGGTCCCCGGGCTGCTTGCCCGGCATACGACCAGAAGCCTTCCGCGAGGATCCGCCCCCGGGCCGACGACCCGGCCCGTCCGACGACGGTGGCTTGGAAGAGTTCGAGGAGTCCTTGCCCAGCTTGAACACCAGCGCCTGCACCTGCGCGGTCAGCTCCCCGACCGTCACCAGCAGCGCATCGATCCGCGCATCCTTGGACGACAACGGGCCCGGCCTCACCGCCAGCGACTGCCTGCACGCCTTCACCCCTGGGCACCGCGGCAGCGCCGCCGCCGACCCCGACGGCGCCGACCTCGGGCTCGCCCTGGCCCGGTGGCTGGCCCGCAGCGCCGACGGAGACGTCCAGGCCCGCCCCGCCACAGCCGCCACCCCCGGAGGCCACCTGGAAGTCCGCCTCCCCCTCCTGCCCGGGCAGCACCAGTCCCAGCACCCAGTCAGCTCACCACACCCGGCACCACCCTGACGAGCAAAACACAGGTGCCGGCGGGTCCCGAACGGGATGCGTCCAGGCCGCACAAGGTAGGCGAACTGGCGTCGTGACCCGGGGCGTAGCTCCCACCCGGTTATGGTCTGCCAGAAGGCGCATTCCACATTCCAGTGCGCGGGCAGCACGTCCAGACAGAGCTGGTCGACCAGGCTCGTCGAGCCGTCCGGGCGGCGTACCGGTGCGAGGCGCCGCAGGCCCGGCCGCGCCTCAACTTCAGCTGGGCGGAATCACCGTCGCTTCCGGCTCCGCCGGGACAGGGGCAGCCCTGGCAGCACTACGACCTTGGCCACGGCTGGTGCAGCTACACGTTCTTCGAGCAATGCCAGCACCGCATGGCCCGCGCCCGCTGCGACGTCTACACCACGAAAAGATCTTCCCGTGCTCAGCTGCTCGAGGCCTGCGCCAACCTGCAGCGCATGCTCGCCGAGATCCCGCTCACCGAGGACGAGCAGGCCGCCGTCGACGACGACCGCCAGGCACTGCCCCGGCCACTCGAGCGTCTCACCGACACCGCCACTCCCGCTGGCCCCACTCCCCGTCAGGTCGGCGTCCTGCCCACAGCTACCCTGCGGCCGATCACAAGTGTCCAGACACGACGGCCAGACGGGACGTGACACGCGCCAGATTCCACAGAATGACGAATGACGACACCGACCGCAAGATCACCATCATCTGTTCCAAGGGCAACCTCGACATGGCCTACCCCGGCCTGATCCTCGGCAACGCGGCGTTGGGCGAGGGGGTCGAGACGCACCTGTTCTTCACTTTCTGGGGTTTCGACATGATCATGAAGTCTCGGATGCACCACCTGCAGTTCAGTCCCGCTGGGAATGCGGCCATGCACCTGCCCGGCAGTGACATGCACATGCCTCAGGCGCTGGCCCCGGCGATGACCGGGATCGCGACCAAGATGCTGAAGAAGCAGATCGCCGATCTCGGCGTCCCCGAGGTCCCGGACTTCCTCGACCAGGTCGTCGCCGCTGGCGGGCATCTGTGGGCCTGCCGCCTCTCGGCCGACATGATGAAGATCACGACGGACGACCTGCGGGACGGCTCGAGGGCATCATCTCCGCAGCCGACTTCATCGAGAAGACCCGAGGTGTCAGCGCTCACGTAATTCCCCAGGGTTGAACTCACGTTATTCCCCAGGTCGTGGCCGGTGGTGCTGTTCTACTGGGTCGGGTGGGGTGGTGTCGAGTCGGTGGGCCGGGGTCGCTGGCGTGGCCGGTAGCTGGGTCCGT
>DATDMG010000048.1:0-4124 GCA_036518955.1 Kineosporiaceae bacterium | reverse complement strand
CCTCGTCGGCCGCAGCGACACGATGTTCTCCGACGACGCCGCCGACCTGATCCACACCACCAGCCGAGGCCTGCCCCGCGCCGTCAACAACCTGGCCCTGCAAGCCCTCGTCGCGACCTACGTCACCGACAAGACCATCGTCGACCAGGCCGCCGCCCGCGCCGCCGTCGCCGAAGTCACCGCCGACTAGACGATCAAGACGTCACGCCGCACACCATCACGCCACAGCGCACACCGCAACGCCGCCCTGCACACCAAGGCCCCCTCCCGAACCCGGGAGGGGGCCTTCGCGCACCCTCAAAGATCATCCCGCCATGACGGCATCAGCCTCGCGCAGCCCGGCGGTCAACACACCTCCAGGGGTCGGACGGATCAGGACGCGTTGATCCACAGTCTGGGCGCCGGGCTGGGGTTGCTGATCTACGGTGATGTAATCCGCCCGAGCCTGGTCTGGTTGTTGGCCTCGCAGGTTCCCCGTCGGTTGGCCGAGGGCATGGCCCGCATCCGTGACGACTCCTCGTTCAGTGGCCTGGCCGCGGTGTGGGACACCCTCGGAGTCGGATTCCATCCTCGGGCCACGGCACTGCACCAGATCGCGGCCATCATGGCCGCCAAGGGCGGGCTGATCCGGGACATCACCGTGGGCGACTGCCTCCAACTGCAGGACGTCACCGCACCGCTGCCAGCGACTGAGTGTCGTCAAGTTCTCTGGCCCCACCGTCGTCACGAATGTTGGCCCCGGTGAGGGTTGCTGGTGGTCAGCTGAAGAGGGGTTCGCCGTCGTTGCCGCCGAGCAGGAAGGCGAACCGGTGTAGGTCCTGGTTGAGCTGGGTCAGGCCGTAGGCGGGGTGGCCGACGTAGCGGGTCAGTGAGGCGTCCAGGGTGTCGGGGTCGGCGGTCAGCCAGCCGGCGAGGAAGGTCATGAGCTCGGCCAGCTCGACGGCGTCGGCGTGGTCGAGGTTCATCTGCGGCATGATCGTTCGGTCCTTTCTGGCTCAGCTGGCTTGCTTGCGGCGGTTGGTCTTGCTGGTGCGTAGCCGGTAGGAGCTGGTGCCGGTCTCGAGGATGTGGGCGTTGAAGGTGACCCGGTCGACGATCGCGGCGACCAGCCGGGGGTCACCGAAGATGGTGCCCCACTCGCTGAACGGCAGGTTGGTCCCGATCGCGATTGAGGCGCGTTCCTCCCGGGCGGTGATGATCTGGAAGAGCAGTTCCGCGCCGCGGGCGTCGACCTGGACGTAGCCCAGCTCATCCAGCAGGAGCAGGTCGAGGCGGGCGTAGCGGGCGACCACGCGGGACAGGTGCCGGTCGTCGGCGGCCTCGACGAGTTCGTTGACCAGGGCGGCGGTGGTGACGTAGCGGACCCGGCGGCCTTGTTCGCAGGCGGCCAGGCCGAGCCCGATCAGCAGGTGGGTCTTGCCGGTGCCGGAGTCGCCGAGGGCCACGATCGGTTGTCCGGCGTCCAGGTAGGCCCCGGTGGCGAGGGCGCCGAGCACGGCGGGTTGGATGGTCGGTGCAGCGTCGAGGTTGAAGTCGGCCAGGGTCTTGATGCGGGGGAACTTGGCCTCGGCGATGCGCCGGGTGCGGCGGCGTTCGGCGCGGTCGTCGACCTCGGCTGAGAGGACCTCGGCGAGGTAGACCAGGTGCGATTGCCGTTCTCGCACAGCGGTTTCGGCCAGCCGGAGGGCTTCGTCGCGGACGGTGGGCAGGTGCAGGTCGCGGGTGGCCGCGCCGATCGCGGCCTGGGCGGCAGTATCCGTTTGGGGGCTCACGAGTCTGGGCTCCTTGAAGTCGATCCGGGGATCAGTCGTGGCTGCCGGTCAGCAGCTGGTCGTAGTCGGTCAGGGCGGGCGTGGGCCGGTCGTAGCGGGCCAGCCCCGGTAGCGGGATGACCGCGGCGGCGCCGGGGTCGGGGGCTGCGTCGACCGGCCGGCCGGCGCGGTGGCGGGCGTCGATGACGACCGCCTGCGGGTCGACCACGCCCGCGGTCACCGCGGCGTCCATCGCGGCCTGCAGCGCCGCGGCGGGCAGGGTGCGGTGGGCCAGCAGGACCTCGATCAGGGCGCGGGTGCCGGCGGCGTCCCCACGGGCGCGGCGGGCGGCGTCCCAGTACGCCTGGTGGGTCGCGGTGAACGCCCCGGCGGCCTTGGCCTGGGCCAGGGCGGTCGCCCCGGGCAGCGCGCCCGGCTTGACCTTCAACACCTCCAGGTAGTGGTCCAGGTCGAGGACCTCGACGTATCGGCCGAGGGCCCGATCGTGCGTCGCGACCGGCTTGCCGGCGTCGAAGACCTCCACGCTGGTCGCGGACAGGCGCACCGGCAGGCGCCGGCCGACCAGCCGGGCCGGGACCGAGTAGTACGACTGCCGGACCGCGACCCGGCTGCGGGCATCGACCCGAGCTGTCAGCTGCCTGGCCGGGTCAAACACGTTGGCGGGCAACGGGTTCAGCGTGGGCGCCTCGGCGGCGAACGCCGCCCCCACGCTCAGCGCCCGCCCCGTGATCACGCGGGCGTCGTCGGCGAGATCCCCGGCCGCGATCAACTCGTTCAGCTCGGCCAGACCGGCCACCTTGGGGACCGGGACCAGGTGCCGGCGGCGGAACCGGCCGATCTCACCCTCCACCCCGCCCTTCTCGTGCGCGCCCTCCACACCGGGGCGGCAGAAGAACGTGTCGAAGCCGAAATGGCTTCGCAGCGCTATGAACCGCTCGGACTCGACCCGGTCCCGCCCGCGCAGGACCCGGACCACCGCCGGACCGAGGTTGTCATACCGGATCCTGCCCGGAACCCCACCAAAGTGCTTGAAGGCGGCCACGTGGCCCTCAAAGAACGCCTCCTGCGCCTGGGTGCCGAACGCGATGTGGAACGCCCGCCCCGAACACGACAGGCGCATCACGAACATCCACACCTTCACCAGCCCCGAGCCGACCCAGGTATAGAACTCCCCGAAGTCGACCTCGGCCTCCGCACCAGCCGCGTGGGTCTGCGGCACCATCACCTCGACCCGGTCCAGGCCCAGCTCGCGCCGACGGGCGCCCACATACCGCGAGACCGTCACCTCCGACACGCTCGCGCCGTGCTCGGCGACCAGCCGCTGCCACACCCGCCGGGCGGTATGCCGCTGCTTGCGCGGCGCCTGCTTGTCGGCCAGTAGCCAGCCGTCGATGATCTCGGTCCAGGACCCGATCGCCGGCCGCTCCCGGGCCGGATACTCCTTCCGCGGCGGCGGCACCGCGTCGGTCAGCGCCTGGCGCACCGTCCGCCGGTGCACCCCATGCCGGGTCGCAAGCTCCCGGATCGACAACCCCTCACGGCGGGCATCCCGCCGGATCGCCTCGAACAACTCCACTCTCGACCTCGCCACTCCCGACCTCCCCGCCGCCGAACACGACGAGAAGATCTGAGCCAAGGGTGGGGCCAACATTCGTGACGACACGCCGCCCCACCACCAGCAAGGTCACCACCCAGGCGGGGCCAACATTCGCGCCGACAACCGGGGCCAGAGAAGGCGACCACACTCATGCGGGGCCAGGTCGACCCGGACGCCGGCATGCCTGCGGTGGCCCAGGCACCCGCCGACGCGGTCATCCCGGCCCTGCGCGAAGGGCTGGTCAACCTGGAGGACCAGCAGGACCGGTACGTCCTGCCCGGGGTGTCCAGTCCGCAGATGATGGCGGCGCACGAGCATGCCTGGCCACGAGTGGCCGCCGGGCTGGGCACGTTGGCTCGCGGGTCGATGGGTACCGCGGTGCTGCTGGATCTGGGCCGCGTCGGCAGCGCGGTGGAGGCGACTGCGTTGCTGGAGGTCGCGGACATGGTGCTGGTGATCTGCCGAGCCACGCTGTCGTCCCTGGTCAGTGCCTCGCACGCGGCTTCCCACCTGAAGGGGCTGGCCGCGCGGGGTGAGTGCCCGGAACTGGTGGGGTGCCTACTGGTCGCAGACGGCCCCTACACGGCGCGGGAGGTGGAGGAGTCGCTGGAGGTCCCCGTGATCGGCGCCCTGGCCTGCGATCCGACGTCGGCGGCAGTGTTCTCCCACGGCCGCATTCCCGGCCGCGGGTTCACCCGCAGCCCGTTGCTGCGCTCAGCGGCCGGGGTCGCCGTGGATCTGGCCGCGTACCTGTC
>DATDMG010000047.1:0-2404 GCA_036518955.1 Kineosporiaceae bacterium | reverse complement strand
CGCCTTCGAGCGGATGCTGCCCGCGCTGTGCGAGCGCCTCGACTGGGACGCGGCGAGCCTGTGGGTGCCCCACAACGCCGACGGCGCCCTGGTCTGCTCAGGGGTGTGGCGGGCGCCGGGCCTGGACGTCCCCGCCCTGCGCGACGCCACGGTGGCCCGCACCTTCGCCCCGGGCGAGGGAATGCCCGGCGAGGCCTGGCAGGGGCGCCGCGTCGTCGTCATGGACGACCTGCTGGACAACCCACGCTTCACCCGCAGCGCCGCGGCCCAGCGTGACGGCCTGCGCACCGGCGTGGCCTTCCCCGTGATGCGCGGCACCACGGTCCTGGCCGTGTGTGAGCTGTTCTCGCGGGAGACCCGGCACGTCTCCGACGCGCTGGTCGAGGTGCTCTCCAGCGCCGGCCGCCAGCTCGGCCAGTTCCTCGACCGGCTCCACGCCGAGGCCCAAGCCCTTGAGCTCGCGCGGACGCTGCAGCAGAGCCTGCTCCCCCCGCGGCTGCCCGACATCCCGGGGATCAGCCTCGGGGCGCGGTTCCGTGCCGGCGGCGACGGGATGATGGTGGGCGGTGACACCTACGACGTCACCGCCCTGGGCGACGGCCGCTGGATGGTGCTCATCGCCGACGTCTGCGGCAAGGGCGCACCCGCCGCGACCGTCACCGCCCTGGCCCGCTACACCGCGCGGGCGGCTGCCGACGGTGGTGCGGGCCCGTCGGCGATCCTGGCCGCTGTCAACGCGGCGCTGCTCCACGACGACCAGACCAGCCCCCTCCCCTACCTCACGGCGGCGTGTCTCCTGTTGCGCCCCAACGGTTCTGGCGCCGAAGTGCTGGTCAGCATCGCCGGTCACCCCCTGCCCGTCCTGCGCCGCGTGGACGGCACGCTGGAGGACGTCGGCGAGCCCGGCCTGCTCCTCGGCGTCGATCCCGAGGTGACCCACCTCGAGCTCCCGGTCCAGCTCGCCGCCGGCGACACCCTCGTCCTCCACACCGACGGCGTCACCGAGGCCCGGGACGCGGCGGGGCGGCAGTTCGGCGAGGACGGGCTGCGCTCGGTCCTGGCGTGGACCGCTGGCACCGGCGCGGACGCGACCGCCCAGTCCGTGCTCGACGCCGTCGAGCGCCATGTCCTGGCCTCCCCGCACGGGCGGGACGACATGGCGGTGCTCAGCATCCAGTGCTGACGCGCGGCGGGCGCGGACCCGGCACGCCGCAGCGGGTATGCCGTGTGGCCGCCTCAGGGGGCCAGGTCCAGCAGGTGGCTGCGCAGGCCAGCTCCCTCGCCGCTGGGCGTGCCGTCCCACGACTGCAGGAGTGCGGGCTCGGCGGCGCAGTTGCCGGGCAGCCACGACCAGGCCAGGTAGCTCAGGCCCTGGGTGTCGGCCCAGCGCAACAGCGGCATCATCAGCGCGGAGTCGCAGTCGTGCTCGCCGACCTCGCCGATCACGACCGGGGTGGTCGCAGCCAGCGGCGCGATGTCGCGGGTCCAGCAGGCGGGCTGGTCGCACGGTGCCCACTCCGGCTTAGCGGGGGTGCCGTAGTAGACGTGGAGCGAGGCGGCCAGCTGCCCGGCCGGGTCGACCGGCGCGAACTCGGCCCAGCGGTCGAGCACGCCCGCATACTGCGGCCCGCCGACGAGGACGACGTTGCGAGCACCGGCGCCCCGGACTGCGGACAGCAGCTCCTGCGACCCTGCGGCCGTGAACGGCACGCCGGGGCAGGTGCCGCCGTCGCGCACGCAGGTCCACGCCGCGGTCGTGTCCTGGTTGTCGTCCGGGTACGGCTCGTTGTAGAGGTCGAACAGCACCGCCGGCCGGTCCCGGAAGGTCGAGGCCACCGACGCCCAGAACGCCGGGGCGTGGTCGCGGTCGGCCATCGGCTGCTGGTCCGTGGCCCGCTCGGTGCCGGGGGCGTTCCAGTGCAGGTCGAGGACCACGTAGAGGCCGGCCGCCGTGAGCCGGTCGACGAAACCGGTGATCGCCGAGCGGTAGGCGGCGCCACCGAAGCGTGCGTCGATGCCGTTGATCCCGAGCCAGCACTGCTCGTTGAGACTGACGCGTACAGCCGTGATGTGCCAGGCCGTCATCGCCGCGACCGACCCCGCGTCGGACGGGCCGTCGAAGACGCCGGTGCCGTCGACACAGGCGTACTGCGTGCCGGTCCGGTTCACGCCGAGCAGCCGGACCGGCCGCCCCGCCCCGTCGACCAGGCGGTTGCCGGAGACACGCACCGACAGGGCAGGTGCCGGTCCACCGGCCCCATGTGCCGACGGTGTCACCGGGGCCCCGGGTCGGGTCGCCGGGGTCGCCGGACCAGGCACCCGGGTCCCTGTGGGCGCTGCGGTCGCCGGCAGCCGGGTCGGCGAGGACACCGACGTCGTCGCGCCGGCCGTCGCGGGACGGGTC
>DATDMG010000046.1:0-16128 GCA_036518955.1 Kineosporiaceae bacterium | reverse complement strand
CGAGTTCTTCGCGCTGCGCGGCGTCGCCCTGCTCGTCGAGACCATCGAGAAGGTCCGCGACCGGCTCAACCCGGCGCTCGAGATCGACGGCATCCTCGCCACCATGTACGACCCGCGGACGCTGCACTCCCGTGAGGTGGTCGCCCGCGTGGTCGAGGCGTTCGGCGACCAGGTCTTCCACACCGTCATCGGCCGCACGGTGAAGTTCCCCGACGCCTCGGTCGCCGCCGAACCCATCACCACGTACGCCAGCAGCCACGCGGGCGCCTACGCGTACCGCCTCCTCGCGCGCGAGCTCGTCGCGCGCGGGGACGCCGCCTGATCCGTGACCGTCGAGGACCGGACCGTCGATCTCGACGTCGAGCTGTCCGTCGAGCTCGCCGTCACGGAGGCGATGGACGTCCCGGGCGGCCCGCTGCCCGGTCGGCCGCCGGGCTTCGAGGTGCACCTGGAGCAGTTCGAGGGTCCGTTCGACCTGCTCCTCGGGCTGATCTCCAAGCACAAGCTCGACGTCACCGAGATCGCCCTCGCCAAGGTCACCGACGAGTTCATGGCGCACATCCGTTCCCGCGGCCCGGCGTGGGATCTCGGCCAGGCGAGCGAGTTCCTGCTGGTGGCGGCCACCCTCCTCGACCTGAAGGCGGCCCGCCTGCTGCCGTCGGCCGAGGTCGAGGACGCCGAGGACCTCGCCCTGCTCGAGGCACGTGACCTGCTCTTCGCCCGGCTCCTGCAGTACCGGGCGTTCAAGGACGTCGCGGCGACCTTCGCCGAGCGGATGGCGGCCGAGGCGCGACAGGTGCCGCGGTCGGCCCCGGTCGAGCCACGGTTCGCCCAACTGCTGCCGGAACTGGTGCTCGGGATCACCCCGGAGCAGCTCGCCATGATCGCAGCCAAGGCGATGCGGCCCAAGCCGCCGCCGACCGTCGGCCTGGACCACCTGCACGCCCCGGCGGTGAGCGTCCGCGAGCAGGCCGCCGTGATCGTGGACCGGCTGCGGCGGACCCGGACGGCGAGCTTCCGCGCCCTCGTCGCGGACGCCGAGGTGACGCTCGTGGTGGTCGCGCGGTTCCTGGCGTTGCTGGAGCTCTTCCGGGAGGGGGCCGTGGCGTTCGACCAGGCGACCCCGCTGGGGGAGTTGACCGTTCGCTGGACGGGCAGCGACACCGGCGAGGTGGCCGTCGTGGACGAGTTCGACGGTCCGGCAGGGGAGAATGGGGAGCATGACCCAGCCGACGACGCCGACTGAGCCCGGCGTGACCCCCGCGGCACCGGTCGCGGACGACGAGCCCGTGCTCGTGGTCGACCTGACCGAGCCAGGTGCCCCGGCCGCCGCCGACCCGGCGCCCGACCCGGCGCCCGACCCGGTCGCGACGGCGATCGACTACGCGGCCCTACCCTCGGGTGCCCGCGGCGCCGTGGAGGCGGTGCTCATGGTGGTCGAGGAGCCGATCGAGGACGTCGCCCTGGCGGCGGCCCTGGAACTGCCGGCCGAGCGGGTACGCGCGCTGCTCACCGAGCTGGCGGCCGAGTTCGACGAGGCCGGCCGGGGCTTCCAGCTGCGCCGGGTGGCCGGCGGCTGGCGGATCTTCAGCCGGGTCGAGTACGCCCCGGTCGTCGAGCGCTTCGTCCTCGACGGCCAGACGGCCAAGCTCACCCAGGCCGCGCTGGAGACGCTGGCGATCGTCGCCTACCGGCAACCCGTGAGCCGGGCCCGCGTCGGCGCCGTCCGGGGGGTGAACGTCGACGCGGTGATGCGCACGCTGACCACCAGGGGTCTGGTGGAGGAGGCCGGGACCGATCCCGAGACGGGCGCCGTCCTCTACCGGACCACGCAGTACTTCCTCCAGCGGATCGGCCTGGCCTCCCTGGACGAGCTGCCGGCGCTGGCCCCCTACCTGCCGGAGGTCGACGTGCTGGACGAGCTGGCGGCGGGCGGTGCGCGGTGAGCGTCCCGGGCAAGCGGCGGGCGGGCCCCGCTCCGGGCCCGGGCTCGGCCGGGCGCAACCGCTCGGGCCAGGGGCGGAGCGGAGCATCGGCGGGCCGTCCGGCGCGGCCGGCTCCGCCGCGGCGGGCGCGGCCCCAGCAGCCGCCCGCACCCGCCGGCCCGCCGGTCGACGTGCACGACCCTGCCGGCGTCCGGCTGCAGAAGGTGCTCGCCCAGGCCGGCGTCGGCTCGCGGCGGGCGTGCGAGGAGCTCATCGTGGCCGGTCGCGTCACGGTCGACGGGCACCCGGTGACCGAGCTGGGCGTCCGGGTCGACCCGAAGAAGGTCGCCGTCCACGTCGACGGGATCCGGGTCCAGCTCGACGAGTCGCTGGTCTACCTCGTCCTGAACAAGCCGCTCGGGGTCCTGTCCGCGATGAGCGACCCGCAGGGCCGCGACTGCATCGGTGACCTGGTCGCCAGCCGGGCGGAACGGCTGTTCCACGTCGGCCGTCTGGACGCCGACAGCGAGGGGCTGATCCTGCTCACCAACGACGGCGAGCTGGCGAACCGGCTCAGCCATCCGCGCTACGAGGTCCCCAAGGTGTACCTGGCCGAGGTGGAGGGCCAGATCCCGCGCGACCTCGGCCGCCGGCTGCGGGAGGGGATCGAGCTGGACGACGGGGCCGCCCGGGTGGACGGCTTCCGCGTGGTCGACGCCCGGCCCGGCAAGGCCCTGGTCGAGGTGACCCTGCACGACGGCCGCAACCGGATCGTCCGCCGCCTGCTGGAGGCGGCCGGGCACCCGGTGCTGCAGCTGGTCCGCATCCAGGTGGGTCCGATCAAGCTGGGCGACCTGCGGGTCGGGCGCACCCGCGCGCTGGGCAGGCCCGAGGTGGCCTCCCTGATGGCGGCCGCCGGACTCTAGCCGCAGGTCTGTGGGCGCGACCGGTCCGGCGAGGTGTCGGTCCCGGGTTGCAGAATGGCGGCGTGACCGAGCGCGCGCCCGCCGACCATCCGTCGCGGCCGTCGGTGCTGCTCGACGCCGTCCTCGAACGGATCACCTACGTCAACGAGGAGACCGGTTACACCATCGCCCGGGTCGCCACCGCACGGACCGGTACCGACCTGCTCACCGTCGTCGGGCCGCTGCTCGGCGCGCAGATCGGGGAGAGCCTGCGGCTGACCGGCCACTGGGGGTCGCACCCCAGGTACGGGCGGCAGTTCGAGGTGCACAGCTGCACGACGGTGCTGCCGGCGACGGTCCAGGGCATCCGCCGCTACCTCGGGTCGGGCCTGATCAAGGGCATCGGGCCGACGATGGCCGAGCGGCTCGTCGACCACTTCGGGGTCGACATCCTGTCGATCATCGAGCACGAGCCGGAGCGGCTCGTCGAGGTCCGCGGGGTCGGGCCGAAGCGCAGCCGCCGGATCGCCGCCGCGTGGGCGGAGCAGAAGGCCATCAAGGAAGTGATGATCTTCCTGTCCGGGGTGGGGGTGTCGACGTCCCTGGCCGTGCGGATCTACAAGAAGTACGCCGACCAGTCGATCGAGGTGGTGCGCACCACGCCCTACCGGCTCGCCGCCGACGTCTGGGGCATCGGCTTCCGGACCGCCGACACGATCGCCAAGGCCGTCGGCCTGCCGCACGACAGCCCGGAGCGGATCAAGGCCGGGCTGCAGTACACCCTGTCCGAGGCCGCCGACGACGGCCACTGCTACCTGCCCGCCCCGACGTTGGTCGGGGACGCCGCGACCATCCTGGACGTCGGGCGCGAGCTGGTCGCGCCCTGCCTGGACGAGCTTGCGGCGGCCGAGGGCGTCGTCCGGGAGCCGCTGCCCGCGGGGCCGGACGGCGCGCCCGTCGACGCCGTCTACCTGGTGCCGTTCCACCGGTCCGAGCAGTCGCTGGCGTCGGGACTGCTCGCGCTGCTGCGCAGCCGCGCCGACCGGCTGCCGGCCTTCCGGACGGTGGACTGGGACCGCGCGCTGGCCTGGGTGCACCGGCGCACCGGCCAGGAGCTGGCGCCCGAGCAGCGGGACGCCGTCCGGCTCGCCCTCACCCGCGCGGTCGCCGTGCTGACCGGGGGCCCGGGGTGCGGCAAGAGTTTCACCGTCCGGTCGGTGGTCGAGTTGGCCCGTGCCAAGCAGGCGCGGGTCGTCCTGGTCGCGCCGACCGGCCGTGCCGCCAAACGGCTCGCGGAGCTGACCGGGCACCAGGCCTCGACCGTCCACCGGCTGCTCCAGCTGCAGCCGGGCGGCGAACCCGCCTTCGACCGCGACACCCCGCTGGAGGCCGACCTGGTCGTCGTCGACGAGGCGTCGATGATGGACGTCGTCCTGGCGAACAAGCTGGTGAGGGCGGTGCCGCCGGGGGCGCACCTGCTGTTCGTCGGGGACGTCGACCAGCTCCCGTCGGTCGGTGCCGGCGAGGTCCTGCGGGATCTGATCGCCGCCGACGCGATCCCGCGGGTGCGTCTGACGCAGATCTTCCGGCAGGCCCAGGAGTCGGGGATCGTCGTCAACGCGCACCGGATCAACGCCGGGCAGCCGCCCCGGCTGACCGGCTTCGGCGACTTCTTCTGGTTCGGCTACGACCCGCCGCAGGAGCCCGGTCCGAACGTGGCGGCCGAGACCGCCAGACGCGTCGTCGACGTGGTGGCCCGCCGGATCCCGGCGAGGTTCGGCCTGCACCCGGTGCGCGACGTCCAGGTGCTGGCCCCGATGCACCGCGGTCCGGCCGGGGCGGCCAACCTCAACCTGCTGCTGCAGGAGGCGCTCACCCCCTCCCGCGACGGCGCGCCGGAGCGGCGGTTCGGCGGCCGCGTCTTCCGGGTCGGCGACAAGGTCACCCAGCTGCGGAACAACTACGACAAGGGCGTCGCCGGGGTCTTCAACGGCACGGTCGGCACGGTCACCGCACTGTCCCCGGAGGACCATACGCTGACCGTCCGGACCGACGAGGACGAGTCCGTCGACTACGACTTCGACGAGCTCGACGAACTCGCTCACGCGTACGCCGTCACCATCCACCGGTCCCAGGGCAGCGAGTACCCGGCCGTCGTGATCCCGGTGACGACCTCCTCGTGGATGATGCTGCAGCGCAACCTCCTCTACACCGGCGTGACCCGGGCCAAGGGCTTGATCGTGCTGGTCGGCTCGCGGCGGGCGTTGGCGCAGGCGGTACGCACGCCCGGGTCGGGGCGCCGGTTCACCGGGCTGACGCACCGGCTGGACGTCCCGCCGGCGACCCGGTGAGGCGGCCGGGCCCGCGGTGCCGGGCCCGGCCGCCGCCGGGCCCGGTACGGTGGGGCGGCGTGAGCCTCGATCCTGACGCCGCCCGCGCGCTCGGTTCGGTGCGGGTGCTCGGGACCGGCCTGCTGGGGACGAGTCTCGGGCTGGCCCTGCACAGCGTCGGCACCCGCGTCCTGCTCCACGACCCGTCGCCCACGGCGCTGGCCATCGCCGTCGATCTCGGAGCCGGGGAGGCCGACCCGGGCGGGACGGCGGCCCGCCTCACCGTGGTCGCCGCGCCGCCCGACGTCACCGCGGACGTCGTCGCGCAGGCCCTGCTCGACGACCCCGACACCACCGTGACGGACGTCGCCAGCGTCAAGACGGAGATCCTGCGCGGCGTCGGCGACCGGGGCGCCGACCTGTCGCGCTACGTCGGCAGCCATCCGATGGCCGGGCGCGAACGCTCGGGGCCGCTGGCCGCCCGCGGGGACCTGTTCGTCGGCCGCCCGTGGGTGATCTGCCCCGGTGAGAAGAGCGAGCCGGCGCGCCGGGACGACGTCCGGCTGCTGGCCCAGGCGGTCGGCGCTCGCCCGGTGGTGATGCCGGCCGGGCAGCACGACGTCGCGGTGGCCCTGGTCTCGCACCTGCCGCAGGTGGCGGCGAGCCTGGTCGCCGCCCGGTTGCCGGACGGCTCCGACGAGGCCGTGTCGCTGGCGGGGCAGGGGCTGCGCGACGTCACCCGGATCGCGGCGAGCGATCCGCTGCTGTGGGCGCAGATCCTGGCGGCCAACGCCGGCCCGGTGGTGGAGGTGCTCGAACGGGTCCGGGCCGACCTGGCCGACGTCATCGCCGACCTCCGGGTGCTCGCCGGGTCCGGCGCGGTGGACACCGGCCTGCCCCCGCGGGGTCGGTCGGCGTTGGCCGGGGTGGCCGACCTGATCGCGCGGGGCAACCTGGGCCGTGAGCGCATCCCGGGCAAGCACGGCGGCGGCCCGACGCGCTACGCCGTCCTCACCGTCGTCGTCCCGGATCGGCCGGGCCAGCTCGGCCGGCTCTTCGCCGACATCGGCACGGCCGGGATCAACATCGAGGAGATCACGCTGGAGCACGCGCCGGGCCGGGCGGTCGGGCTGGTCGAGGTGTCGGTGCTGCCCACCGTCGAGACCGCGCTGGAGGAGGCGCTCGCCGCGGGCGGCTGGGTCGTGGTGGGTTGACCTGCCTCCGGGCGGCCGGGAGACCGTCGTCGAACGGACGCAGCCGCTGCGGGTGCTGTGCTCGGGCCCATGGCGGCAGAATGCGTGATCTTCCTAGGGTCGATGTCATCGGAGAGGACCTGCGCATCGCAGTCTTCACGGCAGCGCACGGGTTGCGCATCGACCAGCGAGGAGATGTGAGATGAACGAGATCGACACCCGGCACGAGATCATTACCGATGAGGACCTGCGGGAATGTTCCGGCGGCGTCGGGCGGAGCTACCCCGACCCCACCGGCGGCTGACCGACAGCGCCACCGGCCGCCGTCAGGCGACGCCCGCAGCCAGGGCGGCGCCGAGCCGGAGGAGCTGGTCGGTGGCCCCGCCGAGGGCGAACTCGGCGTACTTCGCGGCCACGAAGTAGCGGTGCACGGGGTGGGTCAGGTCGATGCCGGCCCCCCCGTGCACGTGGACGGCGGTGTGCGCCACGCGGTGCCCGCCGTCCGCCGCCCAGAACTTCGCGGTGGCGACCTCGGTCGGGCAGCCGAGCCCCTCGGCGAGCCGCCAGGCGGCCTGCCACATCGTGCAGCGGATCGCCTCGACGTCGACGTACGCGTCCGCGAGCCGCTGCGCCACCGCCTGGAAGGTGCCGATCGGGCGGCCGAACTGGATCCGGGTGCGGGCGTGCTCGGCGGTCAGCTCCAGGGCCCGCTCGGTGACGCCGAGCTGAAGGGCGCACAGCCCGACCGTGGCCCGGTCCCGCAGCCAGGAGGAGACGTCCGCGCCGGCGCCGACCGCCCGGTCGGCGGGCAGGGTGAGACCGTCCAGCGCGACCTGGCCGTGGCACTGCCCGTCCACCAGGTACTGACGCTCCACCGTGACCTCGTCCCGCTGCGGCAGCACCGCGAGCACCACCGGCCCGGCCGCCGTGGCCGCCGGCAGCAGCACGACGTCCGCGGCCGGGCCGGCCGGGACGCTGGTGGCCACGCCGTCCACCACCCAGCGGTCGCCGTCGCGGCGGGCCCGCACCGGCGACCGGGCCGTCAGCGCCGCGGTCAGCAGCAGCTCGCCCCGGCCGGCCGGCTCGGCCCAGGCCTTGCGCTGGGCGTCGTCCCCGAACCGGGCCACCGCAGCGCCCGCGGTGACGATGCTCGCCAGGTACGGCACCGGGGCGACCGCCCGGCCGAGCTCGACCAGGACCGCGCAGTCCGCCAGCAGGCCGAGCCCGTCGCCGCCGACCTCGACGGGCAGACCCGCAGCCAGGACGCCGGACCGCGCGAGCTCCTGCCACAGCGCGCGATCGAGCCGGTCCGGTTCGGCGCCGACCTCGGCCAGGCGCTGCGGCGTCAGCACGTCCGTGACGATCTGCCGGGCCAGCGCGGCGAGCTCGACCTGCTCGGTGGTCTGGCTGAAGTCCATGCCCGCCTCCCGGCTCAGCGTCGCGCGGCCGGCAGCCCGAGGGCCGCCGTGGCGACGATGTCTCGCTGGATCTCGTTCGTGCCGCCGCCGAAGGTGAGGATCAGAGCCGAGCGGTGCAGGCTCTCGACGCGCCCGCGCAGGACCGATCCCGGCCCGTCGCCGCGCACGTAGGCGGTCGGCCCCAACACCTCCATCAGCGACCGGTAGCTCTCCACCGCCAGTTCGGTGCCGAACACCTTCGCCGCCGACGCCGCCGCCCGGTCGGGCGTGCCCTCGGCCGACGCGGCGATCCGGGTGGTGAACAGCGCCAGCGCCTCGGTCCGGGCGTACACCCGCGCCAGGTGGAGCTGCACCCACTCCTGGTCGATCACCCGTCGGCCGTCGGCCGTCCGGGCCTGCCGCGCCCAGTCGGTCACCTGGCGGAGCGCGTGCCGGATCGGTGCCGCCGAGGTCAACGCGACCCGCTCGTGGTTGAGCTGGTTGGTGATCAGGGCCCAGCCCTGGTTCTCCGGCCCGATCAGCGCCGACGCCGGCACCCGGACGTCGTCGTAGAAGGTCGCGCTGGTGGTCGGCCCGGCGACGGTGGGAACCGGCGTCCAGGAGAAACCGGGGGTGTCCGTCGGCACGACCAGGATCGACAGGCCGCGGTGCCGGGTGGCCTCCGGGTCGGTCCGGCACGCCAGCCAGACGTAGTCGGCGTACTGGATCAGGCTGGTCCACATCTTCTGACCGTTGATCACGTAGCCGTCCGGGGTGCGGTCGGCCCGGGTGCGCAGCGCGGCCAGGTCGGTGCCGGCGTCCGGCTCGGAGTAGCCGATCGAGAAGTGGATCCGGCCGGCGGCGATGCCGGGCAGGAAGAACGCCTTCTGGTCGGGGGTACCGAAGTGCATGATGGTCGGCCCGACCGTGTTGATGGTCAGGAACGGCACGGGGACTCCCGCGATCGCCGCCTCGTCCATGAAGATCATCTGATCGAGAGGGGCGAGGCCGCGGCCGCCGTGCTCCGTCGGCCAGCTCACCGTCAGCCACCCGTCCGACCCGA
Organism: Kineosporiaceae bacterium; assembly: GCA_036518955.1. Taxonomy (GTDB): domain Bacteria; phylum Actinomycetota; class Actinomycetes; order Actinomycetales; family Kineosporiaceae; genus DATDMG01. Next base: position 7,315 of record DATDMG010000046.1, on the reverse strand, counting down.
GCTGACGGACGACGGCCCGGTACGCCTCGCCGTCGCCGTAGTCACCGGCGTCGGTGGCCAGCGCCGCCCGGAGGTCGGGGGTCATCAGGCGCGCGAAGTAGGCCCGCAGCTCGGTGCGCAACGCGTGCTGCTCCGGGGTGTGCTCGAGGTGCACGACGCCTCCCCAGCGCGGCGAAAAGAGAACCTGTTCTAGTAGCCTAGCAGGATGGCTGACGCGTATCTCGTGGGCGCCGTCCGGACCCCGGTCGGCAAGCGGGGCGGCGGGCTGTCCGGCGTGCACCCGGCCGACCTGGGGGCGCACGTGCTGCAGGCGCTGTTCCGGACCGTGGACGTCGACCCGGCGGCGGTGGACGACGTCGTCCTCGGCTGCGTGGACACCGTCGGCCCGCAGTCCGGCGACATCGCCCGCACCTGCTGGCTGGCCGCCGGGCTGCCGGAGGCGGTGCCCGGCGTCACGGTGGACCGGCAGTGCGGCTCCTCCCAGCAGGCGGTCCACTTCGCGGCGCAGGCGGTGCTCGGCGGCACCGCGGATCTCGTGGTCGCCGGGGGAGTGCAGAACATGTCGATGGTGCCGATCTCCAGCGCGATGGCTCCGAGTGGACCCTACGCCGGCTCGACCGGCTGGGCGGCCCGGTACGGGGATGCGGAGATCTCCCAGTTCCGCGCCGCCGACCTGATCGCCGAGAAGTGGGGCTTCGACCGGGAGGAACTGGAGCAGTTCGCCCTCGCCAGCCACCAGAAGGCGATCGCGGCGATCGACGCCGGTCGGTTCGTGGCCGAGACCGTGCCGCTGGGGGACTGCATCGTCGACGAGTGCCCCCGCCGGGACACCTCGGGGGAGCGGATGTCGGCCCTCGCGCCCCTGCGCCCGGGTGGCCTGGTGACGGCCGCGTCGTCCAGCCAGATCGCGGACGGCGCCGGGGCCGTCCTGATCGCCTCGGACGCCGCGCTGGCCGAGCACGGCCTGCGCCCCCGGGCCCGGATCCATCACCTGAGCGCCCGCGGCGACGACCCGATCATGATGCTCACCGCGCCGATCCCGGCGACCGAGCGCGCGCTGCGCCGGACCGGGCTCGAGCTGGACGACATCGACCGGGTCGAGATCAACGAAGCCTTCGCCAGCGTGGTGCTCGCCTGGCAGCGGCAGCTGGGTGCCGACCCGGGGCGGGTCAACGTCAACGGCGGCGCGATCGCGCTGGGTCACCCGCTGGGCGCGACCGGCGTCCGGCTGATGGTGTCCCTGCTGCACGAGCTGGAACGCACCCGGGGCCGGTACGGCCTGCAGACCATGTGCGAGGGGGGCGGCCAGGCCAACGTCACCATCATCGAACGCCTCTGACGGGTGTTGTCGGGCCGGACGGGCCACCCGCCACGTGTCCAGGGCGGCGGGGTGGCCCGGTCGTGGCGCACCATCCGGTATCAGACGGTACCGGCGCCATCACCGTCGGGCTGTCCGTCACCGTAGCGGGCGCGCAGGGCCTTCTTGTCCGGTTTGCCGAGGCTGGTCAGCGGCAGTGTGTCGGCCAGGTCCACCCGTTTCGGAACCGCGGCCGCCCCCTTGCGCTCGCGGACCGCCTGCTGGATCTGTCGGGTCAGGTCGGCGAGGGACTCCGGGTCCCGGTCGAGATGGCCGCGCGGCACCACGACCGCGGTCACCGCCTCACCCCACTTCGCGTCGGGGAGGCCGATGACCGCGACCTGGGCGACCGCCGGGTGTTCGGCGATCACGTCCTCGATCTCCCGCGGGTACACGTTGAAGCCGCCGGTAATGATCATGTCCTTGGTCCGGTCGACGATGTACCAGTAGCCGTCCTCGTCCTCCCGGGCCACGTCACCGGTGCGCAGCCAACCGTCCCGGAACGTCTCGGCCGTGATCTCCGACTGGCCCCAGTAGCCGTCGGCGAGCAGCGGTCCCGCCACGCAGATCTCGCCGGGCTCACCGAGCGCGACGGGTCGGTCGTCAGGGCCGAGCAGCGCGGTGCGCAGCATCGGGGACGGCCGCCCGCAGGAGGCCAGTCGTCTGCCCCGGTGTGCCGCCCTGGGCAGGTAGGAGATGGCCATCGGGGCTTCGGTCTGGCCGTAGAACTGCGCGAAGATCGGACCCCACCGATCGATCGCTTCCTGCAGGCGGGCCGGGTTGATGGCCGCGGCCCCGTAGTAGACGATCTCCAGTGAGGACAGGTCGCGGGTGCCGGCGTCCGGGTGGTCCAGCAGGGCGTAGAGCATGGACGGCACCAGCATGGTGGCGCTGATCCGTTGCTCCTCGATCGTCCGCAGCACCTCGCCGGGGTCGAACCGGGGCAGGACGTACATCGCCCCGCCCTTCACCAGGGTCGGCGTGAAGAACGCCGCGCCCGCGTGCGACAGCGGGGTGCACACCAGGAAGCGCGGCGCCTGGGGCCATTCCCACTCGGACAGCTGGATCTGCGCCATCATCGCCATGGACGACGCCGTCCCGATCACGCCCTTGGGTCGGCCCGTGGTCCCGCCGGTGTAGGTGATCGAGACGATGTGGTCCGGCGGCAGGTCCGCCGGGACGAGCGGGCCCGGGGCGTAGCCCGCCGCCGCCGCGCACAGGTCGTGACCGGCTCCGGCCAGCTGCGGCGGAACCGGGCCCAGGGTGAGGACCTGCTCGAGCCCGTCCACCGCCTCCAGCAGGGCGGCGGCCCGCTCGGCGAAGGCCGGGTCGACGATCAGGGTGGAGATGCCGGCGTCCGCGATCGCGTAGGCGTGGTCCGGCAGGGATCCCAACGGGTGCAGCGACGTCCGCCGCTGCCCCTGGCACTGGGACGCCGCGATGGTCAGCAGCACCTCGGGGCGGTTGAGGGCCAGCAGGCCGACCGGCGATCCGGTGCCCACGCCCAGCCCGTCGAACGCCTGGGTGTACCTGCTCACCTCGCTCGCCATCTGCCCACCCGTGAGCGTGGTGTCGCCCAGGAACAGGACCGGGGCGTCGCGATGGCGCTTCAGGCTGGCGACGAGCAGGTGTCCGGCATGGCAGGGCCTGCGCAGCCGGCTGAGCGGCTCGGGGGCTGCGGTGTTGTTCGGCGAGGTGAGCACGGCGGTCGCCTCCTGCAGCGCGGTCGGTGATGGAATGATCTTCTGAGCACACCGCCCGGGCCCGCCGGGCGGCGCCTGCATGATCACTGCTGTCGTGCCTGATCACTGCTGGCGGGTGCGGTCCAGCTGCTCGATCACCTCGAGCGCCTGGACCACCACCCGATCGATCAGCTCGGCGCACGAGGGCAGGTCCTCGATCAGGCCGGCGACCTGACCGCTGGCCATCACCCCGTACGCGGTCCGCCCGTCGACCATCGCAGCCCGGAGCATCATCGGAGTGTTCGCGGCCTGCAGCACCTGCGCCCAGCTCAGCCCCCGGTCCCGGCGCATCGCCCGGCCGTCGGTCAGCAGGGTGCGCCAGGGTGTTCCGGTCAGCCGCCGGTAGCCGACCGCATGACGGGCCGCCCGGACGACGGTCGCGACCGGCCCCGCTGACTCCAGCGCCGCGATGGTCGGGGTCCGCAGCACGCGGTGCGGGACGCCGTCCACCCGACGGGTCACGACGGTGTCGGTGACCGACGCCGCGAGGTAGGCGCGCTTCACCACGTCCGGGACCGGGCTGTCGGAGGTGAGCAGGAACCGGGTGCCCATCGCGATCCCGGCCGCCCCGTACGCCAACGCCGAGACCAGCCCCCGCCCGTCGAAGTAGCCACCGGCCGCGACCACCGGGACATCCACGGCGTCGACGACCTGGGGCACCAACAGGCTCGTCGGCACCTGCCCGGTGTGCCCGCCGCCTTCGCCGCCCTGGACGACGACCGCGTCCACGCCCCAGGCGGCCACCTTCTCGGCGTGCCGACGGGCGCCCACCGACGGCATGGTGAACACCCCCGCATCGCGGAGCCGCTGGATCAGGTCACGGTCGGGGGCCTGCGCGAACGATGCGACCCGCACTCCCTCGGCGATGATCAGGTCGACCCGCTCACGGGCGTCGGCGGCGTCGGTCCGCAGGTTGACGCCGAACGGAGCATCGGTGCGTCGCTTCACCTCCGCGACGGCGACGCGAAGCTCGGCCAGGCTCATCGTCGCCGAGGCGATCACACCCAGCCCGCCGGCGGCGGACGTCGCGGCCGCCAACCCGGCGCCGGCGACGTAGCCCATCCCGGTCTGCACGATCGGGTAACGGATTCCGAGCGCCTCGGTGAGGGCCGTTCGCAGACCGGTCATCCGGGCACCTCCCGGTCCCGCTGCCCCTCCGGGTCGAGCCGGCCGCGGATGAGGTCCAGCTCGTCCGGGCCGGGGACCGGGGTGCTGGGGACGTCGTCCGGGACGGCGAGCGGGAAGCCGGTCGCGGCGCGCACCTCGTCGACGGTGACCCCCGGATGCACCGACCGCAGCCGCATCGACCGGTCGGGCGTCGCGAAGTCGAGGACGGCGAGGTTCGTCACCACCTGCCGGACATCGTGGAACCGGTTCCCCGGGGCCGGGACGCCCGCCGCCCGGTCGTAGCCGACCCCTGACACCATGTCCACGGCCGGGACGAAGACGCGAGGTGAGTGCCGGGGCACCCAGTAGCTCGTCGGGTGGTTGATGGTGTTCCCGGGTGCGCCACGGACGCCGAGCAGCTGGGACGACGGGCGCGCCCAGTCGCCGATCGCGGAGATGTTCTGATTGCCGTACCGGTCGAGCTGGCTCGCGCCCATCATCACGTGCCGGCGGCCGGTCGCGACCAGCTGGAGCACGTCCCGGTAGGGCAGCCACCCTTCGACCTGCCCGTCCACGTCGACCAGGTACGCCTCGCCGTCGCTGAGCACGAGGTCGGGCTCGACGGTGAGCCGCGCCAGCCGGGCCCCGATCCGCGGGATCACCCCCATCGGGCTGGCCAGGATCTCGCCGTTCCCGCTCCACACCTGCGCGCAGGCCAGCACGCACACCTCGGCCCGGGTCGCCGGCCGGATGGCCGGACCGTCGGCCGGCTCGGCGGTGGTCACCAGGCCACCGCCTGCTGGTAGGCCGCCTCGTCGCCGTCCAGGTAGCGGGCCCGGAACGCGGCCCAGCGCTGTGCGTCGGCGGCTGCCGTCGCGTACTCGCGCTGGAACGCCTCGTCGCGTCCGTAGTCGGGCAGGCAGCTGGTGAAGTGCGCCCCGCGGGGCGTCTCGACCACACCGGTGACGGCCAGCCGCGGCAGCAGCAACCCCTGCGGCGGGCCGGCATCGCGCAGTTCCCGGGTGCTGAGCAGCTGCTCGCAGCTGACGAAGCAGCGATCGGCGGCCAGCGCGAACAGGTCGTCGAAGTACGGGTCGGGGCCCAGGTAGCGGGAGTTGCCGTGGGAGTCGGCGCGGTTGAGGTGGACCAGCGCGACGTCCAGCGTCAGGGCAGGCATCGCGACCAGTTCCTCGCCGTCGGCGTAGGGGGAGCGGACCAACCGCAGCTCCGGATTGACCTGCAGCACGTCCGAGCCGAGCCCGGCCCGGGTCGGCAGGAACGGCAGGCGCTGCGCCGCCGCCCGCAGCCCGGTCGCCAGCATGCCCTCGTCGAGCTCGGTCAGGGCGACCGTGCCCTCCTGCCGGGCCCGGCGGAAGTGCGGCTCCAGCGGGATGCTGTCCAGCGACACGAACCCGGTGACCAGCCGGCGGATCCGGCCCGCCGCCACCAGCAGGCCGACGTCCGGGCCGCCGTAGCTGACCACGGTCAGGTCGGTGACGTCGCTGCGCAGCAGGGCGCGGACCAGTGCCATCGGCTTGCGCCGCGAACCCCACCCGCCGATCCCGACGGTCATCCCGGAGCGCAGCTCACCGACGACCTCGTTGATCGTCATCCGCTTGTCAGCCATCGACGAACGCCTTCCGGGCCCGGCCACCGGCGCCGCTCAGGGTCAGTTCGAAGGTGAACCCCTGCTCGAAGCGGTAGGAGCGCTTGACGTCCATCGGGTCGATCCCGTTGAGCGACTCCTTGGCCCGGCGGACGACGTCCGGATCCTTGCCGGCGATACCGGTGGCGACGGCCCGGGCGGCCGGCAGGAGCTCCTCCCGGGGGACCACCTGCAGCACCGAGCCGTGCCGGTGGAGCTCCGCCGCGGTCGCCGGCCGGCAGGTGTAGACCATGGCGCGCATCAGGTGGTGGGGCACCAGCCGGGCCAGGTGGGTCGCGGCCCCGAGCGCCCCGCGGTCCACCTCGGGCAGACCGAAGGTGGCGTCGTCCGCGGCGACGACGACGTCGGCGCACCCGACCAGGCCGATGCCGCCGCCCAGGCAGAAGCCGTGGACCGCGGCGACCACCGGGACCGGGCAGTCGTAGACGGCGGCGAACGCGGCCGCGCACCCGCGATTGACGTCGATCAGCAGCTGGTGGTCCGGCGCGGCCGCCAGTTCCTTGATGTCGACCCCGGCGCAGAAGCCGCGCCCCCGTGCGGCCAGCACCACCACCCGGACGTCGGGGTCGGCCCCCGCGGCGGCCAGCACCGAGGCCAGCTCGAACCATGCGCCCACCGGCAGGGCGTTCACCGGGGGCAGGTCGATCACGATCTCGGTGATCTGCCCGGCCTGGACCTCGATGCCCATCGGCGCCACCCTTCGCGGTTGCAGGTCGGCTGGCGGGAGCTCGACAGCATCAACCTAGCGATTGCTTGGTCGTAACCTATCATGGCGGCTGTGACATCCTTCGATCTCTCCGGCCGTTGCGTGCTGGTCACCGGGGGAACTCGCGGCATCGGAGCCGGTATCGCCGGCGCGTTCCTCGCCGCCGGGGCTCACGTCCTGGTCTGCGCGCGCCGCGAGCCCGACCGGCTGCCCGAGGCCGCCGGCCGCCGGGCCGCCTTCGTCGCCGCCGACGTCCGCGATCCCGAGCAGGCCGCCCGGCTGGTCGAGTCCTGCCTGGAGGGCATCGGCGGCTTGGACGTGGTGGTGAACAACGCCGGCGGTGCGCCACCCGGCCCAGCCGCCACGACGAGCCCGCAGCGGCACGCCAAGGTGATCGACCTCAACCTGCTCGCGCCGCTGCACGTCGCGCAGGCCGCGAACGCGGTGCTGCAGGAGCGCCCCGACGGCGGCTCGATCATCATGATCGGCAGTGTCAGCGGGGTGCGGCCGTCCCCGGGCACCGCCGCCTACGGGGCCGCCAAGGCGGGCCTGGCCCACCTGGCGACCAGTCTGGCCGTCGAGTGGGCTCCCCGGGTCCGGGTCAACACCGTGGTGGTCGGACCGGCCCAGACCGAGCCCCGGGCCGCCGACGCGCACTACGGGGGTGGGGCCGGGCTGGCGGCCGTCGCCCGGTCCGTACCGCTCGGGCGGGTGGCCAGTCCGCAGGACGTCGCCGC
>DATDMG010000045.1:0-13397 GCA_036518955.1 Kineosporiaceae bacterium | reverse complement strand
CGGACGGCGGGGTCAGAGGTTCCCGACCAGGCACCCCCGGTGGTCGTCGACCCTGGCGTCGCGGTCGTGCTGCGCACCTCGGCGGTGCACGGGTGCGAGCGCGACCCGGCCTTCCTCCGCCGCGTGCTCGCCGGGCTCCGCCGGCTCTGACCCCCGACCGCGGCGTCGCGCCCCGGTCCGACGGCTCCGGCTACCGCTCCGGCAGTTCCGGCGTCACCGGCTGCGGCTGGGCGGCGATGGGGACGCCGAGGGCGGGCGTGTACGGGTCCGGGGCGCGCTCGCGCCGGTCCGCCGGCAGCCGGGCGGCGTCGAGGTGCAGGCGTTCCGGGGCGTGCAGGCGCACCATCATCCGGCCCGTGGACCCCGGTACCGCGCCGCGCGTCCGGAGCGAGACCAGGATCATGACGGCGAAGGCCGTCGGGACCGACCAGGCCGCCGGCTGGGCGAGCAGGGCACCGGCGAGCCCGGAGCGGGACCCTGTGGCCATCGTCGTCAGGACGGCGCCGCCGGCCAGGCCGCCGCCGACGAGGAGCCCGGCCAGCGCCCCCGTCACGGACAGCCGGCGCCACCAGATCCCGAGCACGAGCAACGGGCAGAACGTGGAGGCGGCGATCGCGAAGGCCAGCCCGACCGTGTCGGCGAGGCTCGTCCGGAGGGTGAGGAGGGACAGCATCGCGGGCACCGCCACCGCCAGCAGCGTGCCCAGCCGGAACCCGGCCACGCTGTTGCGCAACCGGCCGCGCAGCAGGTCCTGGCTGAGCACTCCGGCGACCGACACGGTCAGCCCGGACGACGTCGACAGGAACGCCGCGAACGCCCCGGCCGTCACCAGGGCCGAGGCGAAGTCGGCCCACGGGCTGGGGAGCATCCGCCCGGGGAGCAGCAGGACGACGGCGTCGGTGCGGCCCGTCAGCAGCAGGTCGGGAGCGTACAGCCGGCCCATCGCGCCGTAGAAGGGCGGGAACAGGTAGAACGTGCCGAGCAGGCCGATCACCACCAGGGTGGTGCGCCGGGCCGCACGACCGTCCGGGTTGGTGTAGAAGCGCACCAGCACGTGCGGCAGCCCCATGGTGCCGAACAGCAGTGCCAGGAGCAGCGAGTAGATCCGGTAGAGCGGGTGGTCCCGGCCGGTGGTGCCGACGAACGGCGTCGCCCAGTCCGGCCCGGATCCGGTGCCGGCCTGCTCCACGTGCGGGACGGGCTCCCCGGGTGTCAGGGTGAGCGTGGTCCCGGCGTCGAACGAGGCCGTCCCGACGGTCAGATGAAGATCGCCATGAGTGGCCTGCCGGTTGACGACGCCGTCCACCCGGACCGTGACCGGCTCCTCCACCCGGACCGTGACCGGCTCGGTCAGCCGGACCGTCGTCGCGTGCCGGAGCGCGGGCTGGCCCGGGGACGACGGGTCCGGCGCGCCGTCCGCGCGCCACGCGATGGCCAGCAGGAACACCGGCAGCGCGATCGCCGTGAGCTTCAACCAGAACTGGAACGCCTGGACGATCGTGATCGATCGCATCCCGCCGGCGACCACGTTCACGGTGACCACCCCGGCGACCACCAGCGCACCAAGCCAGGACGGCGCGCCGGTGACGGTGCGTAGCGCCAGTCCGGCGGCCTTGAACTGCGGCAGCAGGTACAGCCAGCCGATCCCGACCACGAGCACGGAGGCGATCCGGCGCACGGCCTGGGACCGGAACCGGATCTGGGCGAAGTCCGGCAGCGTGTACGCCCCGGAGCGGCGCAGCGGCGCGGCCACCAGGACGAGCAGCACCAGGTACCCGGCGGTGTAACCGACCGGGTACCACAGCATGTCGACGCCGAACGCGAGGACCAGCCCCGCCACCCCGAGGAAACTGGCCGCCGACAGGTACTCGCCGCCGATCGCGGAGGCGTTCCAGCGCGGGCTCACCACCCGGCTCGCGACGTAGAAGTCGGACGTCGTCCGGGAGAGCCGCAGCCCGACGGCTCCCAGTCCCACCGTGCCCAGGCACACCAGGACGACGGCGACCACGGCCGGCCAGGTCGGGTGGGGGCCGGCCACTGATCAGTACCGTTCGACGATCTCGGTGAAGTCCCGCTCGGCACGCTCCGCCGCGTGCACGTGCCACCAGGCGGCGGCGAGCAGCAACGGATAGATGCTCACCCCGACGATGAGCCACGGCAACGGCACGGACAGCACTCGCGTCGCGCCGAGGCGCGGGTCCAGCGTGAAGATCAGAGGCAGGCTGCCGAGCGCGATCGACACCATGGCCAGCACGGACAGGCCGAGCCGGAGTTGCGCGCGGACCAGCGACCGCATGTAGACCTCGCCGACCCCGGTCTGCTCGTCGATCTCGCGCCGGGGTGACAACGACCCCGCCAGGGGGCGGGCCGCCGTCCGGGGGGCGGTGACCCGGATCCGCTGTGACGGCCTACCGCGAGCCGCACCGCCGGTCCGGGCGTTCACCGGGCGCCCACCGCGGCACCAGCGGGGGGTCGAGCCGCTGGTGGGGTCACCTGTTCTCCCGCGTCAGGCTGGCCGCCCGGACCAGGCGGTCGCGCAGGTCCTTGGTGTGCCGCCGGCTGACCTGCAGCACCCGGTCCCCGAGCCGGACGGCGCACCGGCCCCCGTCGACCCGGATCTCGTCCACGTGAGGCAGCGAGACGAGCGTGCTGCGGTGGATCCGGACGAAGCCGGCGTCGGCCCAGCGCTCCTCGAGCGTGGTGAGCGGGATCCGGACGAGGTGACTGCTGGTGGCCGTGTGCAGCCGGGCGTAGTCGCCGTGCGCCTCGACGTAACGCACCTGGGAGCGCTGCACGAAACGGGTGACGCCGCCGAGTTCGACGGCGATGGTCTCGTCGTCCGGTTTGGCCGCCGGATCGGGCGCCGGCTGGGCTGCCTCGACCACCCGCCGGACGGCCTCGCTGAGCCGCTCCGCCCGGACCGGCTTCATCACGTAGTCCGTCGCCCGCAGATCGAAGGCGTCGAGGGCATGGCGGTCGTAGGCGGTCACGAACACCACCTGGGGCCGCTGGGAGAACCTGGCCAGCACCCGGGCCAGGTCGAGCCCGTCAAGTCCGGGCATCTTGATGTCGCAGAAGACAACGTCCACCGGCTCCCCGTCGAGCACCCGCAGCGCCTCCGCGCCGCTGGACGCCCGACGAATGCTGCCGACCCGGTCGTCCTGGGAGAGCAGCCAGGTCAGCTCCTCCAACGCCGGGGCCTCGTCGTCCACGACGAGCACGCGCAAGGGCTGCGCTGGGAGCGTCGTCGCACCGGCCATGTGCGGAGCGTACGACCAGAGTCACCCGGAGGGCGAGGACTTCGGTGCCAGGGAAACAACTGGCGCTCCCGACATCCGGGACGGGGTCGGGCCGGCTGCCGGCCGGTCACCCCGCTGCTGGCCGATCAGCGCGGCCATCAGCACTCCGGCGATCAGCAGCAGCAGGGCCGCCCGGGTGATCGGCCGGGCCCCGAACGTCCGTCGGGCGCTCGTCGTGCCCTGGCGTCCACCCTGGATCACAGCACATGCACCCCCGGCGAGAACTTGGGCACCCGGAAGCTCACCTTCGTCCCGGCACCCGGAGCAGTCTCCACCACGAGGCCGTACTCGTCGCCGAAGACCTGGCGGAGCCGCGCGTCCACGTTGCCCATTCCCACCGAGTCCGACTCGCTCTCACCCGCCAGAACGCGGCGAATCACTTCCGGGTCGCTGCCGGTGCCGTCGTCCTCGACCCAGATGTAGGCCTCCGAACCGGCGTCCTGGGCCCCCAGGGTGATCTTCCCGGTTCCGGTCCGGCCTTCCAGGCCGTGCCGGACGGCGTTCTCGACCAGGGGCTGGACGGCGAGGAACGGTACCGCCACGGGCAGCACCTCCGGCGCGACGATCAGCTGGACCTGCAGCCGGTCCCCGAACCGGGCCTGCTCCAGGACGAGATAGCGCTCGATGTTCTTCAGCTCGTCGGCCAGGGTGGTGAACTCGCCGCCCCGCCGGAAGGCGTACCGGGTGAAGTCGGCGAACTCCAGCAGCAGCTCCCGGGCCCGGGCGGGGTCGGTCCGCACGAAGCTGGCGATCGCCGCCAGCGAGTTGTAGATGAAGTGCGGGCTGATCTGTGCCCGGAGCGCGCGCAGTTCGGCCTCCGACGCGCGGGCCCGCGACCGATCCAACTCGGCCAGCTCCACCTGCGTCGACACCCAGCGGGCCACCTCGTCGGCGGCCCGGACCGTGCCGGCCGACAGGTCGGGACCGTAGGCCAGCAAGGCTCCGACGACGCGATCCTCGCCGGTGACCGGGGCGACCACGGCTGACCGGATCGGGCACTCATCGTCATCGCAGGTGACGTCATCGGCGCGGAGGATGACGGTGCGCCCGGTCCGCAACACCTCCTCGGCGTGCTGGTGGGCGGCCGGCGCGTGGTGGGTGCCGGCGCCGTCCCAGGCCAGCGTGGACGACGCGTCGACGATCGCGATGGCGGCGGTGCCGAGGAGGGTCCGCAGGTGCCGCGCGGCGCGGGTCGCACCATCGGCGGTCAGTCCCTCGCGGAGGTGGGGCGCCGCCAATGACGCCGTGTGCAGGGTGGCGAACGTGGCGCGGTCGGCCGGGGTGCCCAGGTCGCGGCGGCCCAGGAGGGCTCGGGCCACCAGCGCCCCGACGACGGCGACCGCGACGGTGGCCGCCGCCAGCGCCGCGACGGGCCCCAGCATGCTGCTGCCCGAGCTCACCGGCTGACCGTAGCGCGGCGCCGGTCGCCGTGGAGTGCCCGGAATGCCCCCGGTCCCACCGGGCGGTCGGCTGACACCCGGCCCCTCCGATCGGCGGTGACGTGACGTGTGTTACGCGATTGCCCGGCTGGGGCTGGATATCGTGCCAGAGTGCCGACCCTCATCTGCGATCTGGACAACGTCCTGTTCGGTGACGCGCCCGCGCGCCGGCTGGACGTCTGGCGCGCCGCGAACGGTGGCACGCTGGGGGTCGCCACGCCGGCCGAGCTGGCCGACGACGCGCTGCGTGCCTTCTGCGCCGGGGCCCTGCCGGAGCAGGAGTACGCCGGGCACCTGCGGGCCCGCCTGGGCTGGACCGGCACCGACGAGGAGCTGGTGCGGCTGTGGTCCGCCGGTTCGGTGGTCGTCCTGGAGGTCCTCGAGCTGCTGAGCTGGCTCCGGGAGCGTGACTGGCAGCTGATCGGCGCCGCCGACGCCGACCCCTGGACCCGCCGCGCCCGGCGGGACGAGTTCGGCTGGGTGCTGTCCGTGTTCGAGCGGGTGGTCCGGGGCGAGGAGGTGGGCGCACGCCGTCCGGACCCGCGCTACTTCGCGGACCTGCTGCGCCTGCTGCCCCGGCACGGGCCCCGGCTGTACGTGGATGCCGATGCCCGCAACGTCTCGGCCGCCCGCCGCGCCGGCCTGGACGCCCACCTGTTCAACGCGGGCCCGGACGGCGCCCAGGCGCTCAAGACGGCCTGCCTGTCGCTCCTGGTCGCGGCCGGCTGACCGTTCCGGCCGACCGGGAGGCCTGACACGTGGCGCGGGTCGGGTGGGGCATCCTGGGTGCGTGCCGACGACGACCGCCGCAGCCCTCACCTCGCTGAACGCCCTGCCGGGGGTGGCCGAGGCGGTGGATGCCGCCCGGGCGGCCTGCACGGCCCTGCGCTGGCACCAGGCCCTGCGCCGGCGCTCCGCCGAAGCCGCCGCGGAGGCATCCGTGCGGGCCGCCCGGGCGTCGGCCGCGCTGGCCGGCGGCCGCTTCCCGGTCGAGCAGGTGCGGGACGTCGTCCGCGGCGCCGCCGCTTTCCCCGACGATCCGGCAGGCCGGACGGCGATGGGCGCCGTCCGGGCGATCGCGCAGGGCGAGCGGCTCGGCGCGACCTGGTCCCGGTCCCCCGCGCAGGCGCTCGCCCGGCTGCACGTGGCGGCCGCCGCCGGTCTGGTCGGAGAGGACGTGCTCGGCCGCCCGCGCCGTCCCGGGGAGGCCCCCGGTGACGGCGGCGACCTGCTCGACCCGTCCGGTACCGAGATCGTGGCCCCGGACGGTCCTGCGCTCGCCGCCCGGTTGGCGGCCCTGTCCGACCTGTTGGCCGCATCCCCGAACAGCCCGGCGCTGCTGGTCGCGGCCCTGGCGCACGCCGAGGTGGCGACCGCGCGCCCGTTCGCGATGGCGAACGGCGTGGTCGCGCGGGCGCTCTGCCGGGTAGTGGTGGTGGATCGCGGCCTGGACCCGACCGCCGCGGCGGTCTGGGAGGCCGCCCTGCTGGCCGCCGGCCCTCGGTACCCCCTCGCCCTGGCGGCGTACGCGGGCGGCACGGCCGACGGGGTCGCGCACTGGATCCGTACGTTCGCCCAGGCCGTGGTCGAGGGGGCCGCCGAGGGGCGGGCGGTCTGTGACGCCGTCCTGGCTGGCCGGCTGCCGCGCTGAGCCACCTGGTGCGGGCCCGTGGCGCGGGCCCGTGGCGCGGGCCCGGACCGGGTCGGGGCCTGGACCGGGGTTCGGGACTCGGGAGCCGGTTCTGGCGGGGGTCAGCGGCAGCCGCGGAGCACGGCGGCCGTCAGGGCGGCCGCAGCCACGCCGTCGTCCCAGCCCTCCAGCGGTACCGAGCGCCTGGCGGCTCCCGCCGCGGTCCGCCCGCCGGCTCCCGCCGCGGTCTCGGCCTGGGGGAGGAGCAGGCCGTAGGTCATCGGCAGGGTCCCCGGGTGGTCGTGGCAGCTGGCCCGGACGTCGACCGTGACGCGGACCGTCGCGCCGGGCCGCACGGTCACCGGCAGCGCGGGCCGGCTGCGCACCTGGAACCGCGCCCGGGACCCGGCGATCGAGGCCACCGGCATCGTGAAGCGGCTGGTTGCGGTCCCGCGCGAGCGCACCGCGAAGGTCAGACGCCCGTTCGAGTGGGCGGTGAGACCGGACACCAGGAGTGCCGGGGGCGCCCCCGCCGACGGTCGGCCACCGGAACCGGGGGCCAACGCGCCGACCGCGCTGACGTCGTTGGCGGCATCGGCGTCCGCGGTGGTCTCCTCGGCGGTCGCCTGCTCGGTCGCGGCCATGCAGGGCGCGAGCAACGAGAGCATCACGGCGGACGGGTCGGCGAGAACGTTGAGGGGGACCTCTCGGTGTCGGGAGGATCCGTCGCGGTGGATCACTGCCCGCAGGTTCCCCGGCCGGGTGACCAGCCCGGCGGCGTCCCGGGAGACGGTGGAGCAGTCGGCGTGGACGACCAGGTCGGCGGGGACCGGCCGCCCCGGGACCAGCGCCACCCCGTTCGGGCTGTCGCCCTCGCCCGCCCCCAGCAGCACCCGGTCGACGACGACCGGTGCGCCGGTGACGGCCAGGGTGACCCGCAGCACCGCCGGAGCTCCCGGCTCGGCTTCGCCGGGGACGTCGGCGCTGTCGGCCCAGAGCATCACGGCGGTCTCGGCGTCCCGCTGCGTGCGGGCCGTCTGCTGGGCGTACCCGCTGCCACCGAGTACTCCGACGCCGAGGCTGGCCACCGCCACCGCCGCGAGGCCGAGGCGTCGCAGGCCGCGCCGCGCCGGGCCGAGCTCGGTGCCGGGTGGGTCACCCCTCACCGGCTCGTCGAGATCCAGGGACAGCAGATCGGTGGCGGCCGGGACGACGGTCGCGGGCACCGGCGCCGCGGACAGTGGGGTGGTGGGTGGTGCTGCCGGGACCGGGGCTGCCGGGACCGGCCGCTGGTCGACGGACGTGCGCCGGATCGACAGTGCCGGGACGGGCGTCGCGCCCGCCGGGGTTGTCTGCGGCGGAACGCCCGCCGTGGAGACCGGTCCGCGCGGCGGGATCGGTGCCGGCAGGAGCCGGGGCGCGGGCGGGATCGGCGGCAGGGCCGAGGGAGCGTTCCGGGTGGGAGTCGGGCCGGGGATGCTCCGGGCCGCAGCCGGGTGGGGCGTCGTGCCGGCCGCGGTCCCGGCGCATCGGCCGGCATCCGGTCCGCCGCCCCAGGGCGGGACCATCAGCGTGCCCTGTGGCGGAGCCCAGGCCACCTCGGACGCCGCGCCTGTGCCGGCCTCGCGGCCCGCGGCGGCCTCGCCCGTGCTCTCCGGAGGGGTGCGCCGGACGGCGTTCGGGTCACGTCGCGGGCGGACCCGCAGCCCCTGCCAGCCAGGCATGATCTCGCGGCTCACCGGGAGCGCCCGGCACCGTTCCGGGCCGGGCCCCCCGGCCCGGCAGGTGGGTTACCAGGCGCGCACTGGCTATTCGCCGGAACGGGGCGAGCCCGTCGCGACGGGTCCGCTCGAGGACTGCCCGCGCGTGGGTGCCCACCTGCCGAGCGGTCTGTGACGACCACGGACGCGGACTGCGACGGGCGCGGACGCGGTCGTTGACCCTCAGACACTGGTGTACTCCTACCGAACCTGCTGGCGGAAGAGGCATTGCGCCGGGCGGTCGCCGCCGGTGCTCAGATCGTCGCTCGTCGGCGGTGCGGCGCGCCGATCAACGCGCCGATCCCGACCGGACGGTCGAGGAGACGCCCGGCCGTCCGGGCCGGAGAGGGAGGTCGCTCGGCCGAGCCAGTCCACGCCACCGGGCAGCACCGTCGACGGCGCGGCGCCGCCGAAGAATACGCGTGCGAAGGATGCGCGCGGCCGTCACCGGATCCGCGGCACCCTGGACCGCCACCGGGACCGGCGAGACATTCGTGATCCGGACGCGGAGCTCGACGACCGTGTCGGCCGTGGGGGCCGACCGTCGAGTCCACGTCCAGGACGACGGCCCGGCCCCACCATCGCCTCGAGATCGGCCCCGACGCCGGCCACGGTGTCCGGGGTCGTGGCCGACCAGTCGCCGCTGAGCCTGCCGGCCGCCAGGCCGCCGCCCTGCCTTCCGCGCGCGTCGCCCTGCCTTCCGCGCGCGTCGCCTGCTCTCCGGGCCCGCCCGATCCAACGCCGGCTGCTCTCCGGGCCCGCCCGATCCAACGCCGGCCCCGCCACGAGCCCGCGGTGGACGGCGCACTGCGCTGGCCGGCACGGGGCGCCGCCCGCTCACCTCATGCCGGACGGTCCTTTCTCCGAGCGGCGTACCAGATCAACCCGCCGGTCAGGGCCCCGGCACCGAGCGCCACGGCCAGCACCGGAGGCGTGGGCGCGGGAACGTTCTGCACGCGCTCCGCCATCCGGGACCGCAACCGGACCGGTTGCGAGAAGTCGACGGTGGGCCACTGCCGCAGTTGCGCCTCGCGGCGCAGAGCGCGGTCCGGATTGACGGCTGTCGGATGACCGACGGCGCTCAGCATCGGCAGGTCCGTGAACGAGTCGCTGTAGGCGTGGCAGTCGGCGAGGTCGTAGCCGCGTTCGGCAGCCAGCTCCCGGATCGCCGCCGCCTTGTTCTCCCCGTAGGCGTAGAACTCGATCTCGCCGGTGTACCGGCCCTCCTGCACGACCATCCGGGTGGCGATGACCCGGTCCGCACCGAGCATCGCCCCGATCGGCTCGACCAGCTCGGCCCCGCTGGAGGAGACGATCACAACCTCCCGGCCGGCCGCGTGGTGCTCGGCGATGAGCGCCGTCGCCTCGTGGTAGACGACGGGCTGGATGAGCTGCTCCAGGGTCTGGGTGACGATGCCCCGCACCTGCTGGACGTCCCAACCCGCGACGAGGCGGGAGAGGTAGGCCCGCATCCGTTCCATCTGTTCGTGATCGGCACCACCCACGAGGTAGACGAAGTGCGCGTAGGCGCTCTTGAGCACCGCGCTACGGGTGATCAGCCCCCCGGCGTAGAAGGGACGGGAGAACGCGAACGTGCTCGACCTGGCGATGATCGTCTTGTCCAGGTCGAAGAACGCTGCGCTGCGTGCGGGGACTGGCATGCGTCAAGGATAGGTCGCCGCTCCGGGATTGATCGGACTCCCTTCGGGGGACCAAAAGGGGGCGGCAGGCGTCGCGGTGGCGCGCCGGGGGGCTCGTGTGGGGGGTTCGGATTTCGTTGCAATATGGGATCAATCTCTGCGAATTGCGTCGTCTGTGCCCCTGATTGAAGAATTCCGTCACGTCGTCGGCCCGACGCGGTTGCCTTGGCGCTCCCGTGGGTACACACTTGCGGCGCCGGCATATGCCGCGCCATGACGGTCCGACTCCTCCCCCCCGAGCCGGACCGGCAGACGGCCCCCGCTCCCCCCCAGCGGGGGCCGTCACTTCTTTGGCTCCCGTCGAGCACCCGATCTGCTCTCCCCGGCACCGCCCGTGCGCCCACTCCTGGCTCGCCCGGGCGCACCCTGCGGTTGCCGCCGTCGCCCTCGCACGACCCGGTGTCCCGGTCGACCCGGTGTCCCGGTCGACCCGGCCCGGGATGATCGGTCGACTCGTCCACAACTGACCCCGAGCCGACTCTGTCCACAGGGTGCTGGCGGAGAGGTGGGTCCCAGAGCGCGCGGACGCCGACCCTGGCCGGGAGCCCAGGAGGTGTCCGCAATGCGCCTGTCCCGCCCCGTCCCGCCGTCCGCCGCGCCTGACGAGACCCGCGTCGTCCTGCTGACCCGCGACCGCGGCCTCACCGATCACGTCCGTGCGCTGGCAGAGGCTGCCTCCGCACCTCTCGAGGTGAGGTCGTCGCTATCCCCGGGGGAGCGCGACGTGTCGCTGCTCCTCGTCGGTCTTGACGCCGCGCCCGACCTTCCGCGTGGGCACCGAGGGGCAGTTCTGGTCACCCGGGTGGAGGGGGCGGACCCGCCCGACGGTCTGTGGCGGCGCGCGGTGGAGATCGGTGCCGCCGATGTCGTCCTGCTGCCGGAGGCGGAGCCGCGTCTGCTCGAGGTGCTGGCCGACGCCGTCTCGCCCGGCAGGAGGGCGGCCGTCGTCGCGGTGCTTCCCGGGTGCGGTGGCGCGGGGGCGAGTACCCTCGCGGTCTCGCTCGCGGTGACGGCCGCACGCGGGGGAGGCTGTCCCGTGATCATCGACGCCGATCCGCTCGGGGGCGGCCTCGACCTGGCGCTCGGGCTCGACGAGCTCCCGGGCCTGCGGTGGCCCGACGTCCCGCCGGGTCCCGGTCGGTGGCCTCCGGGCCTGGTGCCGACCGGGCTGCCCGAGATCGGTGGCGTCCGGGTGCTCACGGGCGCTCGTGACGATCCCGTGCCGTTGCGCCCGCACACCGTCGCGGCGGCCGTCGACGCCGCGGCCCGCGAGGCGGACCTGGTCGTGCTCGACCTGCCGCGTGCGGTGGGGGAGGTCGAGGCGGCCGTGCTGCCTGGCTGCACCCAAGCCGTCGTCGTGGCCGTGACCGAGATCCGCGCCGCTGCGGGGGCCTCGTTGGTCGCCTCGGCGGTGGCTCGGCTCGCGCCACACGTCCGGTTGGTGGTCCGCACCCGGTCCCCGGCCGGTCCGGCGGCGGACGACGTGGCCGACGCGCTCGGTCTGCCGCTGGCAGCGCGGGTGGGTACCGACGAACGGCTGGCGGTCTCCCTGGAACGCGGTGAGGCTCTCGCAACGGCAGGTCGGGGTCCCCTCGCCCAGGTGTGCCGGGACCTGCTCGTGGACCTGGAGACCCCGTGGTGAGCGGGCGGCCGCCGATCGCGGCCGCCTGGGGTCTGGGTCCGCTGCAGCAGGTCGTCGGCCTTCCCGGCGTCACGGACGTTCTGGTGAACGGGGGCGAGCGGGGCGTGACCGGACACCGGGTGTGGTTCGACCGGGGGTCGGGACTGGAGTGTGTGGAGCTCCCGCTGGGCGACGAGTCGCAGCTGCGGGCCCTCGCCGTGCGGCTGGCGGCGTCCGCCGGGCGGCGGCTCGACGAGGGCATGCCGTGGGTCGACG
The DNA here is from genome assembly GCA_036518955.1 of Kineosporiaceae bacterium. GTDB lineage: Bacteria > Actinomycetota > Actinomycetes > Actinomycetales > Kineosporiaceae > DATDMG01. The sequence goes on along the minus strand of DATDMG010000045.1, from coordinate 1,672 downwards.
CCCGGCTGCCGGGCGGCGTCCGGCTGCATGCCGTCGTCCCGCCGGTCACCCCGACCGGCACCCACCTCAGCCTGCGGCTGCTCGGGGGCTCCCGGCTCGATCTCGAGGACCTCGTCGCGGCCGGGAGCGTGCCCTCGACCTGGGGCCCCGTGCTCACCGCGCTGGTGCTCCGCCGGGCCGCCTTCCTCGTCACCGGAGGGACGGGCGCGGGCAAGACGACCCTGCTCAGCGCCCTGTTGGCGCTGGTCCCCGAGGGGGAGCGGATCGTCCTCGTCGAGGACGTCGGCGAGCTGCGCCCGACGCATCCGCACGTCGTCCGGCTGGAGGCGCGGCATGCGAACGTCGAGGGCCGGGGCGCCGTCACCCTCGAGGATCTGGTCCGGCAGGCACTGCGGATGCGTCCCGACCGCATCGTCGTCGGTGAGTGCCGAGGTGCCGAGGTCCGGGAGTTGCTGGCTGCCCTGAACACCGGGCACGCCGGCAGCTGCGGGACGCTGCATGCCAACGCTGCCGCCGAGGTTCCGGCTCGGCTCGAGGCGCTCGGCAGCCTCGCCGGCCTCGACCAGGCCGCCGTGCACAGCCAGGCGGCGGCCGCCCTGGACGCCGTGGTCCACGTGGAGCGGTACCGCGGCGGGCGCCGGGTGAGCGAGATCGCCGTCGTCGAGCGGTCGGCCGGCGGGCTGCGGGTGCTGCCCGCTCTGGTCCGGTCCCGAGGGCCGGGTCCGACGGCTACCGGGCCCGCCTGGACACGGCTTGCGGCGAGGTTGGAACTGTCGCCGGAGGCGATCCCATGACGCTGCATCCCAGCACGCTTCAGGAGGGGCGCCGATGACAGCAGAGGTGCTCTGCGCAGCCCTCGTCGCGCTGCTGTCCGTGGTCGGGTGGCCGCCCGCCGGACGGCGTCGCCGAGGCGGGATCCCCCGGAGGAGGCGGGTGCGTGGCTCGGGGCGGTCGGCGCCGTCGGTCGGTCTGGGCCGTGCCGTCCGGGTCCTTTCGGGCGTGCCCTGGCGCGGTCGGGCACAGTTGCCGTCCCAGGGCGAGGTCGCCGTGCTCGCCGACCAGATCGCCGGCCTGGCGAGGGCCGGTCTGCCGCCCGGTCGGATCTGGCGTTCGATTGCCGAGCGGTCTGCGCCGCCGGCCGTGCGTGATCTCGCCGCTGCCGTCGTCGCGGGCCAGTTCCGCGGCGAGCCCGTGGCCGCGGCGATGCGAGTCCATGTCGTCCAGGTCGTCGGGCGTCGGGGCCGGCCTCGGCTCCCCTTCGCCCGGGTGGCCGGGCCGCCGGCGCTGCTTCAGCTCGTCGTCGCGGTCGACGTGTCGGAGCGCACCGGCGCAGCTCTCGCCGTCACCTTGACGCGCTTGGCCGAGGCGCTGCGGCAGGAGGAGGCTGCGGCCCAGGAACGGGAGTCGGCGCTCGCGGGTCCGCGGGCGACGGCCGGCGTCCTCGCCGTGCTTCCGCTCGCCGGCCTGGCGCTGGGCGGGCTCCTCGGCGGCGATCCCGCGGATGTGCTCGTGAGCACCCCGCCGGGCCGGGTCTGCCTCGTCGCGGGCGGATTGCTGTGGTGCGTCGGTCGCGCCTGGACGGCTCGGCTGGTGCGCCGGGCGAGCCGGGCCTGACGGTGGCGTCGCTCTGGCCGGAGGCACTGGGCGGGATCTGCGCCGGGATCGTCGTCCT
>DATDMG010000044.1:0-8883 GCA_036518955.1 Kineosporiaceae bacterium | reverse complement strand
TCGACGTCCTGCCGGGCCACCTCCCGCTCCCCCCAGCTGCCCAGCAGCCGGGCCAGCTCACCGGCATGCGGAGTGAGCAGCAGGTGCGGCCCGGCGAGGCGGCGCCAGTCCGGCCGGGCCAGCAGCGCGAGCGCCCCCGCATCGACGACGGCGGGCACCTTCGCCTCGAGCGCCTGCGCCAGCGCCTCGCGCACCGCAGCCGGCTGACCGCCACCGTCGTCGTCCGGGTCGACGCCGCTGCCGAGCGCCCAGGCCTGCACCCGGCCGGGACCGGTCACCACCTCGGGCCAGCGGGCCCGCACCCGCGAGGTCGGCTCCGCCGGCCCGACGTACCGGACCATGCCCGCCCCCGCCCGCAGGGCCCCTCCGGTGGTCAGCACGGCCGCACCGGGGTACGCGGCGGAGCCGGCGACGACGCCCACCACCCCGCGGGAGTACTTGTCGTCGGCCGGGCCCGGGACCGGCCACAGCCGGTCGACGTCGTCCGGGGTCAGCCGGTCGACGGCGGGTACCGGCGGCAGGCAGGGGCCCAGCCCGATGTCCACCACCTGCACCTCACCGGCCGCCCGGGCCGCCGGGGGGACCAGCAGACAGGGCTTGGCGGCGCCGAAGGTCACCGTGAGGTCGGCCCGGACGTGCGGGGCCGGGGTCGTGCCGCCGTCCGCGTCGACCCCGCTGGGCAGGTCCACCGCGACGACGGCCGGACGCGGCGCGAGCTCGTCGAGCGCGGCGACCAGCCGGGCGGCCGGCTCGCGCAGGCCGGGCGCGCCGCCCAGCCCGACGATGCCGTCGACCACCAGGTCGGCGGCGGCCAGCAACCGGGTCGCCGGGCGCAGGCCGTCCGGCGTCGAGGCCGCCCCGGCCGGGACTGCCAGCGACCGCCCCCCGGCGGCGTGCAGCGCCGCCAGGCCCTCGGCGTGCGCGGACGGCGCGAGGAGCAGCGCGTCGACGCGGCCGCCCCGGCCGGCGAGCCGGGCACCTGCCCAGAGCGCGTCACCGCCGTTGTTGCCGGCACCGGCCAGGACGACGATGCGCGCCCCGGTGACCCTGCCCCGGCGCCGCCGCAGTACGCCGGCACAGGCCGTGGCGAGCCCGGCGGCGGCCCGCTGCATGAGCGCTCCCTCGGGCACCTGGGCGAGCACCAGGGCCTCGGCCGACCGGATCGACCCCACGTCGTACGCCCGGATCGTCATCGGACCGGTCCCCCTCCCTCCCCCCGCTCGGCGATCACCACCGCGCTGGCGATACCCGCGTCATGCGTGAGTGACACGTGGAACCCGGTCACCCCCAGGTCCGCGGCCCGCGCGGCGACCGTCCCGGTGACGTGCAGGGAGGGCGCCCCGGACGGCTCCCGGGCGACGGTCGCGTCGTGCCAGGACAGGCCCACCGGCGCGCCGAGCGCCTTCGCCAGCGCCTCCTTCGCGGCGAAGCGGGCGGCCAGGCTGCGCACCGGCAGCCCCCGCTCGGCCTCGGTGAACAGCCGGTCCCGCAGCCGCGGCGTCCGCTCCAGCAGACGCTCGAATCGGGCGATGTCCACCACGTCGATGCCGACGCCCGCGATCATGCAACGGCCCCCTTGCTCCACTCCCGGCTCACCGGTCAAGCCTGGCACCCGGGCTCCCGCACCGGCCGGGAATCCGGATGCACCGGCCGGCGGGCGGGCGCAGACCGCGGTCCCTGCCGCCCGTCACTCCACGGTGACGGACTTGGCCAGGTTGCGCGGCTGGTCGACGTCCAGGCCCTTGGCCGTGGCCAGCTCGCAGGCGAACACCTGCAGCGGCACCACCGTGACCAGCGGCGCCAGCAGCGTCGGGGTCTGCGGCACGCGGATGACCTCGCTCGCGAACGGCACCACCTCGTCGTCACCCTCCTCCGCGATCACGATGGTCCGTGCGCCGCGGGCGTTGATCTCCTGGATGTTGGAGACGACCTTGCTGTGCAGCGAGTCCCGGCCGCGCGGCGAGGGCACGATGACGAACACCGGCTGGCCGGCGTCGATCAGGGCGATCGGTCCGTGCTTGAGCTCGCCCGCGGCGAAACCCTCCGCGTGGATGTAGGCGATCTCCTTGAGCTTGAGCGCGCCCTCCATGGCGACCGGGTACCCGACGTGCCGGCCGAGGAACAGCACCGACCGGGTGTCGGCCATCCAGCGGGCCATGGTGCGGACCGGACCCATCCCGTCCAGCACCTTGCGAATCTTCTCCGGCATCGCCTGCAGCTGCTTGAGGATCTCGCCGACCTCGTCGGCGAACATGTTGCCGCGCAGCTGGGCGAGGTAGAGCCCGAGCAGGTAGCAGGCGGTGATCTGGGCCAGGAACGCCTTGGTCGACGCGACCGCGATCTCCGGCCCGGCATGGGTGTAGAGGGCGGCGTCCGACTCCCGCGGAATCGTGGACCCCTGGGTGTTGCAGATCGCCACCACCCGCGCGCCCTGTTCCCGGGCGTGCCGGACCGCCATGATCGTGTCCATCGTCTCCCCGGACTGGGAGATCGCCACGACCAGTGTCTTCTCGTTCACCACCGGGTCGCGGTAGCGGAACTCGTGGGCGAGCTCCACCTCGCACGGGATCCGGCACCAGTGCTCGATCGCGTACTTGGCGACCGATCCGGCGTAGGCCGCGGTACCGCAGGCCACCACCACGATCTTGTCGATCCGGCGGAGCAGGGCCTCGTCGACGTGCACCTCGTCGAGCACGAGCCGGCCGGCGGCGTCGGTGCGGCCGAGCAGGGTGTCGGCGACCGCGTGCGGCTGCTCGTCGATCTCCTTCGACATGAAGTTCGGGAAGCCGCCCTTCTCCGCGGCGTTGGCGTCCCAGTCCACGTGGTAACGCTTGCCCTCGGCGGGCCGGCCGTCGAAGTCCGTGATGACCACCGACCCCGGAGTGATCTGGACCACCTGGTCCTGACCCATCTCGATCGCATCCCGGGTGTGCCCGATGAAGGCCGCGACGTCCGACCCCAGGTAGTTCGCGCCGTCCCCGAGGCCGATGACGAGCGGTGAGTTGCGCCGGGCCGCGACGACCGTGTCCGGGACGTCGGCATGCACGGCCAGCAGGGTGAACGCACCCTCCAGCCGCCGGGCCACCGCCCGCAACGCCTCGGCCAGGTCGGCCTTCTCGGCGTACGCCTTGGCCAGCAGGTGGGCAGCGACCTCGGTGTCGGTCTGGCTGACGAACTCCACGCCGTCCTCGGCCAGCTCCGCCTTCAGCACCGCGAAGTTCTCGATGATGCCGTTGTGGATCACGGCGACGCGGCCGTCGCCGCCGAGGTGCGGGTGAGCGTTGGCGTCCGTCGGCCCGCCGTGGGTGGCCCAGCGGGTGTGCCCGATTCCTGTCGTGGCGGCCGGCAGCGGCTCGGTGTCCAACGCCCCCACCAGCCTGGCGAGCTTGCCGGCGCGCTTGCTCCAGACCAGCTCACCGTCCGCCAGCAGCGCCACGCCGGCCGAGTCGTACCCTCGGTACTCCAACCGACGCAGGCCCTCCAGCACGACGTCCAGGGCCTGCACGCCTGAGTCGGCCGACCCCGCGTAACCCACGATTCCGCACATGCGCGCCAGCGTAACGGCCTGCCCCGGCCACCAGCCGGGATCGGGGACAGGGCGCGCGGGCGAGTGATGCGCTGTTCACTCCAGCGGCCGGAGCACCGGCCCGGCCCGGGGAGGACAATGCCCCCGTGCGCGATGTGCGGCAGACCATCCGGCCCAGGGCCGGCGACGGCGCCCGGGAGAGCCCGACCGCTCGACTGGTGGGGTCGCCGTTCGTCGAGCTCGACCGGGCCGCGTGGAGCCGGCTGCGTGAGAGCACCCCGCTCACCCTCACCGAGGCCGACCTGCGCCGCCTCCGCGGGCTCGGCGACCGGATCGACCTGATCGAGGTCGAGGAGGTGTACCTGCCGCTGTCCCGCCTCATCGACCTCTACGTCGCCGGGTCCGAGCAGCTCCACGGGGCGACCTCCACCTTCCTCGGGGAGGCACCGGCCCGGACACCGTTCGTGATCGGCATCGCCGGGTCGGTGGCCGTCGGCAAGTCGACGACGGCGCGCATCCTGCGCGAGCTCCTCGCCCGCTGGCCGGGCACCCCGCGAGTGAGCCTGGTCACCACTGACGGCTTCCTCTACCCGAATGCGGAGCTGCTGCGGCGCGGGCTGCTGCACCGCAAGGGCTTCCCCGAGTCCTACGACCGGCGCCGGCTGTTGCGGTTCGTCAGCGACGTCAAGTCCGGGGTGGCCCAGGTCCGGGCACCGGTGTACTCGCACCTGACGTACGACATCGTTCCCGGCGAGGAGGTCGTCGTCCGGGGCCCCGACGTCCTGGTCGTCGAGGGGCTCAACGTGCTGCAGCCGGCCAGGCCGCACGCCGATGGCCGCACCGGCCTCGCCGTCAGCGACTTCTTCGACTTCTCGATCTACGTCGACGCCCGCACGGACGACGTCCGGTCCTGGTACATCAAGCGTTTCCTGCGCTTGCGGGAGACGGCGTTCAGCCGGCCGGAGTCCTACTTCCACCGGTACGCGTCACTCACCGACGAGGAGGCGGTGGACCGGGCCACCCAGATCTGGCGGGACATCAACGAGGTGAACCTGATCCAGAACGTGCTGCCGACCCGGGCCCGGGCCACCCTGGTGCTCACCAAGGACGCCGACCACGGGGTGCGCCGGGTGCGCCTGCGCAAGCTCTGACGCGGGCCGGGCCAGGCGCCTGCGGTCGCCCTGGCGCGGGTGGCGGGCCCGCGGTCAGAGCGCGAGCCGCTCCCGGACGACGACGGCGAGGCGGTCCGCGATGGCGCGAGCCTGGTCCGCGTCCGCAGCCTCGACCATGACCCGCACCAGCGGCTCCGTCCCGGACGGGCGCAGCAGCACCCGCCCGGCACCGCCGAGCTGCTCCTGCGCCCCCGCGACCGCTGCCGCGAGGTACTCGTCGGAGGCCGCGCGGGACTTGTCGACACCCTGAACGTTCACCAGGACCTGCGGCAACCGCTGCATCACCGACGCCAGGTCGGCCAGCGGGCGGCCGGTCTGGGCGACCCGGGACACAAGGTGCAGGCCGGTCAGGACGCCGTCACCGGTGGTCGCGAACTCCGTCATCACCACGTGGCCCGACTGCTCCCCGCCGAGCGAGTAGCCGCCGCGCCGCATCTCCTCGAGCACGTACCGGTCGCCGACCGCGGTCTGCACCGTGCGGATCCCGGCGGCGTCCATGGCCAGGCGCAGCCCGAGGTTGCTCATCACGGTGGTGACCAGGGTGTCGTCGTGGAGCGTGCCACGCTCGCGGAAGGCCACGGCCAGGATCGCCATGATCTGGTCCCCGTCGACGTCCCGGCCGAGGTGGTCGACGGCCAGGCAGCGGTCGGCGTCCCCGTCGTGCGCGATCCCGGCGTCCGCGCCGTTCTCGATCACGGCCTGGCGGAGGCGCTCGAGATGGGTGGACCCGTAACCGTCGTTGATGTTGACCCCGTCCGGGGCCGCGCCGATGACCACGACGTCGGCCCCGGCGACCCGCAGCGCCCGCGGGGACGCCACGCTCGCCGCACCGTGGGCGCAGTCGACCACGACGCGCAACCCGTCCAGCCGGTGCGGGATGGTGGCCACCAGACGCTCGACGTACCGCTCGGTGGCATCGCGGAACCGGCGCACCCGGCCGACGTCCCGGCCGGTGGGCCGGGCCCACTCCTCACCGAGGCGCTGCTCGATCGCGTCCTCGACGTCGTCCGGCAGCTTGTGTCCGCCCTTGGCGAAGAACTTGATCCCGTTGTCCGGCATCGGGTTGTGCGAGGCTGACAGCATCACGCCCAGGTCGGCGTCCGTGTCGGCCACCAGGCCCGCGACCGCGGGCGTCGGCAGCACACCGGCGTCGAAGACGTCGACCCCCGCGCTGGCCAGCCCCGCGCTGATGGCGGCGCTCAGGAACTCCCCGGACGCCCGGGGGTCGCGCCCGACGACCGCCGTGGGTCGGTGCCCGGCGAACTCGCGCACCTCCCCCAGCACGTGCGCCGCAGCGACGCCGAGGTCGAGCGCCAACTCGGCCGTCACGTCCCGATTAGCCAGTCCTCGGACCCCGTCCGTGCCGAACAGCCGTCCCACGCACGTCCTCCTGTCGACTCCGGCGCGGCGCGCACCGGCGCCGCCGCCCTTCGAACTGTCCCATCGGCGGTGCTGCCGGCGAGCGGAAACCGCCCGATCCGCAGTGGCCCTCGATCCACGGTGATCCTTCACCGCCGGGACGCCGCACCCCGCATCCGCGCCCGGCCCATGACGACGACGGCCCCGGGGATCGAGACACCCCGGGGCCGTGCGTTCGGATCGTGGACCGGCCGGTCAGCGCTTGCTGTACTGCGGCGCCTGGCGGGCCTTCTTCAGGCCGGCCTTCTTGCGCTCCTTCACCCGGGCGTCGCGGGTGAGGAACCCGGCCTTCTTCAGCGTCGGCCGGTTCGCATCAACGTCGATCTCGTTCAGGGCCCGGGCCACTCCCAGGCGCAGGGCACCGGCCTGACCCGAGCTGCCGCCGCCGTGGATGCGGGCGATCACATCGAACCGGCCCTCCAGGTCGGTCACCCGGAAGGGCTCGTTGACCAGCTGCTGGTGGACCTTGTTCGGGAAATAGTCGTCGAGAGCTCGACCGTTGATCTTCCACATCCCGCTACCGGGGATCAGCCGGACGCGGGCGATGGCCTCCTTGCGGCGGCCGGTCGCGCCGCCGGGCGCGGTGACGCTCGACCCCCCGCCGCGCACCTCGGGCGTGGTCGTGGTGTAGCTGCTGGGCACGTCCTCGACGTCGAGGCCGTCGGCCTCGAGCTCCGGTGTGGTCTCGGCCACGGTTCTCCTCAGTTCTTTCTTCCTCGAGCGGCTGGGCCGTGGCTCAGTGCTGCGCGACCTGGGTGATGTGGAACGGCTGCGGCTTCTGCGCGGCGTGCGGGTGGTCCGCGCCGCGGTAGACCTTCAGCTTGGACAGCTGCTGGCGGCCCAGCGAGGTCTTGGGGATCATGCCGCGGATCGCCTTCTCGACGGCCCGCTCCGGGTTCTTCTCCAGGAGGTCGCCATAGCCGACCTTCGACAGGCCACCGGGGTAGCCGGAGTGGCGGTACGCGAACTTCTGCTCCCGCTTGGAGCCGCTCAGCGCCACCCGGTCGGCATTGATGATGATCACAAAGTCGCCGGTGTCGACGTGCGGTGCGTAGATCGCCTTGTGCTTGCCCCGCAGCAGCGTCGCGGCCTGCGAGGCCAGCCTGCCGAGGACGACGTCAGACGCGTCGATGACGTGCCAGCGCCGCTCGACGTCGGCGGGCTTGGGGGAGTACGTGCGCACAGTCGTAGCCTTCGTCCTCATCCGGATGATGTCGTGGCCCGCTCCTGACGCTCGCGCGAGCGAGACGCCGGACGCGTGCCCTGCTCGGGCGAACCGCGAACGGATCGTCAGCGCAGAACACAACGACCTGACACGTTACCGGGGCGCTCGCGGGGGGTCAAAACGCCGTGACGTCGCGCGATGCGACCCCGGGCCGCCGGGCCGGGGTCGCAGCGGACCAGGGCGGGCGAGAACGCGGCGCCGGAGGCCGCCCTGGGGGCGTCCCTCCATCACCCAGCGTGGCGCAACCGGTGGCAATGCCAGATACTCCCGCCGGACGTCGACGGGGTCTGGAAGGATGCGCCCGGCCGCAGCCCGGCACCCACAGCCGGTAGGTCATCGAGGAGGTCGCGTGCCCACGACATCACTGCCGGAGAGCGCGCCCCGCACACTGCGGATCCGGGGGCCCCGCCTGGCCGGCGCGGCCCTCGCCACCGCGCTGGTGCCGTGGACGCTGAGCGCCTGCGGGATGCTCGACAACCGGACCAACCACGGGGCCGCCCCGGTGGAGATCACAGCCACCGACGCCGGGTCCGCCGTGGCCCCGCCCGCCGGGAGCCCCACCAGACCTGGCGGGACACCGCCTCCGGGAACACCCCAGACCACGACCCAGGTCGTGGTCTCGGGGGGCCAGACCGTGACCAGGACCGGGTACGTCTTCCGGACCAACGTCCAGACCAAGACCCAGCTCGAGATGATGACCCAGACGCAGATGGCGACGCAGATCAGGGTCACGACCGCGCCACCGGTGACGAGCACCGTCACCCAGACCGCGACCCAAACGGTCACCGACACCTCGACGGTGACCAAGACCGCGACGACGACGGCGACGGTGAAGGTCACCTGCGTGGGCAACCCGCCCGTCTGCCCCGCGTGACCCCGCAGCCCCGCCACCCACCCCAGCCGTAGTCATCCGTGTCGGCCAGGTGCCGACGGGATGACGCCGAGGTCAACCTCGCTCGACGGGCAGCCGATGGGATGGAGGAATGTCCAGGTGACAGGCATTCTGGTCCTCCACCGTGCGTCCCGGCACGGTCACCCTCCGAGCAAGCACCCCAGGAGTGAGCCGTGTCGAGTGAATCGGGCCACCAGTATGACCTGCTCGTGCTCGGCTCCGGGCCGGGCGGGCAGAAGGCGGCCATCGCGGCCGCCAAGTTGGGCCGGCGCGCCGCCGTCGTCGAGCGCCGCAGCATGGTCGGCGGCGTCTGCATCAACACCGGGACCATCCCGTCGAAGACCCTGCGTGAGGCCGTGCTGTACCTCACCGGGCTGAACCAGCGCGAGCTGTACGGGATGGACTACCGGGTCAAGCAGAACATCACCGTCACCGATCTGCTCTCGAGGACGCAGCACGTGATCGGCCGCGAGATCGAGGTCGTCCGCAACCAGCTGCACCGTAACGGTGTCGACCTGCTGCAAGGGACGGCGCGGTTCGTCGACGACCACACCGTCGCCGTCCGGGCCGAGCACGACGGCGAACGGACGGTGACCGCGGAGAAGATCGTCATCGCGGTCGGCACGGTCCCCGCGCACCCACCGACGGT
>DATDMG010000043.1:0-16100 GCA_036518955.1 Kineosporiaceae bacterium | reverse complement strand
GAGCCGGCCGCGGTGGAGCCGGCCGCGGCGGTGCCGCCGCAGGCCGTGCCCGGTCCCGAGGCCGGCAACGAGGCGCTACCGACCGATCAGCCGGACGGCCCCGAGGCGAGCCACGCCGGCGACGAGCCCGAGGTGACGGAGCCCGAGGAGACCGCGGCCGACCAGGAGACCGCGGCCGACCAGGAGACCGCGGCCACCTCGACGGCCCGCGGTCAGGCGCCCGCCACGTCCGTGATCGTGATGCCGCTGTTCCAGGCTCCGGTGATGATCGCGCCGGATTCGCGCCGTCGCCGCGCGGCGTCGCGCCCTGCGGGCCCGCCCGCCGTCGTGGAGTCCGGTGAGCAGGCCAGCCGGCCCGGTGCGGACTTCGCGGACGCCGAGGCCGACGACAACACCCCGGACGACATCCTCGACGAGGACATCCTCGACGACGAGATCGGCGAAGAGGTGGGCGAAGGTCGTCGGCGTCGCCGCCGCCGGGGCGGCCGTGGCCGCCGCACCCGGCTGCGGGACGAGCTGGACGGTGACGACGTCGAGGCGGCCGACGTCGAGGCGGTCGACGGCGAGGCGGCCGACGGCGCGGACGACGCCGAGGACGAGCCCGAGGACGATGCGGAGGCCGAGTCGGGCGAGGTCGTCGGTAGCCGGCGTCGCCGCCGTCGCCGCCGGCGGGGGAGCGGTGCGGCCGTCGACGCCGAGCTGGGTCCCGATGACCCGCCGAACACCGTCGTCCGGGTCCGCGAGGGTCGCCGGGCCAGCAGCGCCGACGACGTCACCGGCGTCCGGGGCTCCACCCGGCTGGAGGCGAAGAAGCAGCGCCGTCGGGAAGGCCGCGAGGCGGGCCGGCGTCGTCCGGTGATCACGGAGGCGGAGTTCCTCGCCCGGCGGGAGAGCGTCGAGCGGGTCATGGTCGTCCGGGAGCGCGAGGGCCGTACCCAGATCGGCGTCCTCGAGGACGGCGTGCTCGTCGAGCACTACGTCGCCCGCCGGACCCAGACGTCCATGGTCGGCAACGTGTACCTCGGCCGGGTCCAGAACGTGCTGCCCAGCATGGAGGCGGCGTTCGTCGACATCGGCAAGGGTCGCAACGCCGTCCTGTACGCGGGTGAGGTCAACTGGGACGCCGCCGGCCTGGAGGGGCAGCCGAAGCGGATCGAGCACGCGCTGAAGTCGGGTGAGTCGGTGCTCGTGCAGGTCACCAAGGATCCGATCGGCCACAAGGGGGCACGGCTCACCAGCCAGATCTCGCTCCCCGGTCGTTACCTGGTGTACGTGCCCGACGGGTCGATGACGGGGATCTCGCGCAAGCTGCCCGACAGCGAGCGGGCCCGGCTGAAGAAGGTGCTGCGCGAGGTCGTCCCCGAGAACGCGGGGGTGATCGTCCGGACGGCGGCCGAGGGCGCGAGCGAGGAGGAGCTCGCCCGCGACGTCACCCGGTTGCAGGCGCAGTGGGAGGACATCTCGCGCAAGGCGGCAGCCGTGAACGCCCCGGCCCTGCTCTACGGCGAGCCCGATCTGGCCATCCGCGTCGTCCGGGACATCTTCAACGAGGACTTCGTGAAGCTGATCGTCTCCGGTGAGGAGGCCTGGGACACCCTGTGGGGCTACATCGGCCACGTCGCCCCCGACCTGGTCGACCGGCTCGAGCGGTGGGCCGGCCAGGGCGATGCCTTCGGCGCCTTCCGGATCGACGAGCAGATCGCCAAGGCGTTGGAGCGCAAGGTCTGGCTGCCGTCCGGCGGGTCCCTGGTGATCGACCGCACTGAGGCGATGACCGTCATCGACGTCAACACCGGCAAGTTCACCGGCGCGGGCGGCAATCTCGAGGAGACCGTCACCAAGAACAACCTCGAGGCCGCCGAGGAGATCGTGCGGCAGCTGCGCCTGCGGGACCTCGGCGGGATCATCGTCGTCGACTTCATCGACATGGTGCTGGAGTCCAACCGTGAGCTGGTCCTGCGCCGGTTGCTGGAGTGCCTGGGGCGGGACCGCACCAAGCACCAGGTGGCCGAGGTGACCTCGCTGGGCCTGGTCCAGATGACACGCAAGCGGGTCGGTTCCGGGTTGCTCGAGGTCTTCAGCGAGACGTGCGAGCACTGCGGCGGCCGTGGCGTGGTCATCCACGACGAGCCGGTCGAGAAACGGCACCAGCAGCAGGACGGCGGTGGGCACGGCGGTGGGCGTGGTCGCGGAAGCGGAGCCGCGGGCGCGAGCAGCGCGGGCTCGGGCGGCTCGGGCGGGACCGGCACAGGCGGCCATGGTCCCGTTCCGATGCCGTCACCGGCTGAGGTCGCGGCGGCGTCCGGATCGGCGTCTGCGGAGTCCGGCGTGGCGGCGTCTGCGGAGTTCGACGTGGCGGCACCTGCGGAGTCCGGCGTGGCGGCACCTGCGGATGCGCCGATCGCGGGCGGGGGGTCCGGGTCGGCCGGGAGCCGCGGCCGGCGGCGCCGCGGCCGGGGCGGCTCGCCGTCCGCCGGCTCCGGTGACGCTCCGACGCTGGTCGCCGGTTCCTGACCGTCGTGTCCGGCGGTGGTCACCAGGATCGATTTGACCAGGCCAGCTGCCGATCCGTAGCGTGTACTCTCGGTGCGCTGAGGGCGCGCCGTGTTGTGGGTGTCGGGTGCTGTGCCGCACGTGCAGCCTTTGCGTAACAGGCAGCAGCTGGCCGTCGCGCGAGCAACCGATCGATGAGAGAGCGAGTTTCCCCGTGGTGTACGCGATCGTCCGCGCCGGCGGCCGCCAGGAGAAGGTGTCCGTGGGTGACGTCCTGTTCGTCGACCGGCTGGCGGGTGACCCGGGGTCGACCGTCGAGCTGAAGCCGCTGCTGCTCGTCGACGGAGAGACCGTCACCACCGGCGTCGACGCACTCGCCAAGGTCACGGTCCGTGCCGAGATCGTCGGCGACGGCAAGGGCCCGAAAATCAAGATTCTCAAGTTCAAGAACAAGACCGGCTACCGCAAGCGTCAGGGTCACCGCCAGAAGCTGACCCGCATCAAGGTCACCGACATCGGGAAGTGACCCCGGGCGCCGGGTTCCGGCGTCGGACCACCGCGGACGACGTCCCCGCCCCGGGCGGGCGGGACGCACAGCAGAAGGCAGGCAGGGCTCATGGCACACAAGAAGGGCGCCAGCTCCTCACGGAACGGGCGTGACTCGAACGCTCAGCGCCTCGGCGTCAAGCGCTTCGGCGGGCAGCTCGTGAACGCCGGCGAGATCATCGTCCGGCAGCGTGGCACCCACTTCCACCCCGGGTCCAACGTCGGCCGTGGCGGCGACGACACCCTGTTCGCCCTGGCCGCCGGGGCCGTCGAGTTCGGCACCAAGCGGGGTCGCCGTGTGATCAACATCGTCGTCCCGGCGGGCGAGTGAGGCGCGCCCGGTAGCGACCAGCTGCAGACTCGAGGGCGGGCCGGGACACCCTGGTCCGCCCTCGCGCACGTGTCGGCCGGAGCGGAGCAGCTGCATGATCATGCCTGGCCTTCATGATCACTCCTGAGGAGGGTGGGTGACGACGTTCGTCGATCGGGTCGTCCTGCACGCCGCCGGGGGTGACGGCGGGCACGGGTGCGCCTCGATCCACCGGGAGAAGTTCAAGCCGCTCGGCGGCCCGGACGGTGGCAACGGCGGGGACGGGGGGGACGTCGTCCTCGCGGTGGACCCGCAGGTCACCACCCTGCTCGACTACCACCACGCGCCGTACCGGCGAGCCCCCTCCGGGCGGCCCGGTCAGGGGTCGAACCGGAACGGTGCCTCCGGCACCGACCTGGTGCTGTCCGTGCCCGACGGCACCGTGGTGAAGACCCCGGACGGTCAGGTGCTCGCCGACCTCGTCGGGGCCGGGATCCGCTTCGTCGTCGCGCCCGGCGGGCGCGGCGGCCTCGGCAACGCCGCCCTGGCCTCGCCCCGGCGCAAGGCGCCCGGGTTCGCGCTGCTGGGGGAGAAGGGCGCAGCGCTGGACGTCGTCCTGGAGCTGAAGACCGTCGCGGACATCGCCCTCGTCGGGTACCCCAGCGCCGGCAAGTCGAGCCTGATCGCGGCCCTGTCAGCGGCCCGTCCGAAGATCGCGGACTACCCGTTCACCACGCTCGCGCCGAACCTCGGCGTCGTCGAGGCGGGCGACGTCCGGTTCACGGTGGCGGACGTCCCGGGCCTGATCCCCGGGGCCAGCATGGGCCGCGGCCTCGGCCTGGAATTCCTCCGGCACGTGGAGCGGTGCGCCGCGCTCGTGCACGTGATCGACTGTGCCACCCTCGAGCCCGGCCGTGACCCGATCAGCGATCTGGAGGTGATCGAGGCGGAGTTGGCCGCGTACCCGGTCGACGAGGGCTCCCGGCCGCTGCTGGAGCGGCCGCGGATCGTCGTCCTGCACAAGGTCGACGTCTTCCAGGCCCGGGAACTGGCGGAGCTGGTGCTGCCCGAGATGCGCGAGCGCGGGTTGGACGTGCACCTGGCGTCGTCGGCGAGCCACGAAGGGCTGCGCGAGGTGGCGTTCGCGATGGCCGCGCTGGTGACCGCGGCGCGCGCGGAGCAGCCGCAGGCGGCCCCGGCACGCACGGTGATCCGGCCGCGGGCGGTCGACGACGCCGGCTTCACGGTGCGCCCGGAGCCCACCCCGGACGGCGTGCGCTACCGGGTCCGCGGCGCGAAGCCGGAGCGCTGGGTGCGGCAGACCGACTTCACCAACGACGAAGCGGTGGGCTATCTGTCGGACCGACTGGCCCGCTTGGGCGTCGAGGAGACCCTGTTCGAGGCGGGCGCGGTCGCCGGCGCGGAGGTGGTGATCGGTGACGACGACACCGGGGTCGTCTTCGACTGGGAGCCGACCTTGATCGCCGGGCCTGGCCCGATCGCCGCCCCCCGCGGGTCGGACGCCCGGTTGGAGGAGTCCGCCCGCCCCACCCGGGACGCTCGGCGGGAGCGGTACGAGGCCCGCCGGACCGCCCGCCGCGAGGCCCGTGGCGAGCTCGCCGAGGAACGGGCCGCCGGGCTGTGGACCGACCCGTCGGTCGCCGTGGAGCTCGACGACGAGGGCGTCGACGGGGAGCTCGACGAGGGCGTCGACGGGGAGCTCCACGACGGCCTCGACGAGGTCGCCGCCGAGAAGGTCGCCGCCGAGAAGCGACGGCGATGAGTCGCCGGGGTCTGGACCGGTCCCACCTGGCGAGCGTCCGGCGGATCGTCGTCAAGGTCGGCTCGTCGTCCCTGACGACCCGGGAGGGCGGCCTGGACGCCGATCGGCTCGACGCCCTGGTGGAGACCCTGGCCAAGCGGCGCACCGACGGGGGCGAGGTGGTCCTCGTCAGCAGCGGTGCGATCGCGGCCGGCCTCGCCCCGTTGGGCCTGGTCAAGCGGCCCCGCGACCTGGCGACCCAGCAGGCGTCCGCGAGCGTGGGCCAGGGCCTGCTGCTCGCCCGTTACACCGAGTCGTTCGGGCGCCACGGCCTGACCGTCGGGCAGGTCCTGCTGACCGCCGAGGACGTCGTCCGGCGCACCCACTACGCCAACGCCCAGCGGACCCTCTACCGGTTGCTCGGGCTCGGCGTCGTCCCCGTGGTGAACGAGAACGACACGGTCGCCACGCACGAGATCCGCTTCGGGGACAACGACCGGCTGGCCGCGCTGGTGGCTCACCTGGTGGACGCCGACGCGCTCGTCCTGCTCTCGGACGTCGACGCGCTCTACGACGGTCCGCCCAGCCGGGCCGGGAGCACGCGCATCCCCGTCGTCCGGGGCCCGGAGGAGCTGGACGGCGTCCGGATCGGTTCGGTCGGCGCCGCCGGCGTGGGCACCGGCGGGATGGCCACCAAGGTGGACGCCGCCGGGATCGCCACCACCGCCGGCATCCCGACCCTGCTGACGTCCGCCGTGCTGGCCGGCCCGGGCCTGGCCGGCGAGGACGTCGGCACCTGGTTCACCCCCCGGGGCCGGCGCACCCGTAGCAGGCTGCTGTGGCTGGCGCACGCGGCGGTCTCCCACGGGCGGCTGGTGCTGGACGACGGCGCGGTCGCGGCCGTGATCGACCGCCGGATGTCCCTGCTGGCTGCGGGGGTGACCCGGGTCGAGGGAGACTTCGCGGCAGGCGACCCGGTCGACCTGGCGGACCTGCGGGGGCGCGTGCTCGCGCGGGGGCTGGTCGGCTACGACGCGACCGAGCTGCCGGCCCTGCTCGGTCGGTCCACCCGGGATCTCGCCCGAGAACTCGGGGCCGCGTACCAACGCGAGGTGGTGCACCGGGACGATCTCGTGGTGGTCCGGGGCTCGGCTGGGTGACCATCGGCGCCCGCGCCGTACGGACCGTCATCGGAGCGATTCGCTGGGTATGATCCTCGAGCTGATCCGGAAAGGGCCCGTCTGCGGGAGGCGAACGGCTGAACAAGGTAACGACACGATATCGGCGAAAGAGATGACGGGAGGCGCCTCGACCTGTTCCACTGGTGTCGTGCCCGGCCTGGATGACGACTCGCTCGCGACGCTGACCCCCCTGCGGGGCATCAACTTCGGTGACGCCGTTCGCAAGAAGCGCCCGAAGCCGGACGAGCCTGCCCTCTGGTTCGTGACGATCACGGTGGGTGGCGAGCGGGTGCCCCCTGAGTCGGTGTACGAAGCGTTGCAGCGCCTCAGCCTCGAGCAGCCGTTCCTGGTATCCGCCGGCTATGCCAGCACGCGCGCCGAGATCAGGTACTGGGACGAGTCCCGCGACATCGAGGGCGCCGTCGCGCAGGCTCTGCGGCTGTGGTCCGAGCACGAGCGGTCCGCGCAGTTGCCGCACTGGCGGGTGATCGGTGTCGAGGTGGTCAACAAGGCGACCGCACGTCGCCGCTGGGACGACGCCCCGACCATGTCGATCGGTGTCCTCGGCGAGATCCGCCGGATGGAGAACGACGAGGGGTGAGCCGGTTGGCCTGCCCAGGTGTCGGTAGGCCCTAGGCTGAAAGCATGACGACTGCGGGTGCCCTCTCGGTGGGCTCTGCCGAACGGGTGAGCGCTCCGGACGTTGAGCCGGGCGACCCTGCGCGGCAGGGCGAGTTCGGGCGGTCAGGTGACGCCGTCCGCGACGCTGTCCACGCGACGTGCCGCCGGGCCCAGGTCGCGGCCCGCGCGCTGGCGACGTCGACGCGTGACCGCAAGGACGCCGCCCTGCTCGGCATCGCCGACGCGTTGCAGGCCGCCACCGACCGGATCGTCGCGGCCAACGCGCAGGACCTCGGCCGGGGCGAGCGCGACGGCCTGACCCGCGGGCTGCTGGACCGGCTCCGGCTCGACGATCGCCGGATCGCAGCCATCGCCACCGCCGTCCGGGAGATCGCCACCCTGCCCGACCCGGTGGGGGAGGTGGTCCGTGGGCGCACCCTGCCGAACGGGCTGCGGCTCACCCAGCGCCGGGTCCCGATGGGGGTCGTCGGCATGGTCTACGAGGCCCGGCCCAACGTCACTGTCGACGCCGCCGTCCTCGCCCTGAAGAGCGGCAATGCGGCGGTGCTGCGGGGCGGGTCGGCCGCCCTCGCGTCGAACGCCCTGATCGTCGAGGTGATCCGGGAGGCGCTGCAGGTCGCCGGCCTGCCCGCGGACGCGGTCACGTCGATCGACGAGCACGGCCGCGAGGGCGTCGTCCACCTGATGCGGGCCCGGGGGCTGGTCGACCTGCTGGTGCCGCGCGGCGGGGCCGGCCTGATCCAGAGCGTGGTGGAGAACTCGACCGTCCCCGTGATCGAGACCGGGGTGGGCAACTGTCACGTCTACGTCGACGCCTCGGCGGACGTCGACCGAGCGGTCGCGGTGACGGTGAACGCGAAGGCACGCCGGGTGAGCGTGTGCAACGCCGCCGAGACGCTGCTCGTGCACCGCGGCGTCGCCCCGGCGTTCCTGCCCAAGGCGCTGGCGGCGCTCGACGCCGCCGGCGTCCGGCTGCACACCGACCCGGTCTCGTCGAGCGCCGCGGAGGCGACCGGCCTGCCGTTCACGCCTGCCACCGACGAGGACTGGGCGCGCGAGTACCTGGACCACGACATCGCCGTCCGCGTGGTGGACTCGCTCCAGGAGGGGATCGAGCACATCCGCCGATGGTCCAGCGGCCACACCGAAGCCATCCTCACCAGTGACCTGCGGGCCGCCGAGCGGTTCACCACCGAGGTCGACTCGGCCGTCGTGATGGTCAACGCCTCGACGGCCTTCACCGACGGTGGCGAGTTCGGGCTCGGGGCGGAGATCGGGATCTCGACGCAGAAGCTCCACGCCCGTGGCCCGATGGGTCTGACCGAGCTGACGTCGACGCAGTGGATCGTGGTCGGTGACGGCCACGTCCGGGGCTGAGCCGTGGAGGCGACAGAGGTCCGCAAGCTGACCGAGCTGGAGGACCGGCACTGGTGGTACCGGGAGCGGCGCCGGCTGCTGGCGCGTGCCCTGGAGGGTATGACGCCCGGCGACGCGCTGGACGTCGGGGCCGCGGGAGGCGGCAACACCCGGGTGCTGCGATCGCTCGGTTGGCGCGCGGTCGCCCTGGAGTACGGTGCGGAGGGCGCGACGGTGTGCGCCGAGCGTTCGATCCCGGTCCTGAGGGCCGACGCGACGCGGCTGCCCCTCGCGCCCGCCTCCCTCGACCTGGTCGTGGCCTTCGACGTCCTGGAGCACCTGGACGACGACAAGGCCGCCGCCCGCGGCGTGCTGGAGGCGCTCCGAGCGGGGGGCACCTTCCTGGTGGCGGTGCCGTGCGACATGCGGCTCTGGTCGGAGCACGACGTTGCGGTGGGGCACGTGCGGCGCTACAGCCGCTCCGAGCTGGTGGACCTGCTGGAGGGCGCCGGGTTCGAGGTCGAGGAGGTGCGGAGCTGGATGGTCCTGCTCCGGCCGGCCGTCGCGCTGCGTCGCCGGATGAGCTCGGGCAGCGACCTGGACGACCCGCCGCGGTGGCTCAACCGCTCCCTGTACGCGGTGGTGGCCCTGGAGCGCTGGCTGCCGGTTGGCTCGCTACCCGGTGTCTCGCTACTGGTGCGAGCGCGCAAGGTCTCCTGACGTCTCGCCGTCCCGTGACGTCTCGCCGTCCCGTGCCGTTTCGCGGTCGCCTGAGGTCTCGCGGTCGAGGCTGTCGTACGCGACGAAGTACGAGGGGCGGCCCTGCATCTGGGTGTACAGCCGGCCGACGTACTCGCCGAGCAGGCCCAGGCACAGCAACTGGACGGCGCCCACGGCAGCGACGGCCACCATGGTCGACGTCCAGCCGGCGATCGTCTTGCCGCCGATCCAGCCGATCACGGCGTAGGCCAGCAGCAGCGCGGTGATCAGAGCGCCCCCGAGGCCGAACCAGGTGGCCAGTCGGAGCGGGGCGGTCGAGAAGCCGGTGAGGCTGTCGACGGTGAGCCGGATCATGCGGGAGAGCGGGTACTTGGTGGTCCCGGCGGCGCGCGTCTCGCGGCGGTAGGGCACCTGCGTGCTGGGGAAGCTCAGCGTCGGCACGACGAGCCGGAGCACTCGGTGGTGCTCGGGGAGGCCGTTCACGGCGTCCACCGTGGCGCGGCTCATCAACCGGAAGTCGCCGGCGTCGGAGTGGACCGTGCCGCCCATCAGCCGGCGCATCAGGGTGTAGTAGGCTCGCGCCGTCCAGCGCTTGAACGCGGTGTCGGTGCTGCGGTCGGTGCGGATGCCGTAGACGACGTCCACGTGCTCCGCTCGGGCGGTGGTGAGCATGTGCGGAAGCACCTCGGGCGGGTCCTGCAGGTCGGCGTCCAGGGTGGCGACCCAGGCGCCGCGGGCACGGGCCAGGCCGGCCGACAGTGCGGCTTGGTGGCCGGCGTTGGCGCGTAGACGGACCACCCGCAGCTGCGGCCAGTCCCGCTGCTCCTTCACCAGCAGGACGGGCGTCGCGTCGCGGCTGCCGTCGTCGACGGCCAGCACCTCGTACGGCTCGCCGATCGCGTCGAGCACGGGCCGCACCCGGGCCGCGAACAGCGGGAGCACGGCCTCCTCGTCGTACATCGGCACCACTACGCTCAGCACCGGTGCACCACCGGTCACGGCATGCTCCCTTCCTCCGCCCCGACGGACGTCGGTGTCGGAACGACCATCATGCCCGCCGGATGACGTCCGAGGTGTCCCACTTCGTCACGTGACCAGACAACTACACCCACTCGCCCCGTCGCCCACGGCGGGGGGTGCATGGCAGACTGCGTGCCGAGCGGGTGCCGTGTCGCCAGCGTACCGGCGACCGGCGCGGAGGGCCGTGGCCGTGCCCTGGGCACGCTCTGCGGATCAGGTGTGGGGTCGTCGGTGAGACCGGCGTCCGGGTGCCTGGTCAGTACAGAGGCCTCTACGAAAGGATTGCGACGACGATGCCGAGTCTCCTGGCCGAGGGCACTGAGGCCGCGCACAGCCTGCCGATGCCGCCTGCGGCGTTCGGTCTGCTCGCGATCGGGACGTTCGCGCTGCTGTTGGCGATCACGTTCGCCTTTCGCAACGTGAGCAACCGGCACTGACCGGCCAGGTTCCGGTGGCGACCGACGGCGCCGTCCGCCTCGGGGTGATGGGGGGCACCTTCGACCCCGTCCATCACGGCCATCTGGTCGCGGCCAGCGAGGTGGCCAGCGTCTTCGACCTGCACGAGGTCGTGTTCGTGCCCACGGGGCGACCGTGGCAGAAGGTGCACCGTGCGGTGAGCGAGCCAGAGCACCGGTACTTGATGACGGTGATCGCGACGGCGTCCAATCCGCGTTTCACGGTGAGCCGGGTCGAGGTCGATCGGCCCGGTCCCACCTATACCGTCGACACGCTGCGTGAACTGCAGGCGCAACGGCCCACGGCGAAGTTGTTCTTCATCACCGGGGCCGACGCGCTCCGGCGGATCATCGAATGGAAGAGCAGCGACGAACTGTTCTCGATGGCCCACTTTGTGGGGGTGACGCGTCCGGGGCACCGGCTCAGCGGCGCCGGGCTGCCCGCCGACCGGGTCAGCCTGGTCGAGGTGCCCGCCATGGCGATCTCCTCCACGGACTGCCGCGAGCGCGTCGCCAAGGGCGAACCGGTCTGGTACCTCGTGCCGGACGGCGTCGTACAGTACATCGCCAAGCACAAGCTGTACCGTCAGTTGGACGAACAGGGGAGCTGATGGCCGCCGACGAACCCGGCGGCGACAGCGATCGGCGGCCGGCCCGACCGGTCCCTGCCCCGCCTGGGTCGGATGCCACCGGGGGGTGGTCGCATCCGGCGTCAGGGGAACGCTCGACATGGGAGGCGAGGAGCGCGGTGGATTCCACCGAAGACCGCCAGCACAACGATGGCGGTTACGCGCTGTCACGGGTTGCCAGCCCCCTGGGCCCCGACCGCACGACCGGTCCAGGCTTCCACCGCACCGCCGCGGGCGGTCTCGGTCCGGTCATGGAGTCGTCGGCCGCGCGGCCGTCGTCCGGGGGTTCGCCCGTCCGGTCGCCGTCCGGCGTCGCGACCGACGTCCGCGACCGGGACGACCCGGTGGACCCGTCACTCGTGTCGCCACCGACCGGCATCGCACTGACGGCACCGGGTGTCTGCCTGCCGTTGGCGGAGCCGACCGCGGCCGCTCCGGTGCTGGGGGCCACCCTGCGGCCGCCGCTCGCCCGGGCCACCCCTGGCACGCTGGGTGTTTCCGGGGGGCCCGCTGCTGGCACCCCCTGGCCGCCGGCCGGTGGCGCCTTCGGGACGTCGGAGGTCGCCGGTGCGTCGGGCATCGCCGACTGGGGCGTGCCCTTCCCCATCTTTCCCCAGTTACCGCAGGCCACCGAGGAGGGCGGGGCAGTCCCACCCCCCCTCGCCATGCTGGCCCGCCCCACCGTCACGGTGCCCGACGCAACCGCGGAGATCCACTGGTTCGCCCCCGTGGTGGAACCTCAGCCGGCGGCCTGGCACGATGAGCCGCCTCTCCCCTCCGTGACCGCCCTGGCGCCCTCCGACCAACCACCCTCCGCCGTACCTGCCCTGCCCGGTGCGTGTTCCGGGCAGGCGGATCCCGCTACCGTCGCCCTCCCGATTCCGGCAGGGGGCCAGCCGCCCCTGAGCCGTCGCGCACGCCGGGAGGCGGAGCAGGCGGGTACCCCGCGCGAGCGCCCGGGCGCACCCGAACCGGGGGCTGTTGCGTTCGAACCGGCGGCTGTTGCGTTCGAACCGGCGGCTGCCGCGCCCTTACCGGACGCGACCGAGCCCGAGGACCTCGTGTACCCCGGCTCCTGGGCCTCCGTGCCCTGCTCTCCGGACGAGTTGCGGGCTCCCGATGCGTGGCCGTCGTCCCAGGCGTCCGGCGGTGCACCCCCCATGACGTCCGTGGAGGTGCCGACCGTTGCGCGGTTCGCCGTCCCGGCGGTGGGCCTGCCCCCGGTCGTGGTGCCGCCGGTGCCGATGCCGTCGTCCGGTCGCGAGGTGCCGCCCCCGCCGTCGACGTCCTGGACGGCGATGCCGGCCCCTGCGATGCCGCCGCTCGCCGGCATGCCTGACGCGCCGGCCGCGCCCGAGGTCGCCGACCGGGTTTCCGAGAAGGTGTCCCCGTATCCTGCGCACGCGACGTCCTCGGTGGGCTTGTTCCCGGGGCTCGGGATGGCTGCCTCGGATGTCGACGCCGCGGAGCCCGCGGGTCCGGTCGAGGGCGCGGGGCCCACCGGGGAGACGGTGGTGCTGCGCCGGGCCGCTCGCGACCGCGGGGGTGAGACCCGGAGGACGTCGATGCCCGTGATCCGGCCGCCTGCGCAGTTGCGCCGTCCGGACGATGACGAGCCGTCGGACGTGACCACCCGCACGCTGCGCGCGGTGCCGGCCGACGGGACCAGGACCACCGAGCTGTTCACAGCTCCCGCGGCCCGCGCCAAGGACACCCCCGGTAGGAGTGCGCCGCGCCCCCCCGAGGTCGGGGACGTCCAGCCGGTGGCGAACCTGGCGCCGCCCGTTCCGCCACCCGCGGTGCCACAGCCCGTAGCGCCGAAGTCTCCGTCACTGGAGGTGCCGCTCGACCCGTCGGCCATGGCCGCCAAGGCGGCCTCGGACGGTTCGACCAAGCGTCGGGCCACCGTGCCGGTCAGCGTACGGGTGCCGCTGACGGGCCGGCAGCAAGGTCCTTCCGTGGTGACGATGCCGTTGCGGACGGACGCAGGGTCTCGCGCGAGTGGTGGGACGGCGCAATCGCCCGCGACGCAGGCCACGAGCGGGCTTCAGAGCGCTGCAGTCCTCCCGGCTGGGGCGACCGGAGTGCCCCCGGCTTCGTCTCCGGGAGAGGCCGGACCGGGCGGCCTGGCCGGACCGCGGCCAGGGGTGGCCACGTCTGCCCCACCGGTGGCCGCGGCTAGGCCCCCGGCGGTCGCCGAGCCGGCGAGTCGTGTCGCGCCGGCAGGCGTCGTCGCCGGACTGCCCGGCCAGGACGCCGGGGAGGGGGCGGCCGTGCCGCTGGCGGCTGGGGCGCGAGGTTCCGAGCCGCTCCCCTGGGACGCCCTGACCGATCCGGCGCGCCCGGCGACGACGATCGTGCCGTCTCGGAGCAAGGGCGTCCGCGGGCTCCCGCGTGCAAGCAGGCCGGCGAAGCCGGCCGATGCCGATTCCTACCCGGTGGATGATCAGGTGTCGGACGACCTGGAGGAGACGGAGCGCAGCCCGCTCGTCTCGCTGATCGTGTTCTGGGCGCCGGCGATCATCCTGCTGCTGCTGGCGGCTCTCGTGGTATGGGTGGTGCGGTAGTCGTCGGGTTGGGCGGGAACGGTGCCCGCACCCACGTCCGCTACCACCGTCCCGTTGTCGGACATCCGCGACGTCACGATCGACGGCACCAGGGCTGCCGACGACACCCGCCGAGACACGGGCCGGCCCGGCAGGACCGACCGCCCTGATGGCCACGGCGGCACGTTGCCGGAGGAGGGAGGAGGGCGGGCCCGCACCCGGGAAGTGGAGCTGGCCTGCCTGTTCGCCCCAGAGCGAACGCGGCGACAACGGGTACCCGGTACGTGATCCCGGATCGTCCAACCACCTGGCCTCTTTCGCCCCGCGCACGAGTTCGCGAGTCCCCCGCTGGTCGGGGTCAAGGCCGACGACCGGGACAAGGCCCTGACCTACTTCCCGTACCAACACCGTCCGGATGCGCTACCCCCATTACCGCATGCTGAGCATGTTCATCGGCTCGGGCAACGTCGAAGCCGGCTGCAGGGCCGTCATCGGCCAGCGCGTCAAACTCTTCACCAGGCACCGGACCCAACCCGGGGCGCCACCGGCATCCTCACCCTGCTCGCCCGGCAAGCCAGCGGCCCCTGGGACCAGATCTGCCGCACGCCCCCACCACCAGATCCCGGCCACCGGCCTCGCCGCCCGCGGAACCTGATCATGTCCACCTGCACATCTGTCGCGCAGCAAGGCGGGAGGCGGGAACCGACGGGCCGCGGACTGTCGTAGGGGCGTGAGAGGCTGTCCATGACAGCCAACGACCGTAAGGACAGTCCTTGACCGCATCTCCCCGTGCGACCGAAATTGCGACTGCCGCCGCCCTCGCCGCGGCCGACAAGCTGGCCACCGACGTGGTGGCGCTCGACGTCAGCAGCCAACTGGTCATCACCGATGTCTTCCTGATTGCCTCGGCCCCCAACGATCGCCAGGTACGCGCCATCGTCGACGCTGTGGAGGAACGGCTCAGCAGCCTCGGCGCCAAGCCGATCCGTCGCGAAGGCGAGCGCGAGGGTCGCTGGGTCCTGCTCGACTTCGGTGACCTCGTCGTGCACGTTCAGCACGCCGAGGAGCGTGAGTACTACGCCCTGGAGCGTCTCTGGCGGGACTGTCCGGCGATCGACCTGCCGGCAGAGGTGCGGCGGCACACAGCCCGGTCCTCCACGGCGTGACCGCGGACCGGCTGCTGCTGTGGCGGCATGGGCGCACGGCGTCCAACGCCGCGGACCGGTTCCAGGGCCAGCTCGACGTCCCGCTGGACGACGTGGGCCGTGTCCAGGTCAAGGACGCTGCCGAGTTGCTTGCCGAGCGGATCGCCGACCGACCGTGCCGGATCATCAGCTCCGACCTGAGCCGGGCGCACGAGACGGCCCTCGCCCTGGCCGGGTTCGCCGGCATCCCAGTGACGCTCGACGCCCGCCTCCGGGAGGTGTCGGTGGGCCGCTGGCAGGGTCTCCTGCACGGCGAGGTAAAGGATGTGGACCCGGACGGCTTTGCCGCGTGGCTGTCCGGCGATGACATCGCGGTCGGCGGCGGCGAGCGACGAAGTGAGGCCGCAGCCAGGGCGGCCGAGTCGATCGAGGAGCATGCCCGGGCGATGGCAGGAGGGGTGCTCGTGGCAGCGTCGCACGGCGCGGCGCTGCGCGGCGCAGTCCAGCGGCTGATCGGCCTCGCGACCTGGTCGCCCCATCTGCTGGGCGGGCTGCGCAACGCGCACTGGGCCGAGCTGGGGCGCCGGGGCCACCGCTGGTACCTGGACAGGTACAATCTCGGCCCGCGCGAGGGCAACGCCGCCCTCGAGGGCTGAGCAGCGCCGACGAGCCGACACGGGTCGAATTGGAGCTTCAGGGGTGGGGCAGGATATGCTCAGTCAGCCGCTCCGGGCCGGGCAACTGGCACGAGGCAAGGCGGCAAGGGGCTGTAGCGCAGTTGGTAGCGCACCTCCATGGCATGGAGGGGGTCAGGGGTTCGAATCCCCTCAGCTCCACAGCTCATTTCCGCAGGTCAAAGGCCCTGGAGACACTCCAGGGCCTTTCGCTTTGACGCTCAGTGTCCGATTTTGGGAGCCGGTTGGGAGCGGATCTTCACCGGCTGCTCCCGGTAGGGAGCGAGCAGCGCGTCGAGCGTGGGGACGATCGAGTGCGGGCTGAGCTTCGCCCGTTCCCGGAGCGCTCCCTCCCAGCGCGCCTGTAGCGCCGCCTTGAGGCTCGCGCGCATGCCGGGGCTCACGTGGCCGTAAACGCCGTGCATGCCGGGCATCTCGTGTCCCATCCGCTCGGTCTTGAGGACCTCGGGGATGCCGTCCTCGTCCATCCAGGTCTGGAGGCCGTGCCGCAGACCGTGCGGGGTCAGGTTCCGCAGGATGGGCAGCCAGGAGGCGATGGTGGCGTCTGCGGCGGGTTGCTTGCCGGCGCCGGGGCAGCGTTCCCGGCTCTTGGGCACGGGA
>DATDMG010000042.1:0-12058 GCA_036518955.1 Kineosporiaceae bacterium | reverse complement strand
GGAAGGCGATGACGTCGGCGGCGAACCGGTCTGGGGGGCCCGTGGTCCATCTGCCGTGCGGCGGGTTCCAGGACGTTCGTACGGACCTGGGCGGGGGTGAGACCGAGGTCGAGGACCTGGGACACCATCCGGGCGAGCCGGTAGCCGGGGTCGGCGTTCAGGGCTCGCTGGACGCAGGCCCGGGCCGTGACCCCGTCGCCGCGCTGGTGAGCGGCCAGGGCGGCGAGCGTGCCCACCGGAGCGCGCCAGCCTGTGGGCGCGAACGGCAGCAGGGACAACCACGTCCACGCCGTGTGGGGTTCGGGCGAGCACAGCACCATCTGGTCGCGGACGGCCAGGTCGGTCAGGGCGTCCAGGACGTCGGCGGCCTCGGCGACGCTCCAGCCCTGCGGGCGGTGCCGGCGTCGGTGCAGCGCTCGGGTGACGCGTTCGAGGGCTTCGTCGCGGGAGGCCCTGGGCAGGGCGGCGATCGCGGTGGCGACCGAGTTCAGGACGCTGGCAGGGTGAGGTCGCAGCGGCGCCAGGAGGTGTTCTCGGGTGGCGGCCGGGGCGCCGTGGGCGAGCGACAGGGACAGGGTCAGCGCGCTGTCCTCCGTGACGGGCAGACCGGGCCCCGCCGGTGGAGGGGCCGACAGGTCGTGATTCCAGCACCGGCCGCGCGCGGCAGTGACAGCCCGTGCGACGGTGAGCCCGTCCGGGGCCCCGTAGCCGCCGCGACGAACGCGGCGTGCAGCCCGGCCAGACGAGCGTCGTTCACCGGCGTGGCCGGGTAGGCGACCAGGTGGACCACTGCGGCCCCGGCCCGCTCCAGCGCTGGGGTGATCGCCGTCCACAGGTGTGCGTCGGGCAGGGCGTCCAGGTCGACGGCGACGGTGAGCACGGTGAGGTGTTCCCGGGTCGCGATCAGGACGAGGTCGTCGCCGAGGTCGGCGTAGCCGAGCAGGTAGGGCACGGCCTGGACGAGCGCGGGGGCACCGCGCAGGCTGACCCGCTGTACCGGGACGGGGCCGGGGTCGGCGGGTCCAGTGTCGGGTCGGTGGTCGCCGGGTTGGGCCGGGCCGCTGTCGAAGGGGTGCACGTCACGATCTCCTGTCGTGTCGCCTCGCTCGGAGGCGGGTAGGTGGGGGCCGGTGAGGCGGGTGCCCAGTGGGCCCCGGCACCCGCCCGCGGTGGTGTCACCGTCCGGCGGAGGCCGCTTCCTCGATCGCGGCCAGGTCACCGCGGCCTGCGGTCTCGGCCTGCGTGTCATCAGGGCCGTGGACGTCGTGCGTCGGGTTCGCTGCGTCGCCGTGGGAGGGCTCCTCGGGCTGGTCCCGCGCGTCGTCGTCCGCGTCGTCCTGCGAGGTCTCCGCGTCACCGGAGGCCTCGACGTCGTCGGCGTCCTCGGCATCCTGGGCGGCCACGAGGTCGAGGACCTGGGCGTGCAACTGCTGCTCGGCGTCGCTCAGCCCGTATCCGGCGGCCGTGAGTCGGCCGAAGTGCGCAGCGACCTCCCGTGGGCGGCAGCGCCACATCCGGCGGGCGGTCAGGTCCTCGACCTGGGCCTCCAGGCCGCCCAGCCAGCGGGCCACCAGGAGGCGGGTGAGCCGGTCCTGGCCTGCGGTGGGTGCCGCGTCGAGGCCGCAGCCGGCCAGGCGGCGCACCACGTCCGCCGTGCCGTCACGGGCCTCCAGCGCGTCGGGGTCGGTGACGGCGGCGCGCAGCGCGTCCAACCACACCGTCTTCGCCCCGCGCGGGGTGCCGTAGGTGGCGACGAGGAAGTCGCGTCGGACCCCGGCCGCCACGCGCAGGGCGTGCTCGTGGTGGGCGCGTTCGGCGGCCTCGCGGGTACGTTGCTGGGCCACTTCCGGCGGGACGTAGGAGGTGGGTCGGGTGCGCGTGTAGCCGTACTTCTCGGGGTCGAGGCAGTAGACGACCGCGGTCGGGGTGGTGTTGGTGGCGTCCACGAAAGCGGCGAAGCCCGGCAGGGTTCGGACGGCGTCGGGGTCCAGGGCCGCGCCGTCGGCGTCCAGGAGGGTGGCGGCGGACGCCTCCCGGGAGTCGTACCCGAAGCCTGCCGGACGGGAGGTGACCTTGACTCCTGCGAGGATCAGCTCGGCGCGCAGCCGCTCCCCCGCGTCGCGCCGTTCGCGCTTGCCGCGCTCCTCGGCGATCGCGTGGGTCAGGCCCCAGCCCCGGCCCTTGGTGAGCAGCCGGTCCAGAGTCTTGGTGTCGTCGGCGAACTCGGTCAGGGCCGCGGCGTCGGCCAGGTCCAGGTCACCGTCGTCGGCAGCCGCCCTGACCTGCTGCGGCAGCTGCACCAGGGCGAGGGCGTCCCGCACCCGGGCCGCGGGCTTGGCGGTGACGGTGGAGATCTGCTCCGGGGTCCAGTCGAGCAGCGTGAGCTGCCGGTAGGCCTCGGCCTCCTCGGTGGTGGTCAGCCCCTGGCGGTGGACGTTCTCGGCCAGCATCTTCACCACCCGGTCGGCCTCGCCCTCGTCGGCGGCGAGCAGGCACGGCACGGTGTCCAGGCCGAGCTCGCGGGCTGCGGCGTGACGGCGGTGACCGATGATGATCTGGAACCAGTCACCGTCGGCGGCCGGTTCCAGGGTGGCCCGGCAGGGGTGGTCGTCCGGCAGCGGGACGACCAGCAGGGGTTGGAGGATCCCGACGGCGGTGATGGAGGCTTGCAGGTCGGAGATGTCGCCGACGCCGGAGCGCAGGTTGCGCTCGTGCGGCACGAGCCGTTCGGTGGGCAGGTCGGTGAGCGTGGTCACGGACGTCGTCCTCTCTCGGATGCCCGGCGCTGCGGTGGGACGCGGGGACAGGGGGCTATGGGCCTGGCCCGGTGCGGGCTGGCAGGACGGCGATGGCCGGCAGGGATCGGAGCGGGGTCAAGGCCCACGGTCGCCACCGGCGATCTGTGACCGAAGGTCAAGATCGTCGCTGTGGCGGGCCTTGACGCCGCGCGGACCCGCCGGCAAAGTCCGCCTGCCAGCCCCCGGCGGGGCGCCCGGCCGCGACGCGGCTCACCCCCCGGGCCCGATACGAGGTCACCGCGCGGCTACGGGACCGACGGTCGGCGATGTCGGTGCCCTGCGATAGACCCGCTGGATGGAACGCGACTTCGCCATCGAGTGCCCCTGGTGCCAAGACCTGCTCGTCGTGACGGTCGAGACGTGGATCGAGGAGGAGTCCGGACGGCCGGGGGTGGCGTTCCGGAACACCCCGGAGCAGGCCGCGGCCCTTCACGCCCACTGGCACAGCCACGCCGCCGAGCGGGCCGACCTCCTGGCCGGCCGGATCAGGCCCCTACGTCCGGGCTGTCCGGGGTGGCCGGTCGACGACCCGCCACCTCCCACGCCCGGCTGAGCCCCACGCCCACGGGACACCATTGACGACCGCAGGGCCTCGCACCTGCCACGGTCGAGGGAGAGCCGCGTGGATCGGGCCGGGTGGCCGGCATGATCGGTCGACCCGTAGCGTGACGCTGTGCAGTGGTGTCACGTCCTGGGCGAGAGCTGACGTGAGCACGCCAGCGGATATGGATCTTGCGCGGGAACTCGATGGCCTGCGAGGCCTGGTAGCCCGCTTGCGGGCGGAGAACGCCCGACTGCTGCGGCTGCTGGAACTGTCGCCCAAGGAGGCCGAACTGGCCTCGCCGTCCCAGGGGTGGCTGGCCGGGCCGACCGGCCCAGTGCATGCCCGGTCCGCGCCGAGGGACAAGGTGGCGTTCTTCGCCGGACTGTTCGGCGCCCGGACCGACGTGTACGCGCTGCGCTGGGAGAACGCCCGCACCGGCGCATCGGGATGGCTGCCGGCGGTCCGCGGCGGCTGGCGCAAAGGGGTCCGGCACGCCGAGCGGGACTACCTGCCGTTGACGCCGGAGGTGGTCACCGCGCATCTGTCCGGAGATGCGCACCTGGGCCTGTATCCCTTGCTGGACGGCGACCGGTGCTGGTGGCTGGCGGCCGACTTCGACGGCCAGGCCGCCATGCTCGACGCCCTGGCGTACCTGAAGGCCGCCCGCGCGGTCGGTGTCCCAGCGGCCCTCGAGGTGTCTCGTTCAGGGGTCGGCGCCCACGTGTGGGTCTTCTTCACCGAGCCGGTCGCTGCCGCGCTCGCCCGTCGGTTGGGCAGCGGCCTGCTGCGGGAGGCGATGGCCCTGCGGGGGCGGATGGATCTGCGCAGCTACGACCGGCTGTTCCCCTCCCAGGACGTCCTGCCGTCCGGTGGCGTCGGCAACTTGATCGCCGCCCCGCTGCAGGGCCGTTCCCGCAAGGACGGCGCCACCGTCTTCCTGGACCTGGCCAGCATGGAGCCGCATGACGACCAGTGGGACTACCTGTCCACCCTGGCCCGGATGACCGCGCGGCAGGTGACCACGGTCGTCGGCAGGCTGGGCGACGTCCGCGCCGGGACGGCGATCGACCGGGTCCGCCCCGCGACCTCCACCGCCATCCGACCGGCGGCCCCTGCCGTGGTCCGGGCCCGGCTCGGTGCGGGGATCCGGGTGGAGGGCGAGGACCTGACCCCTGCCTTGATGGCCACCCTCAAGCACGCCGCGTCGATGCCGAACCCGATCTTCTACGAGAGGCAGCGGCTGCGGGCCTCGACCTGGGACACCCCACGGTTCTTGCGCAGCTACGACGAGACCCTTGACGGCGGCCTCGTCCTCCCTCGCGGCCTGGCCGACACCGTCGCCGCCCTGGTCGAGCAGACCGGCAGCCGGCTCGAACTCACCGACGAACGCATCGCCGGCACTCCGCAGGAATTCACGTTCGCCGCGACCCTGCGCCCGTCGCAGCAGCGGGCCGTCGAGGCGGTCCTCCAGCACGATCTGGCCGTCCTGGTGGCACCGCCCGGCGCCGGGAAGACGGTGATGGCCTGCGCCGTGATCGCCGCCCGGCAGACCTCCACCCTGGTCCTGGTGGACCGCAAGGCGCTCGCAGAGCAGTGGCGCACCCGCGTCGCCGACCTGCTCGGGATCAAGCCGGGCCAGTTCGGCGGCGGGCGGACCAAGCGCCGCGGGACGGTCGACATCGTCACCCTGCAGTCCCTCGCCCGGCACCCGGACGTCGCCCAACTCACCGAGGGCTACGGCCAGGTCGTCGCGGACGAGTGCCACCACGTGCCCGCCGCCGCCTTCGAACACGCCGTGAAGCAGATCGCCGCCCGGTACTGGCTCGGGCTGACCGCCACCCCGTACCGGCGAGACAAGCTCGACGACCTCATCGGCCACCAGATTGGCCCGGTTCGTCACACCCTCACCAGCGAGACCGCTCCCGCCGGTCGGGCGAGCCGCTCGGACTCGGAGCCGGCGCGCCCAGAGCTCGACCTCGTGTCAGCGTCGGGCAGGCCCCGGCCAGAGTTGCACCTGCACCACACCGGCTTCCGGTTCACCGGTGAGCTGGACCCGACCGGTGGCGGGATGGCCGCCGTCTACCAGGCCATGACCATGGACGACGCCCGCAACCAGCAGGTCCTCAGCGACGTCACTGACGCCGTCGCCCGCGGACGGCACTGCCTGATCCTCACCCAGCGCACCGCCCACCTCGAAGCCCTCGCCGCCGCCCTTCGCGAGCAGGGCCTCGACCCCGTCACACTGCGCGGGGGCATGACCACCACCGCCCGCAACGCCGCCGTCGACCGGCTACGCACCCGGCAGCCCCACCCTCCACCGGCCGACGTCAAGGAGCCCGACGCCGCTCTCGCAGACGCGGACGTGCCGGACGACGGCCGCGCGGACCGTCCCGTCGACGGCACCTCGGCCGACGGCGCCACCAGGGCACCGCTGCTCGTCGTCGCCACCGGCTCCTTCATCGGCGAGGGATTCGACTGCCCTCCCCTGGACACCCTCTTCCTCACCACACCCATCGCGTTCAAGGGCCGGCTCGTCCAGTACGTCGGCCGCGTCCTGCGCCCCCACCCCGGCAAGACCACCGCCGAAGTCCACGACTACCACGACCCCGACACCCCGGTCCTGGCTGCCTCCCTGGCCAAACGCGCCCCCGGCTACACCAGCCTCGGCTTCCCCGACCCCCGCAGGCTCCCCACCGGGTCGTGATCATCCCGACGCCGTGGCACGCCAGGCGCGCCAGGCCAGGTGCCACGCCTGTCGTCGCACCGATCGGGGCGCGTCGTAGTCGACGGCGCGGCCGTCAACGGTGATCGCGTGAACGGTGCGCACTGCGGCTCCGTCATCGGTGAGCTGGTCGTAGGCGGTGATCAGGACGACGTGCCCGGCCAGCCGCACCTCGTAGGACTGGGCTCTCGGACAGGGCCGGTGATCCCACGGGTTCTCGCGATAGACGACGCTCTCCACCGGCCGGTCGAAGATCCTTCCCAGCCATAGACCGACGTCACGGGCGAAGCTGACCGCGCCGAGCTCACCCACGGTCGGGTCGGGCGGCACGGGAACGGTGAGGGCGTCGGCTTCCAGCACAGGGACGCCGGAGGCGAAGTAGGCCGGGCGTCCGCCGATCTGGCGGCGCAGGAACGGGACGTGCCTGGACGGGTTCACGGGAGAACTCCTCGAGAGACGGCAGCGATGGACGACGTCGCGCCGGTCAGGGCCGCAGCGCGGGTCAAGCGGCCGCCTGACGAGGCACGAGGACAGATAGACCGCGAGCCGGGCCCGCGGGAGTGCGGGCCCGGCTCGACGGTCGGGATCAGGCGGTGGCGCCTGCTGCGGCGAGGTGCATGGCCTGCACGGCCAGGGACTCCAGCTCGTGGGCGGTGTCGGCGTCGGTGAGGGTCTGGGCGTAGGAGGTGAAGGCGTGCAGGACGCCGCCGGCGGTGTGGGAGGCGCCGGCGTGGAAGTGTGCCAGCAGGTTGTCGACGTGCGAGTCCGCGATCTTCAGGCGGGTGGTGACGACCTTCAGCGTGGTGTCGGGGTCGCGGACCGGCGCTCCCGCGGCGGCCTCCAGCTCGCGGACCATCCGGGCGACGTTGTCGGCGTCCAGGTAGGACGTGACCGCGTCGACGGTCCGAGAGGTGATCAGGTCCAGAGCCCGTTGCGTGGTGGCCTGGGACCAGGTGACGACGCCGTCGTCGCCGTCGTGGCGTGCGCCGAGGTGGGCGCGGCGCACGCCCTGGGCGGGGATGACCAGGCCGTTGGAGCAGACCTGGACGTGCAGCCGCGGGGTCAGGGTGAAGGCGCCGCAGCCGACCTCGGAGTTGGACAGCACGAACCCGGCCCACACGACCGGCAGCTGGTCACCGGAGCGGCCGTTGAACGGGCTGCGGTAGCCGTGCAGCAGCGCGGGGGCGGCCACTGCGACGCTCGGCGCGTACAGGCGCACGTACAGCCGCCGCTCGGTCAGGTCGCAGCCGTCGACCTGCACCTGGGCGCCGGAGGCCCGCACGCCTTCGAGCGCCGCCAGGGCGACGTCGAGGTTGTCCAGGCGGTGGTACTTGTCCGACAGCAGCGCCGACACCACGCCGTCGCCTCCGAGCCCGCGGGTGCCAGGTGCGGAAGCGGTGGCGCGTTGCCCCGGCAGTCCGACCTGGGCGAGGGAGTCCAGCCCCCGCCCCGGGTCCGGGGTGCGACGGGCCCGGACGAGGAAGCGGCGGTCGGTGCGCGACAGCAGCGTGTTGACGTTCTGGTCGAACAGCTGCGGGATATCGGTGTGCAGGCGCTTGAGGTAGGCCAGCGGGATGCCGAGCTTGTCGGCGACCTGGCCGAGCGAGACGTCGTTGAAGTCGTACGTCCCGTCGGCCATCGTCACCCCGTCCGGACCGATCTGCGGCTCGGTCCCGGACAGGACCAGGCGGGCGTCCTCGCACCGCAGGGCCCCCGACCCGGCGATCACGTCCAGCCGGTGCGCGGCCTCCTCCCGCAGCAGGGACACCATCTCGGACAGGGACAGGTTGCGCTGCTCCCCGCGGGCGGGAGCGAAGAAGGCGTTCGAGGTCATCGCAGGTCGGGTCCTTCCCAGGCGGGCAGTCGGGTCGGTTCCCAGGCACCGGGCGACCGCTGGGCGGCCCACCGGCGTGGCTGGGAACGACGGCCGCCGGCCCGCGGAGGCAAGGCCCGGGTCAAGCCCCTCCCCACGGACCTCGCCGTCCCCAGCCACCGGCTCACCGACGCGCCACCCGCGAGGCGCCAGCCCCGGTCTCGGGCAACGCGAGTCAGGGGCTTGACGCGGGGCGATCCGCGGGCACGCTCCCGTCCGTCCCAGCCACGGGAGCTGCCCGGCATCGGCCGCGACGCCAGGCGGGCACCAGCCGACGGCGTGCCCAGACGCGGCGAGCGACGACGCGCCCGTCCCGCTCCCCGTGCGGCGGACGAAACCATGCCTGGCCGCGATCAGGCCGCATGCGGACCGTCGCCCGCAGTGGCGGGGTGAGTTGTCCCCTCGCCGGGCGTGTTAGCGGGTTGGCCGGTGGGGCTGACGCGCAGGTAGGCCAGCAGGTCGGCGGTGCGGACCCGGCGCACCCTGCCCAGGCCGATCACCTCGACCGGGAACTCCCCGCGCCGCAGCAGCTCGAACGCGGTGGTGCGCCCGATCCCGAGGATCTTCGCCGCGGTGGCGATGCTGCACGTCAGGCCCAGGCTCTCCAACAGCCCAGCCCACGGCGCCGCACCGGAGCCGGCCGGCACGGCCCCCGGCATCACGCCGCACCGCCCGGACGGGCGTGCCGCGGCAGGCGAGCGCCGTCGTGGTTGCGTCGCAGCCAGGCCAGGACGTCGCCGGGCAGGTAGCGGCGGTGCCCGCCGACCCAGTAGTTCATCGGCCCGGCGCCGATGGCGATCAGCCGGGTGAGCTCCAGAGGGTCGACCCGCAGCCAGGCGGCGGTGTCGACGTGGGTCCACATCGGAGCCGAGACAGCCGGCAGCACACCAGCAGAACCAACATCATATGTCATGATGACATCTCCACTTGTCTAGTCGGTGAATCCGGGATGCATCATGGGGAGCAGCTCTCGGCGATGTCAATCGGATGCTGCTACTCTGTCAACATGACAGAGCAGGGGGTCGTCGCCGCGACGGTGACCGACGTCGTGGTCGGCCAACTGAGGGCCGTGCGGCGACGGCGTGGACTCAGCGCTGCCGAACTGGCTGCGAGGTGTGCACAGTTGGGGGCACCGGAGGTGACGGCGAACGTGGTGGCGAACATCGAGTCCGGGCGCCGACAGCTGAACGTCGACCAGCTCGCGATCCTCGCCCTGGCCCTGGACGTGGCTCCGACCCACCTGCTCGCCACCAACCCACCCGGAACCCCATCGGGCACCACGAGGGAGGACGAGCGTGCGGTGCAGGTGTCGGACGACGTCACCGCCGGACCTGCGGCATGGCAGGCATGGCTGTCCGGCCGGGCCCCCCTGCCCGAGCAGGACGAGACCGCGTTCTGGGCCTACTGCATGGAACACGCCGACCCCGGCGAGGCCCAGACGTACATCGACCTGGCCCGCTCACGCACCGCCAGCGCCGCGATGAAGGTCGCCACCCAGATGCGCCAGGAGACCGAGGCGCACCTGGCGCACGTGCGGGCCGTGGCCAGTCGCGTCCTGGACGAGGTCGCCCTGGCCACCGAGGCCGGCGACGCAAAGGAGATCTCGACCGCCATCTCCCGCGCCCGCGCCGCCATCACCCGAGTGGCCCAGCCATAGGCGCACGGCCGGACGGCACCTCATGGGCGCCGGAGAAGGCACCTCGCCGGATGCCGCAACCCGCCCAGCTCAGGGCTCCAGGGCAGCCCGGGCCGTGGCGACCTTGAGGTAGAGCCGCATCGTGCCTTCGACCGGAATGAAGTCGTGGCGGCGGTAGAACGCCTTGGCCGGCTCGTCGAGGGCGTCGACCACGATTAGTCGCCCGCCCCCGGTTCCGGCGGCGTCGACGATGCGGCCCAGGGCGTCGAGGAGCAGTTCGGTGCCCAGGCCCTGCCCGTGCAGGCCTGTGTCGAGGGCGAGGCGGGCCAGCAGGTAGCCGGGGATCGTGCTGTAGCCGCCGGTCAACGACTTGGGGACGTCGGCCTTGGTCACCTGGGTGGGCGCGATCGAGTAGTAGGCCAGGACGCCAGGACTGCCGGGCTTGGTCCAGACGTAGGTGCGAGCCGTGCCCGCCTCCTGCGCCCGGCGCGCCTGACTACGCAACCAGCCGTCCAGGGACTCCCTGCCGCACCGGAAGGCCCCGACCTCGTGGTCGGGGCCCAGCAGTGCGGACAGGTAGTCGCTCACGCCCTGGCCACCCGCCGCGGCGCCGCGGCAGCGGCACGAAGGGCCGGCGCCTCGTCCGCCACGTCCAGCGAACCCATCAGGGCGTCGAACTGCTCGGCGGGCATCAACGTCGTGTCGGCTCGCGCCAGCACGGCGTCAGCCGCCGAACTCGCCGCAGCCAGGACGAACTTGGACACGGACTGACCGAGCAGACCAGCCGCCTGCACGATCCGCCCCTCACTGTCCGGATCCGTACGCATCTCGATCCGACGGGTCTTCGTCGCCATAGCCGACCTCCCTCCACTAGCCAATGTACGGTGCTTGTACGGCACTAGCAAGGAAGTCAGGAGACGATGCGGCGGGCGGCGACCCATCGGTCCACCCAGTACGGACGCAACGGCGCGACGCGGACCACGTCGCCCGTGTGGGGAGCGTGGACCACGAGGCCGTCGCCGAGGTAGATCCCGACATGGCCCGGCAGGAAGATCAGGTCACCGGGCCTGAGGTCGTCGGGTGAGGCGACGCGGACACCTTGCTTGATCTGCGTGGTGGTAGTGCGGGTCAGGACGATTCCCGAGGCCCGGTAGGCCTGCTGGGACAAGGACGAGCAGTCGCAGTGCCTGGTCACGTCGGAGCCGTGGGGGTCGGTGCAGGTGCCGCCGTAGTAGTAGGACGTGCCGAGCTGGCCGAGCGCCCAGGTGATGGCGGTGGCCGCGGCGGCGGGGGTGCCGGCGGGCACGGTGTAGCCCGCGGGCAGGGTTCCCGTGGTGTCGGTGACGTCGATCTCGCCGTCGGTGTCGGTGACGGCGCAGGCGGAGTCGGTGCCGGCGAGGGCGTTCACGACCGCCTCGGCCATCGCCTCCTGCGTGCCGTAACGGTCGGGGAACGCCGAGCGCTGCACGGCCTGCGCGGCGGCGCCGAAGTCCATGGTCTGCCAGCCGGGGACCTTCAAGGGCGCCGCTGCCGGCCGCGCCCATGGCGGTGCCCATCACCAGGACCAGCGGTGCAGCCGCGATCGCAACGAGGACGCGCCTCACGGCCGGCCTGCCGTCGTCGCGCACGCCAGGCGGTGGCGCCGCGAGCATTCCGGGGCGACGGTGCAGCGCATGGAGGGGCCTCACGAGGTCGATGGCCAGGGGCGGGGGCTGTCCGCCACGGGTACGGCGTGCCGCCGGGCCTCGCCGGTCTCTCGACGACATCGATGGCGCGAGGGGAGCCAGCAGAAGCGAGGGAGGAGCGACCCACTCCACGCGACCCGGCAGGCTGGGCCAGCGGCAGATCGTCACCTAACGTAGGCCCACCCCGGGTCGGCGGCGCATACGTTCAGTAGCGATTCACCTGGGCGGGCGCCGAGGCACGACCGCCCCCAGACGCGGACGCAGACCAACATGTGCCATTGGCTGCAGGTCTTTTGTGCCCTCTCACATCAGGTTGGTACGTCATCAGCCACCTCACGTTCAGTCAGAGGAAGTCACTGATCCGCCCGAGTGATGTCACGCTCCGAATCCATGCATCGGCATGATCGCAGCTATCGTTGCTCTGCGTGACTGATTGAACGATGGTCACGTAGACGCCGACAGGCGTCCCATGTGGCGCGCCGTGCGCCTGGTGAGGTTCCCGGC
Organism: Kineosporiaceae bacterium; assembly: GCA_036518955.1. Lineage (GTDB taxonomy): Bacteria > Actinomycetota > Actinomycetes > Actinomycetales > Kineosporiaceae > DATDMG01. Next base: position 296 of record DATDMG010000042.1, on the reverse strand, counting down.
CCGCTGTCGTGCCCGGGGCGCCTGAGCGCCCGCCGAGCAGTGAGGCCCGGGGGAACCGTTCGCATCCGAGACGAGAGTGTCGTCGTGATCGTCCTGCACGCCCTGACCGAGGCCGCCCAACTCTCCCACCTGACCGCCCATGCGGCCGGGGTGCTCGCGGACGTGCCGAACCCCGCTCCCGCGGACCCGACCAGCGGGTCGCAGGGGGTGTCGCTACTGATCAGCTACGTGAAGTGGGGCGCGCTGATCGCCTGCGGCATCACCGCGCTGGCCTCCGGCGGCCTGATGGCCATCGG
>DATDMG010000041.1:0-7352 GCA_036518955.1 Kineosporiaceae bacterium | reverse complement strand
TCCCGGATGCCCCTGGTCGCCCAGCTCGTCGGCGCCGAACTGGGCCGCCCGATCGCCGTCGACACCCACCCCAAGCACGCCGTCGCCCTCGGTGCCGCCTGGCTCGCCTCCGGCGCGGTGCTGCCGACCGAGCCGGACCCCCGGCTGCCGTCAGGGCCGCTGTCCAGGAGCACCGCCTCCGGCGCCGCCCTGTCCAGCGCCCTACCTCCGGGCGCCGAGGTCTACGGGGGCCTGCCCCAGGGCCAGCCGGCGCCTCGCACCGTCCCGCTCTCCGCCGACGCGCCGGCCGCGACCCCAGCGGCCGCGCCCGGGGCGCCGCCCCGGACCGCCGACTCGCCCCGGATCCCGTCCTCGCCGCAGGTCCCGCCGTCCTCGCCGGCCCCGCAGGTCCCGCCGTCCTCGCCGGCCCCACAGGTCCCGCCGTCCCCGCAGCGCCAGACCTCGCCGCAGGCCGGGCCGTTCAGGCACGCCCCACCACCGGCAGCACCTGCGGCGCCGACCGAGCGGCTGGCGCCTCAGGCCGGCTACCCCGGCCACCCGGCCGGCCCGGTCGCCGACCGCCCCGGAGCGAGTGCCGGCCGGACGCCGCCCGATGCCTACCGCGCGCCGGCCCCCCCCTACCGCCACGGCACCCCGCCGGCCGACCCCTACCGCCACGGCACGGCTGCCGTGCGGACGCCGCTCGGCGCGCCCTCGGACGACGGCCCGCGGCGCGGCGGCGGGCTCGTGATCGCGCTGCTGGCGGTGATCGTCCTGCTGCTCGCGGGTGGTGCGGTGTGGTACGTGAAACAGAGCTCGCAGGCGAGCCGCTCGGCCTCGTCGACGCCCCCTGGTGGCGGAAGCCCGACCTCGGGCGCCGGCTCGCCGGACCGCACGATGGCAACAGCGGCGACCGGCGCCGCTCCCCCGCCCGCCCCGCGGACCACCACCAACCAGACGACGCAGCTGACCGTGAACGTGGTCGGCTCGGGGCAGATCAGCGGCCCCGCCGACTGCGCACAAACCTGTACGATCACGATCCCACGCGGCCGCGCCTCGACACTGCACGCCGAAGCTGCCTACGGGTTCGCCTTCGTCCGGTGGACCGGGTGCGCCACCGTGTCGGGACCGGACTGCACGGTCCTGCCCCTGCACGCGACGCTGTCGGTGTCCGCCGTCTTCACCGAGCAGGTGACTGCCACCACGACGACCCCAAGCACCACGACGAGCACGACGTCGAACCCGACGACGACCACCACCACCGCGTCGACCACCGCGACGAGCACCACCCCGTCGAGGCCGGCGACGGCCCCGCCGCCGACCACGCACGTCAGCTGACCTCCGACCAGCCGACCCACGATGAACTGACTCCCCGATGACTCAACAACGTGGGTGGCTGCCAGTGGCGGGCCCTACGCTCGTATGGGACAGCCACCGAGGGAGGCAGCATGACGGACGCGTGGAACTTCGACGGCAGTCCGCCGAGCGACGAGGCGCACAGCGCGGTCACCCTCGTCGAGGGCTCCACCTTCTGCATCGGTTCCTCCAACGGCGACATCAGTCCCGGCACCATCCACGGGCTCTTCTTCCGTGACACCCGCATCCTGTCGCGCTGGGAGCTGCGCATCGACGGCCGGTCCCCCGACACGCTCGTCGTCCAGCACGACGCCCCGTTCTCCGCCTCGTTCGTCTGCCGCACCCCGCCCCGGGCAGGCCGCGCCGACAGCACCCTGCTCGTGGTCCGGCGCCGCTACGTGGGTGACGGCATGCGCGAGGACGTGGTGCTGGAGAACCTGTCCAACGAGGCCGCGGCCTGCACGGTGACGATCCTGGCCGACTTCGACTTCGCCGACCTCTTCGAGGTGAAGGAGAACCGGGTCGGCAGCGGGATGGGCCGCATCAGCAACCAGATCGCCGACGGCCTGCTGGCCGACTACCGCTGGATGGGGGCGTCCCGCGGGGTCCGGGTCAGCGCCGAACCCACCCCCGACTACGCTCCCGGCCTCATCTCGTTTCAAGTGGTCGTACCCGCCCGCGGCACCTGGGAGGCCTGCGTGCAGGTGCAGGCCTCGGTGAACGACACGCTCCTGCCGGGGCGGCACGCCTGCGGCCAGCCGGTCGGCGTCAGCCGACCGGATCAGCTGCTGTCGGCGTGGCGGGCGCAGGGCCCGGCGTTCTCCCAGGGCCCCCGCGGGCTGCTCGCCACCTTGAAGCAGAGCCAGGAGGATCTGGGCGTCCTGCGGATCTTCGATCACGACCATCCCGAGCGGGTCGCGGTCGCCGCGGGCGCCCCCTGGTTCATGTCCCTGTTCGGGCGCGACTCACTGCTGTCGGCCTGGATGGCACTGCCGATCGACTACCGGTTGGCGGTGGGCACTCTGCAGACCCTGTCCCACTACCAGGGCGACGCGGTCAACCCGATGACCGAGGAGCAGCCCGGGCGGATCATGCACGAGATGCGCACCGGCATGTCGACCGCGCTGGCGCTGGGAGGCAAGAGCGTCTACTACGGCACCGCCGACGCCACCCCGCTGTTCGTCATGCTCCTCGACGAGGTACGCCGGTGGGGCGCGCCCGCGGAGGACGTCATCGCGTTGCTGCCCGCGGCCGACCGTGCGCTGGCCTGGGTCCGGGAGTACGGCGACGCGGACGGCGACGGCTTCGTGGAATACCGGAGGGCGACCGACCGGGGGCTGGTCAACCAGGGCTGGAAGGACTCCTGGGACGGCGTGAACTTCGCCAGCGGCCGGCTCGCCGACGCCCCCATCGCGCTCTGCGAGGTCCAGGGGTACACGTACGCGGCGTACCAGGCCCGCGCCCGGCTCGCGCAGGCCGAGGGTCACGGCGAGCTGGCCCAGGAGTGGGCCGAACGGGCCGAGAAGCTGAAGTCGGTGTTCAACAACGCGTTCTGGCTCCCCGACCGGGGCTACTTCGCCATCGCGCTGGACGGCGACAAGCGGCCTGTCGACGCCCTCGCCTCCAACATCGCCCACTGCCTGTGGACGGGGATCGTCGACGACGACAAGGCCGAGTCCGTCGTGCGGCACCTGATGTCCCCGGAGATGTTCAGCGGGTGGGGCATCCGCACGCTGGCGTCGTCCATGGGGGCGTACAACCCGATGTCGTACCACAACGGCTCGGTCTGGCCGCACGACAACGCGATCGCCGTCGCGGGGCTGGTCCGCTACGGCTTCGTCAGCGAGGCGCAGACCGTGGCCATGGCCATCCTCGACGCCGCCGAGACCTTCGGTGGCAGGTTGCCCGAGCTCTTCTGTGGCTTCGAGCGGGACCGGTTCACCGCGCCCGTCGGCTACCCGACGTCGTGCGCACCGCAAGCTTGGGCAGCAGCGACCCCGATGTCCCTACTGCGTTCGCTCCTCCGACTGGAGCCGTCGCTGCCGGAAGGCAGACTCACAGTGGCTCCGGTGGTGCCGGAATCGCTGCTGCCCTTGAGGATCGAGAACCTGCGCCTCGGTGACGGGGTGCTGTCACTCGACCTGCGCCCGGAAGGGAACTCGATCCGTCAGGCACCCGACGGCCTCATAGTGCAACTCGCCGCCGGAACCGGGCAACGCGCTGCTCGGTGAGGGTCGGCACGCTCGCCCGATCGATCAGGCGACGGTACAGCCGCACGTGGTCGGCGACCATGCGCTCCATGCTGAAGCGGCGCTCCGCTGCCGCCCGGCAGTCGGCGCGGTCCAGCTCACCGATCCGGCCGACCGCCGTCGCCAGGTCGTCGACCTCGGACTCGAGGAACCCGGTGATCCCCGGCTCCACGATCTCCTGGGCAGCGCCGTGGGGGCTGGCCACGACCGGGGTTCCGCACGCCATCGCCTCGGCCATCACCAACCCGAAGGGCTCCGGCCAGGTGATCGGGTTGATCAGCGCCTCCGCCTTGCCGACCAGGCCGATCCGCTCCGCCTCCTCGGGCTCGAACATCAGCTCGATGTCGCTCCCGAGCATCGGCTTGACGACGTCCTCGAAGTACTGGTGCTCCTCGGGCGCCCGCATCTTCACCATGATGATCAGCGGCAGGCCGGAGCGGCGGGCGACCTCGATCGCCCGGTGCACACCCTTCTCGGGGCTCATCCGGCCGACGAAGGCGAGGTAGCCGCCCCCGCCGGGGCCAGGCACATACCGGTGCGTGTCGATCCCGTGCGGGATCACCGCTTCGACGGGGACCTCCGGGGCGCAGGCGCGATGGGGGTGGGAGATGGCCACGATGGAGACGCCGCTCGGCATCCGGCTGTACACCTGGCGGGCGACGTCCGTGAACTGGCCGTGAACGGTGGTCACCACGGGTACCCTGGCCGGTGCGGCGTGCGATCCGAGCAGGGGGCCGACGACCGTGTGGTCATGGATGACGTCGACGTCCGAGTCCGCGAGAGCCCGGTACGCGGCCTCTACATGGAGACTCTCGATGATCGAATCATGCATGGGTTCCATGCATTCCTTGAACAACCATGATCGCGTGACGTCGCAGGTAGACTCACCCACGGTGAAGAGCTCGACGTCGTGACCAGCGTCGCGAAGCCCGCGGGCGAGGTTGTCGATAACCGCCTCCGTGCCGCCGTACCGCGGCGGCGGGACGGGAACCCAGGGAGTCGCAATCAGACCGATACGCACGGTTCCTCTTCTCTTCGATCTGCCTCCGAGCGGGGCCGCTCGTCGGGGCGAATCGCTTCGGAGCTCATGAAACGGCCTTTGATCCAGCCGTCCATGAAGTCTGAGCAAAGGTTCGATCAAGAATGATGTGCGGTGGGCCACAGCTGCATCACGGCTGGTCAAAGCGCTGCGGCGTGTGACTGTCGTCACGTTTGATTCGGGATCCGCCTCATCCAACCCATCACGGATTGTTACTACCCTGATGGCCCACGACGTCGTCGACCCTTGATGAACACCGGTCGAGAGCCTCAGGCGACTTACGCTTCGCGTCCAGGGTCGGACACGGTCGGCGGTCACCGAACGTAATCGAGGGGGGAGCCCTGGCCGACCGGAATGCTGACGCGCCCGACGGACCGGCATCGCCGTCCGCATCGGCACCGTCAGCTTCCTGTGAATCTTCGGCCACGGCATAGGAATACCCCCGATCGGCGCAAGGCGCCCGCCGAGATGTGTTCCGCGACAAAAGCTCACCATCTGTGACTCTGGACCCACCCGAGCCGCTGGCCAGCGGTTGCCGGCGGAGAACCTTCGGTATCCAGCATCGATGCCTGTCGCTCCGCCGGTCGGCCCCCCTCCGTCCAGGTCGCACCGCGGCCGCCCACTCATGGTGACGAACGCGCGGTGCCCGGGCCGTCGGTGCACCTCACGTGCCGACCCGGTCCGCCCGACCTCTGGGCCCTCGATTCGGTCCACCTCGACTCCTTGCCCTCGATCCAGGCCGATCCGGCTCCCCCGCCGGGACCGAAACCTCATCGGCAGCGGCGTCGTACACAACAGGCGTCGTACAAGACATGTGGTGCCCCATGGCGAGCAGAGGTCGGCAGGCTCGCGGGGTGGGTTGCCCGGCTGGAGGAGGAAGAAGTCCGTCGCCGACCACCGCACGCGATGTCGATCCTGCGCCTGCGCACGGTGGCTGCTGGGCCGCGCCACCACCCGGATCGCCGCATGCGGACCGTTACCGTGGTGCCTCCGAGACGGCGGTTCCGTGCGGCGCTCGACGCACGGCGAGTTGCCGACGCGGGTTGCCGGCTCGGGTGGCACGGGGGTTCTCCCGGTATGGTGATCACGACGTGGAGCGCGGAGGTACCGGACCGAACACCACCCAGTCGACGTCGTGGTCGCGGCACGGGACGGGCCGGCGCCCGCATGCCACGATGGCAGGGTCGCCCCGGCGAGCCAGGAGTGCCCGATGACGTCGTTCGAGACCATGCCCCTGCCGGCCGACCCCTCGGCAGTCGCCCCGGACGGATCCCAGGTGCGGGTCCTGCTCCGGCTCGCCGGGGGCAGCATGGCGCATTTCGAGCTGGCCACGGGTCAGGTCTCCGTCGCGGTGCGGCACCGTACCGTCGAGGAGGTGTGGTACCTCCTGGGCGGCACCGGCAGGATGTGGCGGCGCAGCCGGGACGGGACGGCGGACGTCGTGGCCCTGGCCGAGGGGATCTGTCTGACCATCCCGGTCGGCACCGAGTTCCAGTTCCGCGCCGACGAGGACGGCCCGCTCACCGCGGTGGCGGTCACCATGCCACCCTGGCCGGGGGCCGATGAGGCCGAGATCGTGACCGGGCTGTGGACGCCGTCCGCCACCTGAGTCGACCGACGTGCTTCTCGACGACGCCGACCGGCCGCCCCGACCGTGCTGTCCGACGTGACGCCGCGGATGAGGGTGGCGCGGCGGACCCGCTGCGTCCGCCGGGTCACCGGTCCGCGGACGGCTCATGCCGGCGCCCCGGCTGCCGACCTGGGGAGTCGTCCGGGTAGGCCGGAGCAGGCGATCGAGGGAGGGACCGCGACGATGGACAGCACCGTGTTCGCCCGGGAGGTCGTCGCCGGCCTCGCGGCGCTCCCCGCGGCAGGCACCCGGCTGACGGCGTCCCCGGCGCCGGACGCCTGGGCGGTGGACGGCGCGTCGGGGGTGCCCGAGGTGCCGACGCTCGTCGAGGACGTCCGGCTGGAGGTGCGCGGGCGCCGTCCCGCCCAGCCGGAGCTGGTCATCGGTCAGCCGGCTTTCACCGGGAATCTGCACGGGGAACTCCCGGGCACGCCGTACGTCTTGCGCTGGGTGACTGATCGGGGGCTGCACGAGGTCACCACCCGATACCTCGGGCGGGAGCGGATCGGGCCGGCCCTGCTCGGCTGGCGGCTCCGGGTGAGCGGGCCGGTGTCCCGGATCCAGCGCCGGGCCCACGCCCGGGTCCCGTTGTGCACGCCGGTCGAGTTCGTCGTCCTGGACGACGGGGGCGAGGACGGCAACGCCGCAGGGGTCGCGCTGGTGCCCGGCATCACCGTCAATCTCAGCGAGGGCGGGGCTCTGGCGGTGGTCGCGGGTTCGGTCCCCGCGCTCCAGGCCGCCGTCGAGGTGCGGTTCCAGCTGGCGACGGAGCTCTTCGCGATCCCAGGGCGGGTGGTGCGCCACCAACCCGTGGCGCACCGGGACGGCGGCCCGGCATCCGGCGGCTCGCCGGCGGTGCGGGTCCTCCGGCCGGAGGAGCGGACAGCGGTGGCGATCGCGTTCGAGCACCCGGACGAGCACGGCGACCGGCTCCGGCCGATGTTGTTCGATTACCAGTTGCGGGGGCGGCGACTCGGCGTCGCCTGACGATCACCAGCCGTACCCCCGGCGCTCCGGCCGGCGGACCCCCCAAGCCCCGGAGCACGATGAGGGGGGTCGCCCCGATGCCGGTGAGCGCCGCGCCGGGCCAAGGTTGACC
>DATDMG010000040.1:0-5101 GCA_036518955.1 Kineosporiaceae bacterium | reverse complement strand
TCACGGACCCGGCCGACGCGGTGGGCGAGCTGCCGGCGTCCGCGGGGGAACGTCGGTGTCGCTGGCACGCCGACCTCGGTCGGGGGGTCCGGGAGCTTCGCCGCTGAGCGGCGGGTGGGCTACTCCACCGAGGGGTCGGTCGACGTCGTGCCGGACGTCGTGCTCGAGGTCGAGGTCGAGGTCGAGGTCGAGGTCGACGTCGACGTCGTCTCGGTGGGCGTGCTGGTCGGGCTGCTCGTCGACGTGCTCGGGGCCGGCGCGTTGCTCCGGACGACGACGAACGTCGCCGTGGTGACGTCCCCGGACGCGGTGCCCCAGATCCCGACCTGCTCACCGGCCGAGAGCCCCGCGGTCGGCGCCGGCGCCGAGCTGGTGGGGCCCGCGGAGCCGTCGGTGGGCGAGGGGACGGTGTCCCGGGCGTGCTGACGACGCGGCTCGGACCCTCCGGCCCTGCCCCGGCCGCCCGGTCGGAGTACCCGCGTCCGCTCGTCGACCGTCCAGGTGATGGTGACGCCGTCGGCCGAGGTGAGGGTCACCGTGCTGTCCGTGACCGCGGCGATCCGGCCACGCTGCAGCACCAGGGTGGAGTAGCCGCCGCGGACCGGCCGGTTGAGCCGCCCGCTCACCACCGGGCCCCACGGCCACCACCCCAGATCCTCACCGGACCGGACGACCGGCTCCTCCCCGGTCCCGGTGCCACCGCTCACCGGGTCGAGGCTCGGGGTCGTCGGGGCGGTCACGGTCCGCGTCACCGTCCGGACCCGGTTTCCGCCGTCGCCGCGCCGGTCCTGCACCCCGGCGCGAGGGGCCCGTCCGCCGTGCTCCGACCGGGACGACGCCAGCGCGTCGGTCGCCGGCACGAGGCAGACCGCCACCACGCCGGCCAGGGCCAGCGCACGGCCCCAGGGCCGGCCGTGGCGTGGCGTGGGTGGGGCGATCCGGGCGCCGACCACGCGGCCTTCCGCGGGAGGGACGGGTAGCTCAAAAGCGTCGGGGCGGTGGGCTCCATGCACCATGAGGTCCTCCTGGGTCGGTCGTGGCCGGGTCCCACCCTGGAGTGTTACTTTGAGTATCGCAATGGTTACGTGAAGTGCTCACTCGTTCGGCATACCGATGACCTCTACGGGCGGCCCGGGACGGGACGGGACGCCGGGGTGTCCGGGCCGGCGTCACAGGTCCTGCGGCCGTGGGAGCATCGTCGGGTGACTTGGCTCTTCACCCTGCTGGCCATGGCCGTGATCGCCCTCGTGGCCGGCGTCGTCACCGGACGGATCAGTGGCGGGATGGATGCCCCCGAGTCGTCGCTCCCGTTCCGGGGCCTGCCACCGGACGGCGTCGTCCCGGAGGACGTCGAGGCGCTGCGCTTCACGCCGGCCCTGCGCGGCTACCGGATGAACCAGGTGGACGAGGTCCTGGACCGGCTCGGCCAGGAGCTGCGGTGGCGGGACGACGAGATCGGGCGGCTGCGGGCCGCGCTCGACCTCGAGCCCGGGGCGGGCGGAGCTCGCCCGGGTGGTCCCGGCGCCGCGGCCGGCGATGTTCGCAGCCACCTCGGCAGCGACCTGGACGACGACCTCGGGGGCGACCGCCGGGGCGGGTTCGGGGGCGGCTTCGACGATGCGCTCGCGCCGCCCGCCTCGCCCTCCGAGTCGCCGCAGCGCCGTTTCTGACGGATGAGCGACGGGGTGGTGATCGGTGGTGACGGGCTCGCCCGGTGCTCCTGGGCGGCGGCCGCCGCAGACTACGTCGAGTACCACGACGCCGAGTGGGGCGTCCCGGTCCACGGCGAGCAGGCCCTCTTCGAGCGCCTCACCCTGGAGGCGTTCCAGTCCGGGCTGTCCTGGTTGACCATCCTGCGCAAGCGGCCGGCGTTCCGGGCCGCCTTCGCCGGCTTCGACCCGGAGGTGGTGGCCGGCTACGGTCCGGACGACGTCGAGCGGCTCCTCGGTGATCCTGGCATCGTGCGGAACAAGTCCAAGATCCTCGCCGCGGTGACGAACGCGCGCGCCGTGCTGGCCGTGCGCGACGCCGTCCCTGGTGGCCTCGACGCACTGGTCTGGTCGTTCGCCCCGGCCTCGCGGCCGGCGCCGCGGCGGCCGGGCGACGTGCCCGGCTCGACGCCGGAGTCGAAGGCCCTGGCGAAGGGGTTGCGCGGCTACGGACTCGTCTTCGTCGGGCCGACCACGGCCTACGCCGCGATGCAGGCCTGCGGCCTGGTGGACGACCACCTCGCCGGGTGCCATGCCCGCCGGGCAGCCTCGTGACGGCAGCCGGCACGGCGCCACCGGCCGACCTCACCCCGGGGGCCGGGCCCTCGGCCACCGCGTCCCCGGCGGCCGGCCAGGTGGTGCGTCACGGCTGGTCGGCCGGGCTGTCCCGGCTCGACCCGCGCCGCCTGCCCGGCTGGGCCCAGGCTCTCGTCGTCCTGGCCGCGAGCCGGGCCCTGTTCACGTTCGCCGTGTTCCGCAGCGTGGACCTGGCCGGCCGGCACCGTGACGGAACGCCCTGGACGTATCTGCAGATCGCCAACAACTGGGACGGCACGTGGTACGAGCGGGTTGCCCACCAGGGCTACCCGGCCCACCTGCCGATCGACTCGACCGGCGCCGTCGCCCCGAACACCTGGGCCTTCTACCCGCTGTATCCGGGGCTGGTCCGCGTGGTCGAGCTGACCGGGCTGAGCTGGACCGCGGCCGCCACCGTCGTGTCCCTGACCTGCGCCGCGGGGGCGGCCGTGCTCGTCCGGAGCGTGGCGGCACACGTCGCGGGGCCGCGGCTCGGGCTCTGGACGACGGCGCTGCTGTGCTTCTTCCCGTCCGCGCTGGTGCTGCAGCTGCCGTACACCGAAGCGCTCGCGTTGCTGCTGCTCGCCGCCGTCCTGCGATGCCTGCAGCGGGAGCGCTACCTGCTGGCGGTGCCCCTTCTGCTGCTCACCGGGCTGGCCCGGCCGATCGCGGTGCCGCTCGTCGTCGTCCTCTCCGTCCACCTGGTGGCGCGGGCGCGGTCGCTGCGGGGCGAGCCGCCCCACCGGGCGGTCCGGGCCCTGGCCGCCCCGGCGCTCGGCTGGCTGGCGGCGGCCACGGCCGCGGTGGAGTGGCCGCTCGTGGTGTGGTGGCGGACCGGCGTCCCGGGCGGGTACACCCGGACGATGGCGGCCTGGCGGCTTCCGCACGAGATCACCCCGGTGCGGCCCTGGATCTACGCGTCGGGGCTCTACTTCGGGCGCCAGGTCGGTCCGGTGGTGCTGGTGGCCGGGGTGGCCGGGGTGGTCTGGTGGCTGTGGCGGCAGGGACGCCGGGTGGTCGGTCGCGACCTGGTGGCGTGGACCGCCGGGTACGCGGGTTACCTGCTCGCTGTCCTGGACTCGTTCACCAGCCTGCCGCGCTACCTGCTGCCGCTCTTCCCGCTCGGGACGATGCTCGCGGCGGCGTCCGGATCGCGGGCCTACCGGCTCGCCGTCACGGTCGGGTTCGGAGTGCTCGGCGTGATCTGGATGCTCGTGATCTGGCGCTCCCAGCGGTGGGCGCCGTGACGCGTCGAGAGCGGCGACGCCGCGGTACCAGGGTTCACCGAGCGGCGCTGAGGCCGCCCGTCCGGCACCGCGACCACGGTGCTGCCGACCGGCGTGCCGCCCGGTGGGCGGGACGTCGACCCGGCGGCCCACCGCCGTGGGGTCGACACGGCGTTTCGGGCTGACGTTTCGCCCAGCGTGGCCGACCAGGGATAATGAGCGGCGATGACGCTCCGCACCCCGTCAGCGCGGACGCACCGGTGCGCGGCCCACCTCCGCCAGGTGGTGGACCGCGGAGAAGGAAGGGGATGCCGCATGGCGGCCATGAAGCCGAGGACCGGCGACGGCCCGCTCGAGGTCACCAAGGAAGGGCGAGGCATCGTCATGCGCGTCCCACTCGAGGGCGGGGGTCGTCTGGTCGTCGAGATGTCCGCCACCGAGGCCGGCGAACTGCGGGATCAGCTCGCCTCGGCGGTCAACCCCTGATCACCGCTCCCACCTCCGGCCGCAGCCGTCCGACGGCGGGCGCCGCGAGACACATCGTGCTCGACCCCGCTGCGGTCGGTGCTGACGGAAGGCCCGGGATCGCCCGGGCCTTCGACGTGCCAGGAGGCGGTCACCTGGCCGCTATCGTGACGCCGTGAGCCCCCGCACCCGGCCCGCCGGTCTCCCGGCGCCGCTGCAGAACCGCCTCTCCCTCGTCACGTTGGGTGATGACGTCGGCAGGGCATGGGAGGGCGCCGACGTCCTCGCCGTCGGCGTGTCGGCGGCGTCCGGGACGCCGGGTACCGCAGTCCCGACGGGTGCCACCACCGGCCCGGCGCGGACCGCCGCCGGGCCCCCCGTGGACGCCGCGGTGGATCCGCCGGCTGGCGGAAGGCCCGTCCCCGACGCGACGGCGGGTCTCGCGGCGGAGCGGTACGGCGTCGACCTCGCCGCGGTGCTGGTCGCGGAGCGGGTCTCGGGCCGGGCCGGCGAGGTGGTGCGGGTCCCGGTCCAGGCGCCGTCCGGGCTGCCCGGCCGGCTGCTCCTGGTGGGGACGGGCACCCACGCGGTCCACGACCTCCGCCGGGCGGGAGCCGCGCTGGCCCGGGTGGTGCGCGGCCGGGAGCGGGTGGTCACCTCGCTGGCCGACGGGCAGGGCCCGGACGCTGTCCGGGCCTTGGTGGAGGGCTTGCACCTGGGCGGCTATGCGCCCCCGGCGACCGGGACGAAGCGGCGCGCCGACGCGGTCCCGGCGCGCCGCGTCGAGCTGGCCGGCCGGCTGCCCGCCGAGGCGCTGGCCGCCGGGACGGCGCATGCCCTGGCCACCGCCCGGGCCCGGGACCTCGCGGCGACCCCCTCGAACGTCAAGACCCCGGCGTGGTTGGCGGACCGCGCCGCCGAGTACGCCGCGGACGCGGGTCTCGAGATCACCGTCTGGGACGAGTCGGCTCTCGCGGCAGACGGGTTCGGCGGCCTGCTCGCGGTCGGGGCCGGCTCGGTGAACCCGCCGCGCCTGGTCCGCCTGGACTACCAGCCGGAGGCACCCACCCAGCGCCGGGGCCGCGTCGTCCTGGCCGGAAAGGGCATCACCTACGACACCGGCGG
>DATDMG010000039.1:0-10718 GCA_036518955.1 Kineosporiaceae bacterium | reverse complement strand
CCGCCGGGCTCTTACGCGGTGTCGGAGCCGGACGACGATGACACGCTGCTCCAAGGGCCGACGAGCCCGGCATGGAGCATCCTGGACACGTCCAACGCGAGTCGGATGTTGATGACGTTCTCTGCCAACGGGCGACCGATGAGTTGGATCGCTTTGGAGACGCGATATCCGACGGTGTTCCTGGAGATGTACAACGCCTTGGCCGCGTCCTCCCGATGGCGGTCGAGCGCGAGGTACACCCGCAGGGTCTCTCGCAGGATCGTGCACCACGGATCCGCGGCGTTCAGCGCTCCGAGCGTTGCGTCCGTGAACCAACGCGCATGGTCGACGTTCTCGATGAACATCGACAGCACCGCGACATCGGAATGCTCGCAAAGCCAGGAGCGGGACCGAGCAGGTACGAGACCCGCCTCGAGCAGCCGCTGGCCGGCCTTGGCGAGCTGGTGACTGCGCCGGAAACCGGTCAGACCGCTCTGGACCGGCCCGGTACTGACGTAGACGCCAGGCGGAGGAACGAGCCGCTCCCCGAGGTCGCGCAGCTGATGCGCCTCCTGGAGTTCCTTCCATCCGACCCAGCTCCACACCTCCTGGGGAGAGGCGGGCACCGTCAAGGGTGCGCTTCCCCCCAGACGTCGGGCGACCTTCTGGGCAAAGTGAAGGAGTTTCTCCCGCGACACGAGGGCCTCGGGAGACGCCCAAACCACCAGGGACATCAGGTGGTCACCGAGGTCCACTCCGAGAGTTCGCCGCACATCGGCTTGGTCGACCTCATGGCCCCCCTCGAGCACCCGCAGGATCGTGCAGTGCTGCGAGCCCTTGAGCGTCTCGCAGCGACCCTGTTCCTCGGCGAAGGCATTCGCAACCCAGTCGAGCACCTCTCTCATCCGAGTGGTGAGCGCCTGCATCCGTTCATGGCCGAGCCGAGCGGCGCCCGTGGTCTCGCTGCCTTCATCCAGGTCTTTCAGGACCAGCTCAGCCACGGCCGTGTAGGCGGTCCAGAGGGCTCGGAGCAACTCAGGCAGCCGGATCTTCTTACGCACCGCGTTCGCGATGCGTTCACGCACGTTCTCCATCGTGACCAGCGAGCCGGCCTGATCCCGATTCACCGATAGCAGAGCGGCCCTGATGCCTTCTTCGACGATTCCCTTGGCGACCTCGAGCTGGTCAGCTGATCCTCGCCCCGGGCGCGAGCTCTCGAGCGCCGACTCGGCAGCATTGTGTGCGATGCGTGAAATCCACATCCCGTCGCGGGAGCAGCCGGGCCAACTCTCCCCGGAGCTGGAGTCGGGTTCGAGTGCACGAAGGATCCGTGCCGGGTGGGTCGACTCCGACTCGTCGGCACCACCCTGATGGTTCAGGTAGCGGACCCTGCTCAGGTCCCATCCTGGCGCGGCCGAATGGTCGACGACCTCATGCGCAGCCGCGGTCATCGCCGTTCACCCATCGACCTTGGCGTTTCCCCCCAGGGGGCGCTGATGGGTATGGGAAAGGTGCACTCGCCGTCCTTCACGACACAGCCTCCAGGTATATCGACGCTCCGCCCATGGTTTACCGCAGCGAAATGACCTCCGCGCGCTCGCCTCGAGCATCCCCGACTACCGTAATCACCGGTGACGGGTATCTCCTAGGCCGGAGCGGTCATCCTCTACTCCGTGACAACCCCTTCAATGGGGCTCACGGCGCTTTTGCGGAATCTAGGAGGCCCCGACAAACCTGTCAAGCGCGCATCGAGCGGCAATCGCCACGTAATCTCCAAGTAACTCGATGGAGAATAGAGAGCGCTTTCTCGCAGGTGTGCCCCAGCTGCGGGTCTGCCCGCTGACCTGCGAAGACTGGCTGTCAGGCGGCCTCGGGCCGGCCGATTGCCCGGTCCGGACGAGCTGTTCGGAGATCGACTCTTCTAGGCGGATACCGGGTTCGTCACCGCCGAACCGGCCTTGCATCAAGGTTTTTAACTCAAAACTTGTGCCGGGAAACCAAAGGACGCTCAGGGCACCGTGCCCGTGCGTGATCGGACGTACGCGATCAGGTAGCCCTCTCCTCTTCGCGCCGGCTGGCTGCCCTCGCCATCGCGACCGCGCCACGACCCCCTGCTCCGGACGTCGGCGACTTCGGCCCCACAAAAGCCCAGGTCGGCCCAGGTCGGCCCAGGACCAATGTCCTTGCGTTAGTCGGCGTGTCACAGCACCGTGTCGTGACATCGCTGCAGGTCACAGCCCTGTCGGGCGCCCTAACGCAAGGACATTGGGCCCAGGACCCGGTTGCGGGCGCCCGCGGCCGGCGTCCTCGTGGCGAGGTCGGGGGTCTGGTCGCGGCAGGAGATGACCGGACAGGTGGGGCGCCGGAGCCACGGACGGAGCCACAGACCGCGGAGATATTGAGCTCCGAGCCCAATGCGTGAGCCCTCGTCCTGGACCTAACCTTTCCTGGTCGGAGGTTCACGAGGAAGGGACGGGAATCATGGGCGAGGCGAAGAAGACGGACGATCAGGTTCTCGAGCTCGACTGGGAGGCGCTGGGCGACATCTGCGGTGCGTTCGGTGGTTGGTCGGGGATGACCTACTTTTAGGGCCTCGGAGAAATAGCTCAGTTCATGTCGGCCGTGTCGGGCGTGGGTGGTGGGTTGAGGCTGTCGTTCCACTCGCCGTGGTAGTCGTGTCGGTGCAGGATCCCGTCCCGGGTGGTGTTCGAGCATCTGATCGACGCCTTGGTCCACGGCTCGGGCTCCGAACGGATCGCTACCCACCGCCTGCTCGGACCGCACCATCCGCCGTCGGCTGAAGGTGTGGGCGGAGGCCGGCGTGGCCCAGCGGGTCCACGCGGTCGCGCTGGCCGCCTACGACCTGATCGTCGGGTTGGAGCCGTAGGGCGGGGTGCTCCCGGGGTCGCTGGAGAGCGCTGGTTCCACGGGTCCGGACGGCGGGGCGGTGGTGCCGCCCGCACCCGCCCGTCCCGCCGCACCACCGCCGGGCCGACCGCCACGACCTTGCCCCACGCCACCGGCTCACCGGATCTGATCCCGGATCCACCGAAGGGGATTTCGTGATCCACGCCCGGCGTTTCTGGATCTTTAGTTCGCTTGGAGCGACCCCGGCGGCAGGTGCGCCAACGTCGACCCGGCGGCCTCGCAGATGACCTGCTCGATGAGGGCGTGCCCGCGGTGGTGGCCGCCGCGGTGGGGTTGAGCCGTTTGCCCCGGCGCACGATCAGCCGGCCGTACACCTGCTCCCGCGCCGGCGGGAGGTGAACGCGGTGTGCTCCGCTTGATGATCGGTTTCGGCCGGCCGGTCTCGGGAACCATCCGGTTCGACGGCGCGAGCAGCGGCAGGGGCTGATGATTGCCCGGCTCTTGATCCGCCAGCCGAGGATTCTGTTCCTCGACGAGGCCACCAGTGCGCTGGACAACGAGAGCCAGGCGGTGGTCTCCAGGAGCGCCAGGGAACTGTCCATGACCCAGATCGTGGTGGCTCACCGGCTGTCGACCGTCATGAACGCTGACCGGATCGTGGCGATGTCGGAGGGCCAGAACATGCGGACCGGATCACCGCGCGAATTGCTCACTGACCAGGACGGCCCGTTCTTCGGCCCCGACCGGTCATCGAGCCGGGGCGCCGTCGAGGCTCGGTCCGGATGAGAGCGACGATCTCGGCGCGGGTGCGGCCGGGCAGGTCGGCCCCGTCCGTGACGGCGACGAGCCGCCGCACGGCGTCCACGGTCTTCTCGGTGGCGTCCTGGTGGGAGAGCGGACGTCACCTACGCGGTGGGAACCAGGCGGTCGTGGCTGACCGCTGTCGCTACACTGAGCTGACGGTGGGCCAGGATCAGGTGTAGCCCGGAATCGAATCATTCCGAACACATCTGTTCCTGGGGCGCCGTCGTCGGGTTGTCCAAGGGCAGAGGGCCGTGAATAGCTGGGCGTTCATCGCATCGGTGGCGGCAGGGGGTGCCCTCGTCGCGGTCACGGTTGCGCACGGCGTCGGCTTGCTTCGGGAATGGTTGACCCGGGTCCGAGGGGCACGGCGGAGGTATCGCGCTCCTCGCCGAGGCCCGCACGGACCGGACGCCACCCCCTCCCGAGCCCGCTCACAGAGCCGAGACCGGCGCGGCGAGCACGACGACCACGATGCCCCGGGTGCCTACGGCAGGAGAGCGACTCGCAGCGCGGGCCCGGACGGCGCCACGGTCACCGACAGCGGGGACCCTTGGGGGGATGATCGGCCGCCACCGCTTCCGCCACCACCTCCTGCCCGTTCCTTACCTCGTGGGTCCGGATCGACGTCCGCCTCCACGCCTCCGGCGCCGTCGCCGTCCTTCCCCGACGCGGGTGTGCCGAGGAGGATGCCTGCTGAGGCCGTACCCCCTGACACACGAGGCAGGGGTGGCGAGCCGGAGCTCGGGACGTCCGGCGAGCCCGACCCGCGGTGGTTCAGCGCAGAGATCGAGGACCACCCCCGCGATGAGCCGTTGATCCTTGATTATCCGTACACGCTGGCGTTCGGGGTCGACGAACGCCAGCGACCGAACGCGGTCGCGGTCGCTCCGCTGACCGTGCCTACGGCGTCCCTCTTCGCACCGGACGAGAACCTCGTCGAACTCATGGTCCAGGTCGACAGCCACGATTTCGAGGTCTCCGATCACACCAGACTGCTGCGGCTGCCCCGAACCGGCCCCTCGCGGGGCCGCACCCGGTTCGACATCGTCGCGCGTCATGAGGGTGATTGTTCCTTGACGGCGACATTCCACCGTGCCGGCAATTTCGTCCACCAGATGACCCTGACCTTACCGGTGGTCGGTAGCTCCCCGAGCCCGACCCCGTGGGGTTGCCGCCGGCCCGTGGTGACCGGCAGCGGGAGGCTGGCGTCCGGCGCGTCGAGCCTCCAGCGTCGGGATGTCGGCCTGGTCATCTCCCCCGCAGCTCAGGGTGGCTATCAGTGCATCTGTATCGGGTCGCGCGCGGCCGCCGTCCATCTCTCGGTCACGCCGCCGGCACTCCAGGCGGCCCTCGACGAACTGCGAGGAAAGCTGCTCGACGTCGTGCAGTTGCGGGTCGGCAACGAGTACGTCTTCCAGACGCGCCTGGACATCCCCGAGAACGTCCAAGAGGTCGCGTTGCGGATCATGGCCCGGGCCGGCGCCCGGCTGTTCCAGCAGCTCTTCCGCAACCCCGCGGACGGCGCCGACGCGCGCGGCCTCGGCGACTGGCTGCGGCAGGTCACCGAGGACGAGACGCCCCTCACGGTCCAGGTCGTCTCGACCGGCGTACCGATCCCTTGGTCGTTGCTCTACCTCGGTGACGTGGGCCCGGGGGCGACCTTGAGCTGGGACCGCTTCCTCGGGATGCGGCACCTGGTGGAGCAGATTCCCTACGTGGGCTCGCCCAGCCACGACACGACCGTCGTCAACAGCCGCCCCCGGCTCGCCGTCAGCGTCAACGTGAACACCACGATCGACGTGACGATGAAGGCGACCTTCGTCTCGGATCAGCAGCAGTGGTGGTCGGCGGCTGCCGTGAGCTGCCCCGGGCAGCAGCTCACGGTGCTGCCCCGCAGCACCCGGGACGAGCTGGTGTCCGCCCTGGCTGACCCCACCACCTCCGACCAGATCCTCTACTTCTACGGCCACGCCGTGGCATCGTCCCTGTCGGACCGGGGCGGCCCGGACGCGTCGGCGCTCATCCTCTCGGACGGCACGCTGACTCTCGCCGACCTCAGCCTCGACGCGCCGCGGGACGTCCAACTGCCAGGCAAGCCGCTGGTCGTCCTCAACGCCTGCGAGTCGGCCGAGCTGTCGCCCCTGTTCTACGACGGCTTCGTCCCCTACTTCCTCGACAAGGGCGCCCGGGGGGTGGTCGGAACGGAGGCGAAGACGCCGGCCAGGTTCGCCACCGCCTGGGCCGAGCGCTTCTTCCGGCGACTGCTGGGAGGTCAGGCCATCGGTGAGGCGGTGCTGGAGCTGAGACGAGAGCTCCTGGCCGAGCGGCGTAACCCGCTCGGTCTTCTGTACGCCGTCCACTGCGATCAGGACACGCGGATAAGTCCACCCCTACCGCTCGCTCGAGGCTGACCCTCACCGGATCGGAGGACCCTGTGGCACTGCGGCGCATCCCGGGCAGTGATGCCTCGTACCACCTGATCGCTTTCGACAAGGACGGTCGGGAACGCAGACGACCCGAGGGCACTCTGGACAGTCAGCGCGTGATCGAAGACGTCTCGGCGGGCGACGTCACGGACGTGTTCGTCATCAGTCACGGCTGGAAGGGGGACACCCCGGCCGCGGGCGAGCAGTACGACGCCTGGGTGGGGCGCATGGCGGCCCAGACCGCCGACATCGCTGCGTTCCGGATCCGAGACCCTGGCTTGCGGCCCCTCGTGGTCGGGCTGCATTGGCCGAGCCTGCCGTGGGGCGATGAGCGGCTGCCCGAGGAGTCGGCCGACGGCCTGCTCGGCGAGGCCACCGGCACCGGCGGCGAGGCCACCGGCACCGAGGACGAGGCCGAGCTCGACCGCCTCGTCGATAGCTATGCCGCCCGTACGGCCGACACCCCCGCTGCCCGGACGGCGCTGCGGACGATCCTCGCGGCCGACGTGGGCGGGACCCAGCTGGATCCCCGGCTGGAGCACGCCTACCTGACCCTGTTCGACGAAACATCACTCGCATCAGGTACCTCCGTCGCCGCCCCCGGCGACGACCAGGAGGGATTCGACCCTCGAGCGATCATCGACGAGGCTGCGGACGGCGTGGGCGTGTCGATGCAGGGCCCTGCTCCGACCGCGCCGGGCCTGCTCGGCGTCGAGCGTCGGCGACCCGCTATCGACCTGCTGCGCACGCCCTTGCGGCAGCTGTCGTTCTGGTCCATGAAGAAGCGGGGCCGGGAATTCGGCGAGTCCGGCGCGCACCGCCTCGTCGTGGCGCTGCAGACCGCCTCGCCCGCGGTGCGGGTCCACCTGATGGGCCACAGCTTCGGGTGCATCGTCGTGTCGGGAGCGGTCGTCGGCCCGCCGGGAGGGTCCGGACCCGCGCGCCCGGTGCAGACCCTCTACCTCGTCCAGGGCGCGATGTCGCTCTGGTCGTTCGGTGACGACGTCCCGCACGAGCGCGGCGCGGTCGGCTACTTCCGCCGGATCCTCGCCGACGGGCTGGTCGAGGGCCCACTGGTGACGACCCGGTCCGTGCACGACACCGCCCTCGGCGTCCACTACCCGCGAGGTGCCCAGGTGGCCGGCCACCTCCTGCTCGGCGAGGAGTTCCCGGCCTTCGGAGCTCTGGGCACCTTCGGAGCCCAAGGGGTCGCCGGTGCCGCGGACGCGGAGCTGAAGCCGCCGCACGAGGACTACTCGTTCGCACCCGGCTCGGTGTGGAATCTCGACGCCAGCCACGTCGTCTCCCGAGGGAGCGGCCCATCGGGAGCCCACAGCGATCTCGACCACGACGAACTGGCGCACGCCTTCTGGCAGGCAGCGTTGACCACGACACCGTGACCCGGACGCCGAAGCCCCGACCCGAGCTCGTCACTGGGCATGACGTCGCTGCTCCAGCCGAGCGGCGCGTTCGAGGAGCTGACCGGCGCGCAGGGGCTGCCCGTTGCGCAGGTGCGGTCCCTGAGCAGGTCGAGGAGATCATCGGGCGCGGCCAGCAGCCCCCCTCGGACCACATCCCCTGAGCCTGGTCGGCGTGGAGGCGTGCGAGTCCGGGGGCTGGTGACCGGGGTGGTGGTGTCGTGCGTCGGACCAGTCCCGGACGCGACGGTTCCACCGGGTGGGAGAGGGCGTCCGGGGCGGTGAGGATCGAAGGTATGACACCTTCGATCGGGTCGATCGGTTCGATCGACCGCCTGCGGGTTGGAGGCCGGGTCCTGGCGCGGGCGCGTATCGGGTTGGCCGTTGTGGTCCTGACGATCGTGGGTGTGGCCGTTGTGGTGGTTCCACGCGCTGCGGCGGTGCCGCAGGCCCGTGATGCCGAACCGTTCATGGCGGGAACGACGGTGCGGAGCTACCGCAGCAGGTGTACGGCGGGGCCGGTCCTCATGGACAACTCGATCTTGAGTGGGATCACCGAGTATCGGCGCAGTGTCCGCTTCATCCTTACCGCTGGGCACTGCGGCCAGGTGGGGGATCATTTCACCACCACCAGCGGGGTGGACGTCGGTGACGTGATCTGGAAGTCCGCCAGTCACGACTTCCTGCTGATCAGGGTCGAGCCGAGGCTCGACCGGGGCGTGGCTCCCGGGTGCGTGCCCGGTGGTTCGACGCTGCCGTGCGTAGCGATCTCTTCGCACTACTACCCGCGAGCGGTCGGCAGGGTGTTCACCGGCGGACCGCTGCAGAGTGAGAGCGTCGCTGTGGGTGGGTGGACGTTGTCCGGCAGTTCGATCTGCGTCAGTGCCGGCTTCAGTGGCACGGTCTGCGGCCACACGAGCACTCCGACGCCGGCGGACATGCCCCCCGATGGGCCGAACCAACAGGATACCGCGTACACCCGCGGCCCGGCGGACACCATCGTTGAGGGTGACTCCGGTGCCCCGCTCTACGCGTTCAACGGCAACGTCTTCGGCGTCCTGATCGGCAAGTGGGGCCGCGTCCAGTCCGATGGTTCACACGTCATGCGCGGCGTCCACTACACACCGGTCTCGTTGTTCTTCGCCGAGCAGAGCGGTTACGCGCTCGCCCCGCCGGAGTGATCCGTCAGCAGAACCCTGCCGTCTTCGTCCAGCCCCCTTTGGTCTCTCGTTCAGCCCGCCTTGATCTCTTGACAGGAGTCGTCGTGAAGTATCTCATGCCGCTCGCCGCGGCCGCCTCGCTCGGTGTGGGCGCCGTCCTCGTCTCGGTCGTCGGTCACGCGAGCGCCGCCAACCTCACCACGGCCGTGGTCAAGCCCACCACGACGTTCCAGTGTTCCGACGGCTGCAGCCTTCCGGGTGTCCTCAACGTCGACCCGCAGGGCGTGGCGGGCCCCGACGTGACGGACCCGGCGTTGCGCGTCGGGCGGTGGGCCCGGACGGTCTACATCTCGTGCCGTTTCGACGCTACGGGTGACGGCGTGAAGTACCGCGTCTACGTCGACGACCGGGAGTGGACCGGCCAGTGGTGGATCGCCAAGACGAACCTGCAGTCCCCGGACCCGGCCAGGATCGATGACCGGTCGATCCCGCGCTGCCCGGATTTCTTCTGACCCCGTTCCGCGAGGAGTCGTGGGGCGGTGAGGTGACCGGTCGCACCGGCCGGGGCCGACCGTCGTCCGGCCGCTGAGTGACTCGTAGAGCCGGACGACGACGTCTCCGGAACCGTCGTCCGCGAACTCGACCCCACCTACGGACACCATGGATTGTCTAATTCGCTTCCTTAACGGGCCCGCTGATGTCCACCACTGGAAGCGTCCGAAGAAGGACAGGCCGAGAACGTTGTGCTAGCCCTCGAGATCCGGAACTGTCATTGATCAGCACGGAGATCGGCCAACGCTGCCGATGTCATCGTCCATCGGGGATCGGAAACATCTCATGCGCATCCAACAGATTCTGGGAACACGGACCACCGCCTCACGCCCTGCCGCAGCGCCGAGAGCCCACCGCAACGCACGTCGTATGGCCGCCCCTGTCCTCGCGGCTGGGCTCGCCGGGCTCGCTATGTTTCCACACGCCCTCAGCAGCGCTGCGCAAGGGCCTAGGGTGGCCAGCGCCCCGGCGGACGTGTTCCTCATCGCGACCAAGGTCGGGCGCGGCGCCGCCTTCTGCTCGGGGTTCGCAGTGTCACGGAATGTGATCATGACGGCCAAGCACTGCCAAACCAGGCCCGACACCTGGCTGGAGAGCGCTCGTGGCAAGCGGCCCACGGTTCGCCGCGTCGTCGACGTCCCTGGCTACGATGCAACGGCCCTGGTGACCGACAGGACCGATCTCACACCCTTTCCGGTCCGGGACCTCGCCTCCCACACCGGGGTCACGGTCTTTGGGTTCGGCGTGTCGCTCGACGACAGCGAGCCGGGTACGTTGCGCCGTGCCGACCTGGACGACGCCCGATTGGTCGGCAGCGACGAGAGGATCTACGCCTCGGTCGGGTCCTCGGGCGAAGCCTTCTGCGAAGGTGACTCCGGAGGTGTCGTCGTCCAGGGCGACAATGCGGTCGGGATCGTCACGGCCGGTGACGGGGCGCGGTGTAGCCAGACGACCGGGATCGCGGCCCACCTCGCCCCGATCTACGAGTGGCTGATGAGACAGGGGATCCTGGGGAATGCGCGGCGCGCCAGCCAGCTGCGGCAGGACGGCTGGTCCTGGCCTCAATGGTGAGCCACCCATAGGCATCCATGGAGTCCTGAAGGCTGTGGTCAGAAGCCGGTCGTGGCGTATCGCCGCGCGAACGGCTCATGGCGGCCACGGTCGCTGGCCGGGCCTGCTCCCGATGCGAGGTTGCCCGCCAGCCCTACTCGGCGGAGTGCCCCTGGTCGCGCTTCCACAAGCGGACGGCGTCACCGAGGAACTCGGGCACGAAACCGCAGGTCGTGCAGGTTGACCGTGCACGGTCACCAAGCGGGGCTGGCGCTGGCCCACTGACCGGTCGTCACCGTGCCACGTCGGACCTACCTCCCGGGGCATGGCCTGCACTGCCGTCCCGGAGGCTTGGCCCTAGCCCTTGACAGCCCTCGCCCGGCGGAGTCCCTGTCAACGCTTCGCCACGCCCTCACGGGACGTCGAGACATGACCCACCCGGAAGATCCGGACGAACGCCG
>DATDMG010000038.1:0-5263 GCA_036518955.1 Kineosporiaceae bacterium | reverse complement strand
ACCTGCCGATCGTGTCCTACTACGAGATCGGCACCAACCTGACCGCCAACCACGCCCACGCCGCGATGATGGGCGTGTACGGCATGCTCGCCGCCTGGATGGTCTTCGTCACCCTCCTGCCCTCAGGCATCCTGCAGCTGTACCACTCCGTCGACGTCGGCTACTACGACGCGCGCACCCTGACCTACATCGGCAACCGCACCAACACCCTGCTGGAATGGCTGCGCCTGCCCGGCGACGTCCTGTTCATCGCCGGCGGCGTCGCCCCCCTGCTATGGGTGGCGATCCAGGGCGTGCTGCACCACGGCCGGCACGAAGGCCTGCCCGAAGACGACGAACTGCACCTGTTCACCGAGATCGAACACCTCGAACCCGCCGAGGCCAGCGCCGCGGGAACACTCACCGACGGCAGCTGAGCGGAGCAGGTTCGTGAGCCTCGAAGGCATCTTCCTACTCGGCTATGCCAACCCGCTGCTGCTGGCCGCAATCGGGCTGCACCGGCTCGGCCACGTCAACTCCTCACCCTGGCGCAGCCGGGCGCTGGCCGGCCACCGCCGCCGACACCCCCAGCCCGCCGCCGACACGACCGGGGCACCTCAGTGGCCCCACGGCGAGCAGCCCCGCCTGCACACCGCCATCGCCACCGTGGCGGCCACCGCAGGGCTCGTCCTGGCCGCCGCCGGCCTGTGGCGCCACCACGACCCACTCCAAGCGGCCCTCTTCACGCTCACCTGCGTAGGTGCCGGCACCGTCCTGATCCACCTCATCAAAGCCCTACGGCGCTGAAGGCCCGTCGCCGGCAGGACGGAGGCCACCCAGCTCGACACCCCGCTATCCGACACCGCTATCCGACACCGACAACGAGATCCGCGCAGCCCGCCGACGCCGTGACATCAACCGGTACCCACCACCCCACCACATCAGCCGCTGGCGGCACCGCCCAGCGACCTGCGCCCATATCCGTTGAAAATTTCCCCGGGACACCGGCACCCCGCCGAACGGCAGCAACCGCGACCCGGGCCCAACCACCCCGGGCCTTCCGGACGGTCCCGCGACTCGGCTCAGCCGGGTGGCCTTTCCGAGGTCAGTTCCCGAGTGCGCCGCGCACTCTCGCCCACGGTCTCCGCGTCCGTCCCTCAGGCACCGGCACGACCAGGCCGGCCGGGGTCGGTCACGTCAAGGACTGCCAGTTCGCTGCGGCGCAGCGCGGAGGTGAAGACGAGCAGGATCAGCGCCCGGCCGCGGACCTCGGCGGTGCCCTGGCCGGGGCACCGGATGTGGTGGGGACGACGAGGGCGGTAGCGATGATGCGTTCGACCTCGGAGGTCCACACCCGAGGGGGCGCGCCGCGGCGGGCGATGCCGTGCTAACGGCGCAGGCCGAGCAGCACCTCCCGACGACGGGTCGTCGGCCGGGTCGGTATGCCTGGCCAGCACGTGGGCCTTGCCGATCGCCGACAGCCGGCGGGTGAGCGTACCGATCGCCAGGTGCTGGGCCTGGTCGACGAGGTAGCGGGCCAGGCGATCAGCGCGGTTGAGATGATCTTACGACGTGTGGTCATGCACACACCGGTACCAGACATGATCAGTGAGCCACTTGTGATCGTATGCTGATCATCTGAACGTACGGTGGGGTACCGGGCTGCGTACTCGGCTGGTCTGACGGTCTCCGGTCATGGGGGGTCCTCTTGGCTCGCTGGCATCTGTTCGAGTTCGAAGACCAGGCCTGGCTGCCAGGCTGGATTCGTGCCGGGACGACGGACTTCCTCCGGACGTTCATCGTCGGAGGCCGTGTCTATGCATCGGTGGTGCCGATCCTGCAGAAGGTGCTGAGACATGCCGGGACCGACCAGGTCGTGGACCTGTGCTCGGGCGGATCCGGGCCCTGGACGTATCTGCACGCCGACCTTGCTGCGGCGGGGAACCCGGTGAAAGTGATCTTCACCGACAGGTTCCCCGACCATGCGGCACTACGCCAGGCAGCGTCGGCCATCGACCCGGACCACACCCGCTACGAACAGGACCCCGTTGACGCTCGGGCCGTCCCGGCTCGGTTGACCGGTGTCCGCACGATCTTCTCGGCGCTGCATCACTTTCGGCCAGATGACGCCGCCGGGATCATGCGTGACGCCTACCGACGTCGGGAGGGGATCGCTGCCTTCGAAATGTCCCAGCGACGGATCACCACGATACTGGGCACTCTTGTGATCGTCCCGTTCATGGTGCTCACGACCACTCCCCGGCAGCGTCCCGGACTTCTCCGGCTACTCCTGACCTACCCGCTGCCGGTAATCCCCATCGTCACCGCCTGGGACGGCGTCGTGTCGAACCTTCGCACCTACTCCATCGAGGAGCTCCGCGCGCTGGTAGCTGGCCTCGACAACCCGGACTACGCCTGGGAGACCGGGACCATCCCACGCCACGGCCTCGACCTTCCCATCTCGTACCTGATCGGCTACCCACTGGCCCGGTCGTCCTGCATGGGGCATGATCGGTAGGTGCGGCGGCCCTGGGAGGAGGCATTTCTGGCCAGGCACGGGGCAGACCGGAACCTCCAGCGGCGTCGGCAGGGGCAACTGGACTCGCCGCTGACGCCTCTGGGCGCCGACCAGGCTCGGCGGTACGCCACCGCGTTGGCGGGCAGGGGCGTGGACGAGATCTTCACCAGCCCGCTGTCGCGCTGCCTGCGCACCGCGGCGATTGTCGGGGATCACCTCGGGGTGCCGGTCACGGTGATAGATCACCTCGCGGAGGTGCATCACGGGGCCTTCGCCGGCCTGACGGACGAGGAGATCGAAGGACGCCACCCCGGAGAGTTGGCTCGCAGGGCCGGCGACACGTACCGCTGGGCTTTCCCCGGTGGGGAAAGTTACGCCGATGCTGACCGGCGGGCAGGACGGGCCCTTGCCGATCCGGGTCTCCACGCGGCCAGCGGGCCCCTCATCGTCAGCCACGAGATGATCGGCAGGATGCTGCAACGGCACCTGCTCGGCATCGACCCTGGCCAGGCGCTGACGAGCAAGCATCCGCAGAACGTTGTCACACCGGCGGGGAGGATCCCGCCCGAGTCGACGCATGGGGCGCTCGCGAGCGGCGCTGCTCGCCACGGCGGCCCTGTTGGGCCTCGGCGCCGTCGCCGCGCCGGCGGCCAGTGCGAACACCCGCGACAACGCCAACTCGTACATCAACACCCGTGTCAACTTCAACACCGTGCCCGGCGCCCCGGGGTACTTCTGGGCGAACAGCGGCACCCAGGTGTGGATGAACTGCTGGACCCAGGGCCCCACCGCGATGGGCCAGAACAAGTGGTTCTCCGTCACCGTCCGGCAGCCCAACGGGTACGGGGTGACCGGCTACGTGCCGGCCCCGTCGGTGAGCAACCAGTGGACGACGTCCCCGCTGTGCCCGTCCTGGTGTCCGAGGGCGGCCGCCGTTGAGGGGGAGCGCCGCTCCGCTGACCCGCCAGGTCAGCGGAGCGGCGCCCGTTCGCGGCGCTCGACCGCGGTGCGGGCCACCTTCTGACCGATCAGTCCTTCCTTTGCCGCCGCCGGGGCGTCGCGCCCGATCGCGCTCGACGTGACTCCGTCATGGTCAGGAGGGCGACGGGCATGACAGCGGCCTCGGAAGTGAACTGCTTCGCCCTGACGCGCGACCCCGGCACCGGCCGGATGTTGACGGACCGGAGCGCCCCTTCCGGGCGGCAACAGCTGATCTTTCGGACGGCTGCGGTTTCGGAGCACCTCGCGGCCACCCTGACCGCCCTGGAACAGGCCCAACCCGACCTCGACATCCGCGGGCCACCGCCCTGCAGTGGCAGGTCGCCGAGGCAGACCGCACGCTCGCCCGGCACCGCGCCGCCGACCCCACCGACCGGGCGGAGGTCAACAACTGGGCCTCCGCCTGACCTACGACCGCGTATCACACACGGTCCTGGCGGAGACCCAACCAACATCACCTATGTGCGTAGAGTTCGTGTCCGAGGGGCGAGTGATCCCATAGCCCCACGGCCGTCGCTGATCGTGACAGCGAGCCTTGCCATGGCGTGACGAGCGCGGACGGCAAGGAAGGCGGCCGGTGGGATGCTGCGGCAGCGGCAGCCTTGATCGGCGCACCGGAGGGGGACTAACCTCTTAGCTAAGGAGGTGGGTCAGGTGAGTGAGCCGGCTGCGAGCTTCAATATCCATGATGCGAAGACTCAGCTGTCGCGGATCATCGAGCGCGTCGAGCGGGGAGAAGAGGTCATCATCAGCCGGGCTGGGACGCCGGTGGCCAAGGTGGTTCCCCTGACTGGCGTCGTCCGGCGCCGTGGGCGCGGGATGCTCCGCGGTCGGCTGGAACTGGCCGAGGACTGGGACTCTGGCACTGTCAACGAGGCCATCGCCGATGATTTCGGGGTGGGCCGGTGAGATTGCTGCTGGACACGCACGTGGTCCTGTGGTGGCTGACGGACGACGACGCACTGTCGGCGGGGGTGAAGGAGACGATCGATACCGAGGCCGAAGTCTTCCTCAGCGCTGCCTCCGTTTGGGAGATCTCGATCAAGCAGTCGCTCGGCAAGCTCACCGGCGCGGCGGACCTGCCCGATGTGCTGGACCGCTGCGGGCTCATCGAGTTACCGATCAGGTCCCGGCACGCCATCGAGGCGGGGAGCTTGCCGTTGCTGCATCGAGACCCGTTCGACCGGATGTTGATCGCCCAGGCCCGCTGCGAGGGGTTGAC
Source organism: Kineosporiaceae bacterium (assembly GCA_036518955.1). Taxonomy (GTDB): domain Bacteria; phylum Actinomycetota; class Actinomycetes; order Actinomycetales; family Kineosporiaceae; genus DATDMG01. The sequence goes on along the minus strand of DATDMG010000038.1, from coordinate 545 downwards.
TCTGCTGTCCCGGGATGCCCAGGTGGAGCGCTACGACGTGTCGCTCCGGGTGGTGTAGCGAGTCCAGCCGCCTCACCTGGCCGACCTGCCCACGTCGACCCCGACGGCGCTGCTGAGGCCTACCGGCCCTGGGGCTGGTCCCGACCTGGGGCGCCTCGCAGAGCAATCCGGCGAGGACGGCGGCTTGACTGCGGTCGAGGTCCTTGGTCGCGGTCAGCGGCGTCAGTGGCTTGCCTGCCGCCGGTGGTTCATCCGCCACCGGGCGTCCCGGGGGCTGGCGTCAAGGCCTTGCGGAGGACTCGCCGAGGATGTCCGCGAGCAGGTAGGCGGGGGAGGAGTCAAGCTTGTGCCGGTGCGCGTCGTAGCGGTCCCTGGTGGTCCGGATGTCCCGGTGCCCCAGCAGGTCGGACACCTGCTGCACCGGGGCGCCATGGGCCAGCAGGAGCGTGCCCGCGGTGCGGCGCGCGGTGTGCGGCGTGATCGAGCCGGCCTGGGGGATACCCGCCTGCCTGGCAAGTGTGCGTAGCGTCCGCCAGACGTCGCGC
>DATDMG010000037.1:0-15174 GCA_036518955.1 Kineosporiaceae bacterium | reverse complement strand
GGGTGGGAAGGACGGGCCGAAGCCCTCGCTACGGGCCGCCACCGCGGTGGCGATCCGGGAGGCCGAGCCGGAGACCGTGCCCCGGATCGTGGCGCAATTGGCCGTGATCGGCACGATGGACGCTCCTGGCGCGGCGTGGCGGCATCGGGTCGCTCTGGCCCCCATCGCGGCGACCGCAATGGTGCCGATCGCCGCGGCGCTGGAAGCCGGCCCGACCGCGGTCGGGTTGACCGTGACCGGCGTCGCCGGTCTGATCGCAGGGCAGGCTGAGCACCCGTCGCAGCGGCGCCGCCGCGGCCTGGCCTGGTGGTCCGGCGGCGCGCTGACGTGGATGGGCGCCAACGCGATCGGCGCGACAGGAAGCCTCGTGTGGTGGCAGGACATGGCCGTCCTCGCCGCGGCCGCCGCACCCGGGGCGATCGCCTGGTGGCGGCGCCCGGACCCCGTGGACGGGACGGTGCTCGACCCGCAGCCTCAGGCGGCGCCGGAGTTGGCGTGGATTCCGCCGGCGGTGTTGCTGCTCGGGCGGGTGTTGGAGCAGGTCTGCCGGATGGAGAAGTCACCGATTCTGGGCGCCACGGTGGAGCGGGTGATCGGCCCCGCGGAAGGGGTCGCCGCGGCGGTGGTCGCGTTGCCGGGCGGGATGCACGCCGACCAGCTGGACATGGCTCCCTTCCGCTGCAGAAGGGGCTGGAGGCGCTGCTGGACCGCGCCGGCGTCGGGCAGCTCGGGCACCTGCAGCGGGGCGCGGTGCAGATCCAGCCGGCCGACGCTGAGCTGGGCGTGACCCGCATCCAGGTGACCGCGTCGTGGTCGAGGGCACTGGACTCCACGCTGCTGCCGTGGACGTTCCGGGAGGACCTGGCGCCGGGGATGGCGTGGCTCGGGCTGGATGACGCCCGGCAGGAGTTGGTCGTGCCGATGTGGGAAACGGGCCCGGACGGGAAGGTGTCCGTGATCCACGTCTGGTTGATCGGGCGGACCGGTGGCGGGAAGAGCACGACGTTGCGGACCCTGCTCGCACCGGGGGTGATCAGGGGCCTGCAGTTGCTGATCCTGCTCGACGGGAAGGGTGACTCCCTCGCCGAGCTCGCGCCGTACGCGATCGGCGGGGCGGTCGCGCGGGACGGGCAGTCGTGGAGGCAGGGCATCGCCCTCGCCTACGCGATCATGACGGCGCGGCGGCGGCGTCTCGGGACGCCGAACGCCTGGAAGGGCCCGACGCCGGAAGACCCCGTGGTCACCATCGTGATCGACGAGTGCACAACGGTCCGGGCCGCGCTGAGCAAGCGCGAGATCCGCATGCTGTGCGAGATCGCCCGGATGGGCCGCTCCGTCGGCGTCAACTCCATCCAGGCCGGTCAGATCCCCCTCGTCGACTCGCTGATCGGCGAATCCGAGTGGCGGTCCCAGGCCCGCCTCGTCATCGGGCACGGCGTCTTGGACGCCGTGCACAACCGGCTCGCCACCCAGTCCGGCGGCTCGGACGGGCCGTCGCTGCTGCGTCTGCCGAACGGCCGTGTCGTGGTCCTGATGGACGGGGACGTTCTCGCGATCCGGGCCAAGGTGTCCCTGCTTCAGGAGGAGGTGCTCATCGCCGCGGCGAAGGACAGCCTCCGCGCCAGCCTGAGCGAGCTGGACCGCACCGTGCACGTGTGCCGGCTGATGGACCTGGCCGACGAGTGGGGTACGAGCGCGCCGGACTCCATCGTCGACCTGGACGGGCTCCTGGACGAGTGGGGCGACGAGGGCGAGACCACTGGCAGCGGGGGTCGTGCGGGCGCCCCAGCGCCCGTCACGACCCGCCCGAACGGGGCGGGGCCGGCGCCGGCGAAGGTTCCCGCACAGGGCGGCCCCGGCGGCCGCAGTGGCCGCGGGACGACCACCTTGCGGGAACTGGTCCTGACCTACGTGATGACCCACGCCGGCGTCACCAAGCCGCAGCTCGTGCAGCACTTCCAGGAGCACGGCGGCTACGCGAAGTCCGCCGTCTACAAGGAGATCAACTGGTTGATCGACAACGACAGGATCGCCGAACACGGCGGCGGCCTGGTCTCCACGCTCGACCTGTACCGCGCCGAGCGGCTCGCGGAAGAGCAACCCGTATGACGACGAGATCGAGGAGACGAGCGTGATTCGCAGAGGGCGGCCCCGGGCGTGCTGGTGGCAGTGGGCCCTGTGGTATCGGACCGGAGACACCAGCGAGTGGGACGGGAGGCCCTGGGTCACGAGTCGGTCTGCGGCCGCGCCGGGCAGGTGCCGGACGGCGTGCACTACCTGGAGTTGCCACCGGCCCTGCGGATCCTCCCGGGCAGCTTGGAGCGGGTGCTGCTGGACGCCCAGGGGCGGGCTGCTTGGTGGCCGATCACTCCCGCCGACCTCACCCGACGCCTCGCCGGCGGCACGTGGTGAGACCCGGAACCCAAGTGAGCAGCCGAAATTCGCTGTCAAAAGATCGCCCGGACCGGCGTGGCGCGCCCTTGTGGGTCCAAATATCGCGGTTGAGTGGGCGCATGGCAGGTCGCACCGGGCGCACGCGGCGCCCCAACGGCATCGGTGTTCCACCCAAGAAGGGCATGCGGGTGTGCGACGAGGCCCTGGCAGTCGCTGAGACTGCAGCCGCGGCGCTGGGCATCACGCGTGACTTCTATCTGGAGGAACTGCTGCTCCAGGAACGCGGGCGACTGGACGAGAACGGCCGCCCGACGTGGTGGACCAAGCCTCTGCCCCAGGACCAGGAGGTGCTGCCGCTGACGCAGAGCGCCTAACCGCAAAGCGCGAGAGCCGCCCGGGCAAGGGCGGCTCTCGACCCCAATTCGGCCTCTCACGCCCTGGTTGGCGCCTCGCGTGAGTGGCTCTGACCGGCATGCCCCTGAGGGCGTGCAGGAGGTCTGTTGTCTACGGTAGCTGCGGTTGCCGGTGTTGGCGAGAGTGGCCCGCTTCCTGGGCCTGTCTCGCCTGCTGATCTCGCCCGAACGGGCGAGCGTCGGCTGCGCATCCGGCACCAGTCCCGCCGCCGGCGGGAGGGCCCGCTGGCGGTCGCCCGGGCGATCCCGCCCGGGCACCGGCGCGCGCGCACGGTCGCAGGGTGGCTGGACGACGTCGCCCAGCACCCGGCGATGCTGCTGCGCCGTGGCGACGCGCAGCGCGGCATCCTGGCGGTCGCCCGGGAGCTGTCCCGGCGGGCGGCGTGGCCGCGCCCGGAGCTGGGCGAGGAGGACCTGGCGGCGATGCTGGTCTGGCCGACCTGGGCGGTGCTGATCGAGCGGACCGGCCTGTCCCGCTCGACGGTGGCCGCGCACCTGGCGTGGCTGCGCCGGGCCGGCCTGCTCGGCCTGGTCTCCGGCGGCACCACAGCGCAGTTCTCCCCGGCGATCCTGGCCGACGGCAGCGAGGGCAACTCCGCCGCGGTGTACGTGCTGTGCGCGCCGGTGAGGTTGCGCCTGGTGGCGGTAGCGCACCCGGACGACGTCGGCGCCGAGCACCTGCACGACGGCCGGGACCTGCCCACCGACCCGGCCACCGATGCCCCCCGTGAGGACGTCGTGATCGACCTGGCCACCGGCGAGGTCCTCACCCCCGACCAGCTCCCCGACCAGCCCGGCGCCCCAGCCGCGGCGCCGGCCGGTCGGGAGGACGACGCCCACCCGACCAGGCGCCTGCCTGTGGACAGAACTCAGACCCCTACAGGTCCCCGAAGGGGACCTGTATCCCCCACGTACACGCGCGAGAGCGCAAACCGAATCGGAGCCGGGCTGCGCCCGGCCCTGAACACCCCCTCCCCGATGTGCCAGGTGCCCCACCAGGACACTCCGGACTCACCACCGTGGCCCCTGGGCTCCACCCCGCCCAGGGAGAAGAACCAGCGCCTTGATCGTTTGGCGGCCGCCGCGGCGATGCAGGCCGCGCTGCCCCTGCTACGGCGCATCTCCGCCGCGCACGTGGCCCACCTGTGCCGCGAGTGGTGGCTGGCCGGCTGGACCCCCGCCGACATCCTCACCGCCCTCGGACGCCGCCCCGACCGCACCCCCTGGACCCTCAGCGACGACGTCCGCCACGTCCCCGGCTGGTTCCGCCACCGCCTGGCCGCCTGGCGCACCGACCCCACCAACCCCGCCAGCCCCATCACCCGAGCACCATCCGCCCGCGCCGCGGCCGCCGCCGCCCACGCCCGAGCCGCCGCCCGCGCCCGCAGCGAACGCCTCGCCACCGACCAAGCCCTCGTCACCGGCGCCGACCATGCCCTCGTCCGCGCCCACGCCGACACCGCCCGCGCCGCCCACCGAGCCGCCTACACCGGCCGCCACAGCCGCCGCACCTGACCGGCACCCGCCGCCGGCCGCGCGCCGGGCCCGCAGGTGAGAAGCCACTGCCAGCGTGGCGAGAGGTCTCAGTTCTCCCCGGCGACCCGCGCGCCCGGGGAGCAGAAATACCGTTCACCAAATAACGTTTAACGTACTAGACGTGAACGTTAAACGTTATGATGAACGTTAATTGGATCGGATCAGCCGGGGTGACCCCGGAGAGTGGGGCGGGTTGAGAGTCCGCACGCCGTTGTCCCTGGTCGCGTCATTGGGCTGTCCAGCGGCGGGTGCCCGGCGCCTAGGCGGCGGTTCGTCGTCATCTCGTTGTCCGTGAGCTCGTCATCTGGTTGGCCACGGGTTCGTCACGAAGTTGTCCACGGCGCCGGGGCTCGGGGGCTGGTGCTGGGTAGGTTCCTGGGTCGTGGGTCCTGTTGATCGTGAGGCTGCGGTGCGGCGGTTGGCCGCGTTGAGCGAGGCGGGCCGGCTGGGCGCGGAGGAGACGTCGCTGGCGGCCGGGGCGTTGGGGGTGTCGACGCGCACGGTGCGGCGGTGGGTGGCCCAGGCCCGGGCTGGGCAGGGGTTGGAGCGCAGGGCGCGGGCCCGGTTCGAGGTCACCGACGAGCTGCGGGTGCGGCTGGCGTTCTGGCGCGGCAACTGCGCGGCGGTGCATCGGGAGCTGGTGGAGGCGGCCGAGGGGGGTGGTCCGGCGGCGCCGAGTCTGGCGACGTTCCACCGGGCGGTGGCCCGGGATCTGCTGGCCGGGGATCTGGCGGGCTTGGCGGGCGGGGAGCGGGCCCGGCGGGCCTATGACGTGTTCCTGCAGCGGCCGCGGGTGCACCGCAACGCGGTGTGGGAGGCCGATCACGTCGAGATGGCGGTCGAGGTCGACGTCGAGGGACGCCTGGTCAGGCCGTGCGTGACGTGGTTCGTGGACACGGGGACGAACGTGGTGTGCGGTGCGGCGGTCTCGCCGGGGCCGGCGAGCAGGGAGTCGATCCTGGCGGCGTTGCGGGCGGCGATGTGCGTAGAGGAGCCGCATGGTCCGGCCGGGGGTCTGCCGGAGCGGGTGCGGATCGACCGGGGCAAGGACTTCCTATCCGCGACGGTCGCGTCGGTGATGGCCGCGTTCGCGGTCAGGGTGGAGGACCTGCCGGCGTACACGCCGCATCTGAAGGGCAGTGTGGAGACGGTCAACGGCGCGTCGGAGCGGATGTTCGTGGCCGGTCTGCCCCGCTACACCCACGCCCAGCGGCTGGGCGACGGGCGCCTGGTCGACCCGGACGCCCCGGCGTTGACGTTCGAGGCGTTCGTGGGCGAGTTGCTGGCCTGGATCGCCTGGTGGAACAGCGAGAACTCGATGCCCGTGCTGGGCGGGCGCACCCCGCTGCAGGCGTGGGCGGCCGATCCCACCCCGTTGACGGTGATCCCGATGGCCGACTTGCGGTTGCTGATGCTGGAGGACGACGGGCGGGACCGGAAGATCACCACGAAGGGGGTGGCGTGGCGCGGGCGGGCCTACGTCGGGGCGTGGATGAGCGGGCAGGTCGGGCGGGTGGTGCGGTTGCGGCACATGCCCCACCACGGGCAGGAGATCGAGGTCTTCGACGCCCGCACCGGGGAGCATCTGGGCTCGGCGCACCTGGCCGACGCGGCCACGCCGGAGCAGATCAGCCGGGTGCGCCGGGCGCGGGCGGAGCGTCGCCGGCGTCTGGCGGCGGACCTGCGGGCCGGTGAGAAGGCGCGGCGGGTGCGCTACGCGGCGGTGACCACGCCGGGCCCGGCCCGCCCGGTCACCGCGTTGACCTCGGCCGAGGCGACCGCCGAGCTGGAGGGCCTGGACGACGTGGGTGCGCCGCCGGCACGTGGACGGGCGCCCGGGTTGATCGCGTTGGGGCCACCGGAGCCGGGCTGGGTCTTGCCCCTGCCCCCGGGGCCGCAGGGTCGTCCCGGCGCCGGCCGGCACGAGCAGCCCGGCCGGCACGAGCAGCCCGGCCAGCAGGAGCAGCCTGACCCGGAGGCACTGCGGTGACGACGTGGGCGGCGCCGCAGGAGCGTGAGGACCACTACCTGGGCCTTCCCGGCGCGAACGTGGTGGCCACGCCGGCGCTGCTGGCGCTGCGGGACAACCTGGCCGACGTCCTGGCCGCCAAGGCGATGATGTGCGTGCACGGGGACGCCGGGCTGGGCAAGACGCTGTCGGTGAACGCCTCGCTGCGGGCGCTGGCCCCGGCGGACGTGTGCCGGGTGCAGTTCCGGGCCCGCCCGACCCCGCGGGACATCCGGCACGTGCTCTTCGAGGCCCTGGGCGTCGGCGGCTGCCCGCCGACCCGCCCGATCGAGTTCGACGCCCTGCTCAAGGACGTGCTGGCCGAACGGTTCCGGGTCCTGGTCTGCGACGAGGCGCAGTGGCTGTCACGGGAGTGCTTCGAGTTCTGGCGGCACCTGTGGGACGACCGGCGCACCGACATCGCGATCGTGTTCGTCGGCGGCGGGGACTGCTACCAGGTGCTGCGCCGCGAGCCGATGCTGTCCAGCCGCGTCTACGTCTGGCAGGAGTTCCGCCGCCTGGACCGCGAGCAGATCCTGTCGATCATCCCGGTCTACCACCCGGTCTGGTCCCGGGCCGACCCCGACGACATCGCCCAGGTCGACGCCCAGGCCGGGCACGGCAACTTCCGGGCCTGGGCGCGGATCACCGCGCACGGGGTGACGGCACTGCCCCGGATGCGCCGCGAGCACCCCGACCGCGAGGTGCTGCAGTGGGTACTCGGCCAGCTCGGCGGCGCCGGTGCCTGAGACCACCGGGCCGGCGACCTGGCCGGGCGTCACGGTGCTGCTAGACCCGCACGACGACGTGGCCGTCACGGTGGGCCTGCTGGAACGCCATGACCCGGACGGCGGCCTGGTCGTCGTCCACCCCACCCCGGCGGTGTCCGGCCTGGCCAGCGCCGCCCACGACGTGCTGGCGGGGCTGGGCCGGGCGGTCAACCGGCTCACCGCGGAGCGGCTGTCCGGCGAGCACCGCGCCTGGCGCGCGGTCGAGGCGTGGCTGACCGCCGACGAGATCGAGCACCTGGTCGTGCTGCGCGCGGACCGGCTGCTGCCCGCGGTCTGGGAACGGCTGATGCAGGCGTGCCACCGCAGCGGCGCCGGCCTGCTCCTGGTCGTCCACGTGCCGGTCATCCCCGCCGCCCTGGCCGCGGTCCTGGCCGGCACCGGCCACCGCACCCTCGCCGACCCCGCCCTGGCCCACCGCCTCCTCACCGCCGGGCAGCGGCCGCTGGCCCCGGCGGTGGACGCCCAGCCCGACGGCGTCCACCCGCGGGCCGAGGACCGCGGCCGGCGGGCACCGGTCCTGATCGGGGAGGGGCTGGTCAGCTGCGTGGCCCCCGGTTTCGGCCGCGGCCGCCACCAGGCCGGGCAGTGGCTGGCCGCCCGTGACCAGGCCGAGCCCGGCATCGCTGCCGGCATCGCCGAGGTGCAGCTGCTCCTGGCCGGGCTCGTGCAGAGCAGCGTGGACCTCGACGGCACCCAGGCCGTGCTCGCCGGGGCCCGGTCCGCGTTCGCCGATCACGGGTTCGACCTGCGGCTACCGGGCCCCGTCAGGCTGCCTGAGCCCGGCACCCGGAGCCTGCGCGGGCATCTGTACGGGCCGGGCCTTCCCCGCCCGTACGACCTGCTCGACCACGCAGCCGTCGCCCGGATCCGCGCGGGCGTCGCCAACCCCGTCCTGGCCGCCGGGATCGCCGCGGCCCTGCTGAGCCAGCTGCCCACGCAGACGCTGCACAGCCTGCCCTGGCAGGCCCTGTCCCAGGACGAGCGGACGCTGCGCCTGTCCCACTTCCACACGGCGTCGCTGCTGCAGCCCACGCCGTGGACGAACCCCGACCGGCCCCGGTACACGATGGTCTTGCCCGTCCCGGCCCCCGCGCGGGCCCTGTTCCGCGCCGCCCGCCACTTCAGCGACCACGGCGACGCTCTGCCGCACCGGATGTTCGCCGCCACCCGCTTCTCCAGCCTGGCCCTCGAGGCCGCGGCGGCCAACTGCGGGATCCGGCTGCCCGATCAACCCGACATGCACGAAGAGGAGTTCCGGACCCTGCACACCGCCTGGCCGGCCCGGATCACCTGCACCCGCACGGCGTCCAACCCGCACCGCCTCGCCCCCGCCCCTCCCGCTCGGGCCCGACCCGCGATGCGGGCCGTACTGCGGGCCGTGTCATGACCCGGCCTGGCCGGCCCCGCACGCCGGGCCCGTGGACGTCCAGGACCGCGGCGTCGGGAGGCGTTCCTTTCTCAACACGTCGTCAGCCCACCACCGCAGGCCGGGCCGCCGCGATCCGCTAGTACTACAGGGCTAGATCATCAGTGCTTGGCGGTGGAGGCGTTTCCGGAAGTGGGCGCGGCGGGCCTGGCTCTGGTGGCTGCGGCGCCAGGTGGACCAGTGCAGGCCGTGGGCGATGGCTTGTTCGCCGCGGTGGACCAGGGCGAGGAGTCGGCGGATTTCGGCGAGGGTGAGTGGAATGAGGGTGCGGCGGGTGACGGGTCGGGCGGTGGGTTCTGGGGGTTGTTCGGGGCGGGGGTGTGGCCTGTTCATCGGCTCGATGCCTGGGCCCCCTTTTTTCGAGCTTTGTGCGCGGTGATGGCTAGGAAGGTGTGGGCGAGCATGGCGAGGGTGATATGTCGGTGCCAGGCGTTCCAGGTGCGGACCTGGTAGTGATCAAGGGCGGTCTCGTTCTTGCCGGATCCGAAGCATTCTTCGATGGGCCAGCGCGCACCAGCCACGTGGACCAGTGCACCGACCGGGGCGTGGTCGGGGTTGTAGCAGCGGTAGTACGCCAGTTCGCCGTCGTCGATGGATCGGCGGAAAAGGATCTGGTGGTCGGGATCGGTAGTGTTGACCAAGGCCCAGTCGTAGACGCGGAACCCTTTCGATCCGATGCCGCACGCGCGCCGGTGCCAACTGTGCGAGGGCAATTCCGTGGCGAGCAGGTCGCAGCGTTGTTCCCGGCCGGTGGCGTCGGTGACCGGGGTGTTCTTCGGCACTGCCATCACGTACGGGATCCGGCGTTTTTCCAGGTACTCGCGCAGGCCAGGGTTCTGCCCGAACTCCTCGTCCGCGGTGAACCAGGCGAACGGGATGCCCGCTACCCGGGCCTTCCGGATCATCTCGATGACCTGCTCCGGGCGCGTCGCGAAGGCCAGGTCTGCCGGGACTCCGGCGGTGGCGCACCGGTCCGGGTCGGCCAGCCACGTCTCCTCCGGCATGTACAGCCGTCGATCGATCAAGACCCGGTCCCGTTGCGGTGTGACGTAGCACAAGAATGTGGCGATCTGACAGTTGTCGATCCGGCCCAACGTTCCCGAGTATTGCCGTTGGACGCCCACCGATCTTTTTCCCTTTTTCGGGAACCCGGTGGGATCCGCGACCAGGATGGCCGCCGGGTCAGCGAGGTGTTCCATCGCGTACTCACGGTTGGCCGCCAGCAGGGCGTCGGCGTCCCACGGGGTCAGGTTCAAGAACCGTTGTAGTGCTTTCGGCTCTTTCTCGCCGACGAACTCGGCAATCGTCCAGCCGTTCTTCCGTTCCAACGGGGACAGTAACCCGCGCAGGTACTGTTCGGCGTGCCGCCTGGACTCGGTCCGGTAAAATAGGGGGTGTATCCGGGCGAGCAGGTCTTGCAGGTCAGATTCCCACGCATCCAGATCGGCCGGAGTCACCGCCCCATCATAGACGACCCCTGCCCGATCCGTTGACATGGAACCCATGAAAGAATTCTTGCACGGCGCGCCAGTAACTCGGAGAAGACACGCCGACACTAACAACCCGAGAACTTCCCGGTGAATTAGCTGCGGGGAAATCCATGCCCGCCGCGACACCGAACCCATCCGTCGTCAGGAGATTCCCATGAACCACCCACAGGGCTCGGAGGCAACCCAGCCCCGCGCCGCACAGCCGCCAGCCCACCATTGGCTGGCGACACGCCCTGACCAGCACCAATGATCAGATCTAGCCCTGTAGTACTAGCACGTCCTCCAGATGCGCCCGCCCCGTCGTCGCCGACGCCCTCGGCTACCACCAGGTCACCACCGCCAGACTCGCCGCGCAGGCAGGAGGCACCTGGAGCCGCTACGCCCCCCGGAGACCACGGTCACCATCCGGCTGAACCCCGCAGAAGAACTGACGGCAGTTGAGTACGCGAGTTCACCAGTCTCACGCCCCGATGCCGACCCGAGCGGGTGGGCCCGTCCCCGGCGGCCGGTCAGCCACGGCCGAGCGCCGGGGCGAGATCGTCGTAGCGCCAGCGGCGGGGCGTCCCGCGGTCGTCGACACCGCCCGCGAGGAGCGCCTCGCGCAGCGGGTCCTGCGGCGGCAGGGCGTCCACGCCGAATACCGCGACGGCGTCGGCGAGCACGGACGGGACACCGCGGCCCGGCGTCCAGCCCTCGTCGCACGGTCCGTTCCGGCTCACGCAGAGGAGCTGCAGCCGGAGGTCGTCGGCGCTACGTCGTCCCGGTACCGGGACGACGTAGCGGACCCATACGTCGGCGGCCCAGACCGCGAGCACGCACGGAACCTCGGCGGCGATCCACCAGCCGAGCCGGTGGGCGCCGAACATGGCCACCGCGTGGACCAGCGCCAGCACGCTGAGCAGGTGGAACGCGCTGCGGAGCAGCGGGTCGCTCGCGCGCACGGCGCCGTCCGGCAGGACGCCCTTGCCGGCCAACCGCCAGGCCATGAAGAACTCGTAGTTCGCGCGCTCCAGCCGGTCGCGGACCTCACGCGCACTCGACGGGCCGGAGGCCAACGCCTGCAACAGGATGTACTCGAAGTGTTCGTCACTGCGGGACGCTCCGGGGACGGGCAGGACCCGGTCCCCGTCGAGCCGCAGGAACCCTTCGGCGTGCAGCCGGGCGAGCATGGTGAGCACGGCCCGCCCGGTCCCACCGACGGCGAAGCCGAGCTCCTCGGGGCTGTAGACCTGCTGGCCGGAAGGGTCCTCGTGCGACCTCAGGAACGTCCGGCCGCGGACCGCCACCAGCACGAGGACGCCGACCAGGCCTGCGGTGAGGACCACGTAGAGCCACTGGGGGACGCCCCAGACCCCGCTCACCCGCCGCACCCGCCGCATCCACCGCCGGGTTTCTGGTCGCGGGTCGAGACCCGTCCGTAGCCGATCTTCATGTCCGGGACTGTACGCGAGGTCCGACAGCGTTGCATTGGTGCGGACACGGGGGGGGTGCGACAGATTTGTAGGCTGCACGCGCGCACCGACGGATTCACGTCGCTGGCCGTCGTCGCCGGTGCCGCCGGTGTCGCGGCCGGGTGGCGCCAGGCCGACCCGATCATCGGCCTGGTCATCACCGTGGCGATCCTCGCGGTACCGAACCGTCCGAACCTCCTGGCAGGCCCACCCAGATCACCTGCACCCGCACGACGTCCCACCCGCACAGCCTCACCTCCCGCGCCTGGCCCGGGCCCGTGCTCAAGGCCGTCTCATGACGGCCTGTCGGTAAGGAAGCTGTCACCAGCCGCAAACGGGGTTGACCTTCGATGCGTCTGGGCCGTGGTCGAGGATCTGCGCCGGATCGTCCGCGATCTCGACGCCACGAAGGGGGGGTGGTCGGGAGCGTCGTGGTGACGGGTTGACGATCAGAAGGGCGGCTCGGCGTCGTACAGCTCGGCGGGCAGGTCGCCGTGTTGCCGCGGCTGGTAGAGGCCGAGCAGGGCCTCGACCGCCGTCGCGCCGTACCCGACCCCGATGTTGTTGCCTGCGTCGTCGGTGGCGAGGGCCATGAAGCCGCCGGGCTCGGGCTCGTTGACCACGTCGTCGTCCTCGTTGATGCTGCCGGGCTGGTCCGGGTGGTAGGTCAGGGTGATCGTCGCACCGTCCATCAGTACAGCGTCGGCGGCCAGGCGTTCGCCGAGGTCGACCTGCCGCGCCAGGTGCATGGCCGCCACCAGGGCGGCTACCGGCCGCCCGCGGCGGGTCAGGACCTGGGGCGTGGGCGGGCTGCTGGTCTGCCACTGGCCGGTCGCGGCCACCACGAGATGCCCGAGCTTGGGCCGAGCGTCGCGCAGCGACCAGACCGGTAGCTGGTCGACCGGCTCGGTCAGGTCCTGGATCGGCACCAGCGCCACCCAGTCATCCCGGTCCCCGCGCCGGATCAAGGTGATCGTTCCCGCCTCGGCTGCGGTCACCAGGTCCGCCCACCGCTGCCGCGCGTCTTCGATCCCCAGCGGCTCGCCCCACCGTGCCACCGCACGGCGGTACACCGTCGGTAACTCCGGGCTGGCGGGCGGTTCGGTCTCGGTCGTCATCACACCCTCCCTCGAATGTGTAAGCTACATTACACCAAACAACGTAAGGCACCTTACGCATCGGCCTGCATGAGTCCTTGACGACTGTCCGTTCAACACAACGGCGGGATGGCGTTGATCATGTTGGATGACGTTCCTTTCCCGACATGATCCACAACCGGCTCCGGCCGGTCGTCCCGAGACCCCCCGCCCCGTCGGGAAGCGTGCACAAAAATCTTCGTGTCCAACAAATTGACGACCGCCCTTTTCCGTACAGTTGGGGGATGGCTGACGCTGCTGTCCCACCCGTCGACCCGCTCGAGCCGGTCGACGGTCTCAATCCGTTCGATCTGGCGCCGTCGGGGCGGCCCGACTTCGACACCGGGTACCTGCGCTGCCCGGGCTGCGGCGTGATCGCTACCCCGGCGACGGTGGACTACCCGGTCACCCCGGACGGCCGGCTGGCCGATGGGCGGCCGATCGAGGTTACCTGCACCTTCGACGGGCACCGCCACCAGGTGACCGCCGCGGCGTTCCTGCCCCGCGACGCCGTCGCCGGCTGCCGGCGCCCCGGGTGCGCGGCCACGTTCCCGGTGCCCACGGCAGCCGACGAGGTCGTCTGCCCCGCCTGCCGCCTGCACCAGGACGGGCCCGGCCTGGACGACCAGAAGCGCCGTGACCACGTCGGCCAGGTGTACTCCGCGCACGCGGCCGCCCTGCGCGCCCGGCTGGGCCACCGGTGACCAGAGTCCCGGAGCCCCAGGAGCCGGGCCAGGAGGCTGGGCAGCCCCGGCTGCCCTACCCGCACACCCGCAACGACTGCGAGGGATGCCGCGAACGCGACGCCGACTTCCACCTGCTCGGCGAGGACCACAACCCGCCCGGCAAGCGGCAGGCCCGGTACTGCCGTGCCTGCCTGGGAGAGAAACTCCTGGTGACCGCGATGTACGGTCGGCCGCGCGAGGTGTCCCCGGGCGAGCCGCTCACCGTCACCGTCGCCCTGCTGCCACCCGGTCAGGACACGTGGTGACCCCGCCCACGGACTCCGCTGCCCCGGCCTCCGACCTGCCAGCCACCGACCTGCTGGCCGCCGAACCCGCCGTCCTGACCGGCGCCTTGATCGGGTACGCCCGAGTCTCGACCCGCGAGCAACTGCTGGACCGGCAGCTGCGGGCCCTGCGCGAGGCCGGCTGCAGCCGGACCTTCGCCGACAAGCTGTCCGGACGGACCGCCGACCGGCCCGAGCTGACCCGCTGCCTGGACTACCTGCGCCCCGGCGACACCCTGGTCGTTCCGTCCCTGGACCGGCTGTCCCGGTCCCTGCAGGACCTGATTACCCTGGTCGCCGAACTGCGCCGCCGCGGCGTCGGCTTCCGCAGCCTGCACGAGGCCCTGGACACCACCACCCCCGGCGGCCGGCTCGTCTTCCACGTCTTCGCCGCCCTGGCCGAGTTCATCCGCGAACTCATCGTCGAGGGCACCCGCGAAGGCCTCGACGCCGCCCGGGCCCGAGGCACCCGCCTGGGCCGACCCCCGGCCCTGACCAGCGAACAGATCGACCACGCCCGCCAGTTGCTCACCCGCCCGGACAACACGGTGGCCTCGATCGCCCGGCTGCTGGGCGTCTCCCGCGCCACCCTCTACACCCACGTCCCCGAACTGAGCGGCGGCCGCGGCCGGATACTCGACCACCCTGAGCAGGAGCCACCCCGCCGCTGACCAGCCAATGGACAACTACATGACGAATCCAAGGACAACGAGACGAGAGGTCTCACGGGTGATGGGCGAGCGGGACGACGCGCAGGCGCAAGGCCGGGCCGGGGCGGCTGGGGAGCCGGGGCGGTGCCAGTTCCCGGGCTGTACACGGACGGTGCCGCGGCAGGCGGGCCGGGGGCAGCCAGCGCGCTACTGCGGTGAGACGGTGCTGGGCACCCTGCACAACCGCGGGAACGCACTCGTGCGGCGGACGCAGCTAGCGCGGGCCGGGGTGGATCCCGAGCGGGCGGTATCCGAGCCCGTGACGGCGGCTGCGGCGACTGCCGCCGACCTGGTAGGCCGGGCCGAGCTCGCGGCGCGTGAGCTGGGCCAGCTGCAGGACCGCCTGGTCGAGGCGCTGCGCACGATGGACTCCCCCGAGGCAGCCGCCGCTCAGGCCGCGGCCGCCACCGAGACTGCCCGAGCCCAGGCCGCTACCGCCCGCGCCGAGGCTGCCGCCGCTCAGACCCGGGCCGAGCAGGCCGCCGCCGAAGCCGCCCAGGCCGTCGCGGACGCCCAAGACGCCGACGCCGAAGCCACCGCCGCTCGCGCCGCCGCTGAGGCCGCGGCTGCTACCGCGACTACCGCTCGGCAGGAACTGGCCGCCGAACAGGTCAGCCACATCGAGACCCGCCAGCACCTGGCCGACCAGACCACCGCCACCGCCACCCAGACCGCGCGGGCCGAGCGTGCCGAGGCGGAGGGGGTCCGGCTGTCGGAGGTGGTGTCGGTGCTGACCCGTGAACGGGACAGCGCCCGTGGCCAGGTCGAGGACCTGCGCGGGGAGGTCGCCCAGGTCCGTGCCGAGGCCGC
>DATDMG010000036.1:0-10191 GCA_036518955.1 Kineosporiaceae bacterium | reverse complement strand
CCCCCAGGGCCCGCGCAGGGCCAGCACGTCATCGATCCAGCCGATGGCGCCCTGCCGGGTGGCCTCCCGGTAGGTGGAGCCAAGCAACCGCCGAAACGCCAGGTCCTCCAAGAGCTGTCGGTCCTCCGGCGTCGTGCTGGGCGTCAGGAGGGCGAGGAAGCGGCGGTGATCAAGACGGGTCAGTTCCGCTGACGCCGTGAGTCGGGCGAGCAATTCCTCATGGTCGGAATCGGCGGTCCTGTATTCTGTTCGATTGAACGTGCCCATCCCCTCATACCAGTCCAGGTCTGCCGCGTCGACCGGCGCCGTGCTCACCAGGGCTGCGGCGCAGCTGACCCGTCCGGACAGGAGGGCGGCGCAGGCCAGAGCGTGGGGGCCGCCGCCGGAACGGCTGACGACGGCGAATCGATCCACGCCGAGTTTGTTGGCGATCGTGCGGACGTCTTCCGCCGCGTCGGCGACCCTCCGGTTCACACGTCGGGTCGAGCCGCCGTATCCTGGCCGGTCGTAGCTGATGAGCTGGAGGCCGAGGCGGTACAGCAGCGGTCTTCGCGGGCACGGCCCGTTGCGGCTCCCGGGCGTCCCGTGCATGAGGAACACGGGATAGCCTGACGGGTCCCCGCTTCGGATGAAGGCGAGGGTGTGGCCGTCGTCCTTCTCCACCCGCTCCACGTGACGGCGATCGCTGGATGCCTCAAGCACCATCGAGACCTACCGTGGTCCGGGGCTTCCGTGGTGTACTGCTCCCCACATCGTCTCATGTCCGTGATGCACAATCCGAAAAGTATGAAGTACTCGCCCTCAATGTTCGAGAAGAGATGATCTCATGTGTCTTTCAATATCTTGGTTTGCCTTCCTCTATGCTCGACTAGTTTGCCCGCGGTCGCCAGTGGTGGTGGCGCGTATTGCTGAGGGTAACCGGGGGGTGTGACGACCCTCGGCGCCGCCGGCTACGGTGGGGCGCCGATGCGCTGTGCCGGTGGCGGAACCGTGATGTGACGTCGCGGGTTTCTCGGACGTGGCCTCGGTGAACGTGAGCTGGACCCCCACCGTGGGTGGCTGCCGGTCTCGCCTGTTCAGGCGAGGGGGCCGATGCCTGAAGTATGGAATGTGGACCAATGCCCGACCCGAAATGTCATCCCGAGGGTGGGGGAGGGGCGGTGGGCCAGAGGACCTCGACGGGCACCCGGCGCTCGCGGGCCAGGGCGACGACGTCCGCGGTATCGCCTACGTTCCGTGACGGTTCGCCGTTCCAGACGGCCAGCAGCAGGTCGCACCGGCGCACCATGGCTTCGCTCGCCGCGCGGTAGGCGTTCCGGCTGGAGGTCGCGAAGGGCATGGTGTCGACGTGGTCGGCCTTGCTCAGCAGTTCCCGGAAGGCGTCCGCGTTGTCCGTCTGCGCCATCCGGCCGGCGTAGTCGCGCGCGGGCAGGACGACGTCGAGGGTGCCCCGCAGGGCGAGGACGACCCGGGCGAAGATCTGGTCGGCTCCGGCCGCCAGGCAGGTGATGCCGTGCAGCCGGTGCCGATCCTGCGGGTGTCCCGGCGGCCGGTCGACGGCGAGGCGTCCGAGCCGCTCGGTCAGCGCCGTCGTCACCCAGCGGGCGACGTCCTCGCTGACGTTGACATGCCCCGTGACGCCGACCTGCGGCACCCGCCCGTCCCGGTCCGGCACTGGCACTCTCCTCTCCGGCCTTTCGTCCGCTCGGCGCCGGGCGCCCCGCTCAGCCCCGGACGATCCTGAACCCGGCATCGGCCAGGATGTCCGACAGCTCCCGGACCGCATCGTGGCACCGGTTGCGGAACGGCGTCGGCAATTGGGCCCACGGGCGCAGGCCCGGGTGCAGCTTCGCCTTCTCGCAGCGTTCCGGGGCGAACTGCCAGCCGGCGTTCCGATGCTCGGCGAGCCAGCGGTCGTGCTCCGACCGGGCCAGGTGGTCCAGGTCGTCCTCGGACAGGACGACGTCGCCGCCGGGGCCGAACCGCGGTGAGATCGTGCAGTGGACGTCGGCCAGCTTCCGGCCGATGTCCTCGGCCTGGGCCCGGTTCGCCCGGCGCAGCCGGGGCGTGAGTTCGTGCCAGGGTCTGAGGGAGGGGTCGCCCGGGACCCACTCCCCGCGCTGGCGCCGGCCGAGGCGATACCGCTCGTGGATGATGTGCGCCAGCCGTTCGATCAGGTCTTCACGGATGAGTGCGAGGTCGCAGGCGGCCGCCACGACGCCGAAGGGTCGCAGGACCCCCGTCCCGGCGTCGAGCAGGGCCGCGCCCTCGCCCGCCGGCACTCCGGCCCGGTCCGGATGGCTCGGCCGCGGGCCGGTCGAGCCGGCCGGCTGCCGCAGGTAGGGCCAGAGGCTGTCCAGCCGGACGACGATGGAGCGGACCCTCCCGCGCCAGGACCGCTCGGCCGCCATCGCCGTCTTCAGCGCGTGCTCCTCGTCGCGGTGGCACACCAGGAGACGGTCGGGCGGCCGGTGGATCTCCCCGGCCGCCAGGAGGGCCAGAAGCTCCCGTTCGTCCGTCGAGAAGCGGCACGCCTGGGTGAGGAAGGGGTAGCGCAGGCTGAGCTCGTCGACGACCGATCCGGCGCCCGGTCCGGTCACCGAGACAGGCAGCGCCGCGGAGTTGGGGCGGATCACCCGCCAGCTCCGGGCCGCGGCGACCACGGCGGCGGCGCCGAAGCCGCTCGGCCCGGACACCATCAGCGAAGGCGGTCGACTCTCCACAGCCAGCACGGGATCATCGTCGAACAAGCGCCGCGCCGCGATCTGGTTGATGTTGAAGAAGTCCACCCGGACGTCGTCCCGCGCCGGTTGGCCGAGGAACGCCGCCTGGAAGGTCGCGCACAGATCGGGGTCGGCGATGTGGCTGTGGACGGTGATCGGGGACGACCTGCGCGCCCTGACCGTGCGCGCGGCCAGCGCGATGGCGGCGTTCACCGCGCTGCCGTCCGCGCACGCGTACACCGCGGCTGCCTGGTCGATGCCGGCGGCGCGCAGGACGTCGGGGTCGCGGGCGTCACCCACGATACGCAACGGTTCCCCGGCGGTCACGAAGTCGTCGGCCTGCCCGCGGATCTCGACGACTTGCGTCCCCTCGGCCCGGAGCGTGCGCGTGAGGGCGTCCGCGAAACGGGTGTCGCCGCAGACGATGGCGTGCCCGGTGGCGGATCGGGCGCGCCAGCGACTGACCTCCACCGAGTACAGCATCCGGGCGGCCTCGATCAGGGCGTAGAGGGTGACCGCGGGGGCCGTGAGCCGGGCGATCTGGAGCAGCACCGGCACCGAGCCGCCGTTCTGCAGCGGGTCCGCGCCGAGAACGAACAACTGCAGGTCGTAGTACACCAGGTCGATGGGTGCGTCACCGAACGATGACCGGGCTGCGGAGAGGTATTGCCCGAACCCGACGTAGCCGAGCACGAGTGAGACTGCCGCGACCACCGGGAAAGCCACTCTGAGCGCCCCCAGCGGACGGCGCAACGCTTCCGAGGACTGGTTCACCGCCATGCGCGCCCCCTCCAACCCCTCGTTCGAGAATGCGGTTATCCCGAACAAAAGGGAAGGTGCTGGTGGGTGCCGGCAGGTCCCGGCGTCGCTCGCACGCCGCCGCGGACGACGTCCTGGCCCGGCAGCGGCCGGTGTCCTCCTGCACCTCACCGGTCGCCCCCCGGGGCACACTGGATCGGCGCGATCCCCGCGACGGCGTTCCTGGGGATCGTCATGATGCCCTTCTATTACGGGTCGATGGTCCGCTCCGTGCCGGAGTACCTGAGGCCGCGTTACGACGACCAAGCCCATCTGCTCAACGCCTTGACATTCGTTGTCTCCAGCCTCTTGCTGGCCAGCGTGAACCTTTACGCGCTGGTCGGCGTCATTGATGCCCTGCTGGGTGTCCCGCTGTGGGTCGCCATCGTCGTTCCGGTGGGTTCGTGCAGCGACCTGCGGGAGACCTGCAGGGGGCCGTCCTCGTGTGCGCAGCGGGTGCCGTAGTTGCGGTGGTCGCCAGGGCGTGGCCGGCGGGCCGCAACCGCGGGCCGACAGGTGCCGCCGTGACGTCGGGGGCACCTCGCCCGCCTCATCGAGGCTCGGCGACGGTGGTGCGCAGCATCGGCCGGGCGACGTACTCGGTCTCGATCCTGGTGACCGGCTCGTGGATCTCGATGTCCTCGCGCCGCCTGCCGACGACCCGGATGTAGCCGAGCGTCCGCCCCTGATCGGCCTCGACGGCGGCGATCTCGGTCGCGTTGTCGGGGGAGACCAACTGCTGCCAGGCCAGCCAGTGCCGCCAGCCATCCGGCATCGTGGCGGCGTCCTGCACGTGCACGATCCCGGTTCGCTCCCAGTGCCGCCGCCACCAGCCGGCCGAATGCAGGCACCACAGGGACGGTTCCCACCACGTCGCCAACTGCGCCGGCACGGAGTCCTCGATCTCGGCCACCAGTCCGGCTCCGGCGATGCCGATCTGGCCGCCCGGACGGACGAACCGGGCGACGTCGGCGAGGTAGAGGTCGTCGGTGCCGTAGTACACGAAGGAGTCGATGGACACCACGGCGTCGAAGAACTCGTTCGCGAAAGGCAGAGCTCGCGCGTCGGCCCGTAGCGGGAAGACCCCGTCGGCGACGTCCGCGTCGCGCGCCCGTCGGAGATTCTCGGTCGGGGAGAACCACAGGTCCGCCGCCCACACCTGGACACCGAACTCGCGCCGCAGGAACACCGAGGACGCCGCGCGTCCGCACCCCAAATCGAGGACCCGCATCCCCGGCACCAGGTGCATGGCTTCGGAGAGCCACTCGGTCAGCCACAGGGGGTTGGCGCCGCCGCTGACCGCGGCCGTCACCCAGTCGGGGTGGTACGTCGACGCCCGGGGGAAGCGTTCCAGGAGCAGAGTCTCGTGCATGGTCGTCCTCTGGGTCGGACATCGCGGGTGACAGCGGGGCCGGCGGGCCCTCGTCCAGGTCGGGACGGTAGTCGATGCCGGGTGTTCATGACCCGGCGGACGCGCTGATGCCGGGATCAGTCGGCGAAGCGCTCCCAGGTGGACTGACGCTTCATTCCGAGCGCCGCGCCGATCTTGTCCCACGACAGCTTGCGCCGACGGGCTTCGGCCACCCAGGATCGCAGGTCGTCGTCGACCTGATCGCGGACTGCTTCGATGCGGGGCAGGTGAGCCAGCAGTGCCTGATCGTCGACCTGCTCCCAGGGGAGGACTCGTGCCGGGACCCCGGACGCTGACTTCGTCGCGATGATGAGCGCGCACAGCTCGACGCACTCGTTGCAGATGAAGACGCCCGCTCCCGCCACCAAGGTGTCGACCGAGTCGGCGGCCTTCATACAGAACGAGCATCGGCTGGTCATCGCAAGCCCTCCTTGATCGTCAAAGACTGTCAGGCAATGCCTGACAGTCTTTCGTCAGGGAGAGCCTGACGCCAGGGCTTGCTGCGCGCTGTCGCACCACCACGGCCGCCTCCCCGCCGGCCGCCCCGGACGCGCGCGGTGGCCAGGACGTTGGCCCTCGGTCCCGTGCGCGGGCCGGGTCCTACCGTGCGCCTATGCAGATGGCGGAGCTCCAGGCGCGGGTGCGTTCGTGCATCGGGGACGCCACACTGACGTACCGGCAGCGGGTCCAGCGGCTGGCGGCTCTGGCCGAGAACGCGCTGGAACCGCCGCCGGTCAGTGCCGAGTGCGAGCTGGCCCAGGCCAAGGGCGTCGTCCACGACCTGGGGGAGGGCAACGCCCCGCACCGTCCGCGCTATGTCCTGCCGGACTACGCGCGGGCCCTGGCCCAGGGCAGCAAGCACCTCGAGCTGGCGTCGCCGCGCGATCTCGACGAAGCGCTCGCCTTTCTGCTGGCGATGTACCCGAGCGTACCGTCGATCACCGGCTACCCGGTCTACCTGGGTGACCTCGACACCCTCCTGGAGCCGTTCACCGCCGGCCTCGGCGACGACGAGCTGACGCGCCGGCTCCGGCTGTTCTGGCGGACCGTCGACCGGCAGTTGCCGGACGCGTTCGTGCACGCCGATCTCGGTCCCCGTGACGGCCGCGTCGTCCGGGCGATCCTCCAGGTGGACCGCGAGCTGCGTCAGGTGGTCCCGAACCTGACCCTGCGGGTGGATCCGCAGATCACGCCCGACGACCTGGTGCGGGCCGCCGTCCGGACCGCCTGCGCCGACGGCAAGCCGCACTTCGTCAACCACCCGATGATGGTTGCCGATCTCGGCCCTCGCTACGGCGTGGTCAGCTGCTACGACGCGCTGCCCCTCGGCGGCGGGGCGCACACCCTGGTGCGGCTCAACCTCGCCGAGAGCGTGCGCCGGGCGGAGGGAGGCTCCCGGGAGTACCTGTCCACCGCTCTGGCGCGGGACGTGGCCCTGACCGCCGAGCTGATCGCCTCCCGGGTGCGGTTCCTGGTGGAGGAGGCCCGGTTCTACGAGCACGACTGGCTGGTGTGCGAAGGTCTGGTGCGGCCCGACCGGTTCACCGCGATGTTCGGGGTGTTCGGGGTCGCCGAGGCCGTCAACGATCTGCTGGCGCGCGACGGCGTCGTCGGGGCGGACGGGGGTCCCGCCAGCTACGGCCGGGACCAGGCGGCGTCCGACGTCGCGCAGACGGTGCTGGCCGAGGTGGCCAGGTTGGTCGCCCGGACGCCGATCCCGCACTGCGAGGCCACCGGCGGCCACGCGCTGCTGCACGCCCAGTCGGGCATCGACACGGACGTCGACGTCACCGCCGGCGCCCGGGTGCCGCCGGGGCGGGAGCCGGCGCTGTACGAGCACATTCGGATGGTGGCCCCGAACCACCGGTACTTTCCCGCCGGGGTCAGCGACGTCTTCCGGTTCGAGCCGGCGGTGGAGGCCAACCCTGACGCCGTCGTCGCCGTCCTGCGCGGGGCGTTCGAGGAGGGGATGCGGGACTTCACCTTCGACGTGACGGGGAACGGTTTCACCCGGGTCACCGGGTACCTGGTCCGGGACCGGGACGTCGCCGCGCTGCGTCAGGCGGCCGCGGCGCACGTGGCGGCGATCCGGCGGGCGGCACCGACGGAGAAGGAGGCGGTCCGGGCGGCCGGCCGGGTCGTCAAGGGCGTGCCGGCGGCGGACGCCGATGGGTGAGCCGGTGGCGGACGCCGATGGGTGAGCCGGTGGCTGACCTGCCGGCCGGTGCCGTCGCCGGTTCGAGCACGCCGGCCGGCAGCGGCCTGGTCGCGGGGACGGCGCCGTTCTCCGCCGTGGACGGTCCCGGAAACCGGTACGTGGTGTTCCTCCAGGGCTGCCAGTGGGACTGCCTGGCCTGTCACAACCCGTGCGCGATCCCGCGGACCCCGCCCGCCATGCGACCGACCCCGGTCGGGGAGGTCGTGGCGGGGATCCGGGACGCCGCCCGGTTCCTCACCGGTGTCACGGTCACCGGTGGCGAGGCGACGCTGCAGGCCGGCTTCGTGCAGGCGCTGTTCGCCGAGCTGGCCGAGGACCCGCGGACAGCTCGCCTCACCCGGTTCGTGGACAGCAACGGCGACTGCGACCCGCCGGTCTGGGAACGGCTTGCCCCGGTCACCGACGGCGTGATGCTGGACCTGAAGTGTCTCGACGACGAGCTGCACGTCGTCCTCACCGGGTACTCCAACGCCCGGGTACTGGCCAGTGCCCGGGAACTGGCTGCCCGGGGACTGCTGTACGAGGTGCGGCTGCTGCTCGTGCCCGGTCTGAACGATGGCGAGGGCGAGCTGGTGCGGACGGCGCGATGGCTGCTGTCGGTCGACCCGGCGGTCCGGGTACGGGTGAACGCGTTCCGCCGGCAGGGTACCCGACCCTGCGCCCGTGACCTGCTCGAACCGACCGCGGACGACCTCGCGAGGTACCGGCACGTGCTGTGTTCGGCGGGCCTTCGCCGGCTGACGACGCCCCGCTGATCGCCGGCCGGCCGAGCGCCTGAACCGGGCCGCCGGAGGAGCGCGGTGGGCACCTCGGCCCGGGTCCGCGGCGTCGTGACCGGACGCCGTGACCGGTCCGGCGCACCGGGCCAGCGGGGCATCGGGCGGGAAGGCCACGGACTGTCGGTGGGCCCGGATATCGTGGGCGTCGATGAGCACCGGACTTCTCTCCTCCGAGTCCCCCTCCCGAGGCCTGCCTCCCGGTCCGGGCGAGCCGGGCAACCCCTTCGGTGCGCTGACGGCACGCCTGGTCGGGGAGCCTGCCGTCGACCTGGCGGTGTCCTCGCTCGTCGACCAGGCGCTGGAGGTGTGGAGCCGCCCGGGGTTCGACACCCTGGTGTCGCTGGGGCACGTCAACATCGAGCCGTTCGAGCACCAGATGGCGACGGTCCGCACGGTGCTGCGGCGGATGCGTGGCCGCGCGATCCTGGCCGACGAGGTGGGCCTGGGCAAGACCATCGAGGCAGCGCTCGTCCTGTCGGAGCTGCGTGCCCGCGGGCTGGCCCGCCGGGCGCTGGTGGTCGCACCGGCCGGCCTGGTCGGGCAGTGGCAGGAGGAGCTGGACCGCAAGTTCGCCCTTCCCTCGGTCGTCGTCACCGGGACGTCGGCCGCTGCCCTGGGCGACTCCCGTAACTCCACCGACACCGGCGGTCCGGTGGACAACGGTGATCAGCCGGTGCTGCTCGCCTCGCTGGCCGCCGCCCGGCGTGACCCGCTGCGCTCCCTGCTCGTCGCGCGGGACTGGGACGTCGTCGTCCTCGACGAGGCGCACCGGGTGCGCAATCCGCGCAGCGCCTCCGGCCGGCTCGCCCGAGGGCTGCGCAGTCGGCATCTTCTGCTGCTCACCGCCACCCCGGTGGAGAATCGGCTCGACGACCTGTTCGAGCTGGTCAGCCTGGTGGCACCCGGACTGCTCGGCACCTCGGCGGAGTTCCGCCGCCAGCACGGCGGCGGAGCGGGCGTGTCCGAGGTGCGCAACGTGGAGCGTCTGCAGGTACGCACCCGCGAGGTGATGGTCCGCCACCGGCGCAGCGAGGTGGCGCTCATCCTGCCGCAACGGCTCGCCGAGACCGTCAAGGTGCACCTGCCCGAGCAGGAGGCGCAGCTGTACGCCGCGGTCGCTCAGCGCATCCGCAGCGAGGGCCGCGACGCCCCGCCGTCCCGGCTGATGAGCCTGCGCGCCGTGGCCCGGATGGCGGGGTCCAGCCCGGCCGCCCTGGCGCCCGGGCTGGTCCGGGCCGGCTGGCACGACCTGGCGGCTCAGGCCGGGTCGATCACCCGGTCGGGCAAGGAGGAGGTGCTGACCGCGCGTGTCCGGCGCCACCTGGAGCACGGAGAGAAGGTGCTCGTGTTCACCGCCTTCACGGCGACCCTGGATCGGTTGGCCGCGAGCCTGGAGGCCGCGGGGGTCGGCGTCGCCCGCTACCACGGGGCGCTCTCGCGCACCGCGAAGGACGCCGCGGTGCGCGC
This sequence comes from Kineosporiaceae bacterium, assembly GCA_036518955.1. GTDB lineage: Bacteria > Actinomycetota > Actinomycetes > Actinomycetales > Kineosporiaceae > DATDMG01. Next base: position 795 of record DATDMG010000036.1, on the reverse strand, counting down.
CTTCGCCGCCGACGTGCCCGTCCTGGTCAGCACCGAGGCCGCGGGCGAGGGGCGAAACCTGCAGTTCTGCCACGCGATGGTGAACATGGACCTGCCGTGGAACCCGATGCAGATCGAGCAGCGCATCGGCCGCCTGCATCGCATCGGTCAGCAGCACGATGTCGTCATCACGAACGTGCTCGGGGTGGGCACGATCGAGGAACGCGTCCTCGACGTCCTCGAATCGAAGATCAACTTGTTCGAGCTCGTGGTCGGTGAGCTCGACATGATCCTGGGCCGGGTGGAGGAGGATTTCGACTTCGCGGCCGGCATCTTCGACGCCTACGTCGGCGCTGACGACGACCGCCACTTCGACCTGCGGCTGGCCGAGATCGGCGACAGCCTCGCCCGGGCCCGGCGGGACTACGTGGACGTGCGCGAGTCACTCGACCAGCTGGTCGGGCGGGACGAGCCGGCATGAGGGGCACTGATTCCGGGCTGCGGTTCTGGCTGTCGTACGTCGAGCACCGCGGCGGACTGGTCGATGCCGTGCCCGGCGGCGCGCTCGCGGTGCTGCCCGAACCGTTGCAGGCCCAGCTGGGCCTGCCGGAGACGGTCAGCGTGACCGGCGACCCGGAGGTGGCGCGCGAGGACGGCGCCCTGCTGCTGGCTGCCGGGCACCCGGCGCTCGCGCTGTCGGCCGGGGCGGTGCTCGCCCAGGGCGACGTCGGCCGGCTGGCGCTGGCCTGGCCGGGTGACCAGTTGCCCGCGGCGGCCGACCTGCTCGAGCGGGCCCGCGACGCCTTCCCCGTCGAC
>DATDMG010000035.1:0-16496 GCA_036518955.1 Kineosporiaceae bacterium | reverse complement strand
GCGACCATCACCGGGAGCGTCGACTCCACCCTGTTCGGCGTCCGGCTCCCCGTGCGCAGCGGCGCGTTCCAGCTCTTCGTCGACGACGGGAACCCGGGCAGCAAGCGGATGACCTACCGACTTCGGTTCGACGACTCGCAGGGAAAGCCGTTCACGCTGGTCGGTAACAAGGTGGTGGTGGACGATCCCGGCCTGGACATCTGGTCCGACACCACCACGCTGTACACCCGGGTGCTGCACGGCGACGTTCCGCCGGAGGGTGACCTGGACGCCGATGTCGCGGCCTCCGGAATCATTTCGATCCACCTGCTGGACTTCCTCCGCCAGCTCACCACTTTCCGGACCGGAGGTCCGATCGCGGCGCGTCCGGTGGCGATGGCCCGGTTCGGCGAACTCTTTCTGGGCAAGTTATGGGATGTCTACGCGAGGCAGGTACTGCCATGGGGACCGTGACCAGAATCGCCGTCACCTTCGTCCATGGCGTCGAGATCAATGATCCGCACTACGCCGACACAGCGATCGGCAGGCTGAAGGCGGCATTCACCCGACATGCCGGAGTCGACGCGAACGAGGCGCTGGTGATCAGGCCGACGTTCTGGGCACCCGAACTGCAGAACGCCGAGGACCGACTGTACAAGCAGTGTTTCGGGGACTCCTGCGCGCAACTCTTCCGAAAGATCAGCGGCTGGGTGACCGATCTCAACGCCGGTCACAGCTGGGCGGCCCTCCCCCTGGCGGTCACGTCGCTGCTGCGCCATGTGCCGGGGATTTCGCAGGCCAACTACCCGATGCTGCGCTGGACGGCCATCCAGTTCCTCGGTGACGCCGTCGCCTACCAGCAGACCGGGAAGGATCGGAAGGTCTACGACGCCATCCACGCCAGGATCGCGGACGCCGTCCACCGGCTGGCGGACGAGGCGGGCGGCGACGCGCCGTTGTGCGTCATCGGGCACAGCCTGGGCACGGTCATCGCCAGCAACTACCTGTACGACCTGGAAGTGGAACACGGCCCCAGCGGGCGCCAGCTGGTCGCTCCGCCGGTAGCCTCGCGGATCGGCGCCACCCCGATGGAGCGCGGCGAGACCCTCGCGCTCTTCTACACTCTGGGCAGCCCGATCGCCCTATGGACGATGCGGTTCAGGTCCCCGGACTTCGGCCTGCCGATCACGGTGCCGTCGTCGGCGCTGACCCGACGCCACCCGGGGATCCACGGTGAGTGGATCAACTTCTGGGATCCGGACGATCTGGTCGGAACCCCGTTGAAGGGCCTCTCCGAGCACTACGCGACGGCGGTGACCCAGGACCTCAAGGTCGACGTCGGCCCCTGGTGGATGGGCTGGACCCCGATGGCGCACTGGTGGTACTGGAACGACGACCGGGTGATCGACCCCATCGCCACGGCCCTCGCACGGGTGTGGCGGGAGACGAACCAGGACGTCGTGGTCCCCGACGGGCGCCGAGGCCAGGCCAGCCCGATCCGCCTCGATAGTGGGCGTGGTGCCCCCTGATCCGCGACAAACCCCACCGACGCCGGGGTCCGCCGGACAGCACCGAGCCGTCGAGCGTCACCTGAGTCCGGCTCCTGCGGTAGAACCGAGGCATGGTGCGACTCGTCCTGCTGCTGGCCGTGCTCCTGCTGATCCGGATCGTGGTGGGGCGCGCGCGATTCCGGCGATGATCGGGTCGGCCGCCGCGCGTCCGCTCAGCCGAAGCTCACCCCTTGGGCGAGTGGCAGGTCGGAGGAGTAGTTCACGGTGGTGGTGACCCGGCGCATGTAGGCCCGCCAGGCGTCGGAGCCGGACTCACGGCCCCCGCCGGTCGTCTTCTCCCCGCCGAAGGCACCGCCGATCTCCGCCCCGGACGTCCCGACGTTGACGTTGACGATCCCACAGTCGGACCCGGAGGCGGAGCAGAACAGCTCCGCCTCCCGCTGGTCCCGGGTGAAGATGCTGGAGGACAAGCCCTGTGGGACGTCGTTGTGGACGGCGATCGCCTCCTCCAGTTCGCGATAGGTCAGCAGGTAGAGGATCGGCGCGAAGGTCTCGGTGCGGACGATCGCGGTCTGGGCCGGCATCCGGACGACGGCCGGCCGCACGTAGTACGCCGCGGTGGCGGACTCCTCTCGCTCACCTCCGACGAGGACGGCACCGCCGTCCGCCACCGCTTGCCGCAGAGCCGCCTGCATCCGCTCGTACGCGTCCCGGTGGATCAGCGGGCCGACCAGGACCGTGGGATCGGTCGGGTCGCCGATCCGTAGCCCTCGGTACGCCGTGGTGAGCCGATCGATGAGCACGTCCGCCACGGATTCGTGGACGATGACCCGGCGCATCGTGGTGCAGCGCTGCCCCGCCGTCCCGGCCGCCGCGAAGACGATGCCCCGCACGGCGAGGTCGAGGTCCGCGGACGGCGCGACGATGGCGGCGTTGTTGCCTCCGAGTTCGAGCAGCGTCGAGCCGAACCGAGCCGCGACGCGGGGCCCGACCTCGCGGCCCATCCGCTCCGAGCCGGTCGCGCTGATCAGCGTGACCCGTGGGTCGTCGAGCAGCACGCCCGCCGACTGCCGGTCGGCGAGCACCAGCCGGTGGACGCCGTCCGGCGCGCCGGCGTCGGCTATCGCCCGGTCGAGCAGGGCGGCGCCGGCGAGGGAGGTCAACGGCGTCAGCTCCGACGGCTTCCAGACCACGGTGTCGCCGCAGACGAGCGCGACCGCCGTGTTCCAGGCCCAGACCGCGACCGGGAAGTTGAACGCCGAGATCACGGCGACGACCCCGCGCGGGTGCCAGGTCTCGGCCAGGCGGTGCCCTGGGCGCTCGGACGGCAGGGTGCGGCCCGACATGCTGCGGGAGAGCCCCACCGCGTAGTCGCAGATGTCGATCATCTCCTGGACCTCGCCCTGGGCCTCTGATCGGATCTTCCCGACCTCCAGGGTGACGAGGTGGGCCAGGTCGGCCCGATGGGTGTCGAGGAGCTGTCCCCACCTCTTCACCAGCGTGCCGCGGACCGGTCCCGGCGTCGTCCGCCAGGTCGGGAAGGCAGCCTGGGTGTCGTCGATGGCCCGGACGACGGCTCCGGCGTCCGGGCGGGTGAACCGGGCGAGCGGCTCGCCGGTGATCGGACTGGTCGCGGTCTCGGGTCCGGGCGCGGGGAGCGTCGCGCCGCAGGCGGCCAGGGCTCGGGCGGCTTCAGCGGCGAGGCCTGCGGTCGCCGCTCCGGTGGCCAGGACGGTCGGTGAGGTCATGATGACACCCTGCGCGACCGCGGCGCGCCAGCCAAGAGACGGCACGCCGGAGGGACGCCCGGGCGGTGGGACGAGCGGGCCCTCAGGCCTGCAGCCGGCGAAGGATGCGGGCGAGCGCGGCGCGGTCGCCGTCGTCCAGTACCTCGAAGAAGGCCTCGGCCTCGGTGGCCCGGGCGGCCCGGATCGCGGTCGCGACGGCCCGGCCGTGTTCGGTGAGCCGAACCAGGACGGCCCGCCGGTCCTCCGGGTCGGGTCGTCGCTCGGCCAGGCCGCGCTCGACCAGCGCGTCGACGACCTCGGTGGTGGAGCGCGGCGCGATGTGCAGGTGTTCGGACAGTTCGGAGAGCCGGAGGTCACCGCGCGACAGCAGGACGGCGAGCGCCCGGCCGTGGGACGGTGCGACGTCCCAGGGGGCGAGCGCCTGCTTCGACAGCCCGCGCAGCCGCCGAGCCACGCTCCAGAACAGGTCGGAGATCGGCTCCTGTCCGGCCACGCTCGGTGGCTCGGCCTCTGCCGGCATGGGGAATACCGTAGCAGCAGGTGCTGTTCTTGCCTCACTGTGAGGTAGCCTCACTATATTCGAGGTAGCCTCACCACGTTCAGGGAGTCAGGGCCACCAGAGGGGGGTCGAATGGCATCGGAGACGACGGTCAGATCCGGGCCTCGGGCCCCCGGTCCGGCCCAGCACGGCGGGGCGGGCGAGGGGCGCCGGGCGCCGGGCGGTGGCCACGGTCACGGTGACGGTCACGGTCCGCACCGCCGGGTCACCGCGCAGGAGCGGGAGCTCGCCCGTCAGGTGTCCCTGCGGCGCGTCGGCCGGCTCTTCAGCCCGTACCGGTTACCGCTGGCCACCGTCGTCGCGATGATCGTCGGCTCGTCGGTCGTCGGGATGGCCTCGCCCTTCCTGCTACGGGCCGTCATCGACGTGGCCCTCCCGCACCGGGACCTCACGCTCCTGGTGCGCCTCGTCGCCGCGATGCTCGTGGTGGCGGCGGTCACGGCCGGGCTCGGCGTCGCCCAGACGTGGATCAGCACCCGGATCGGGCAGCACGTCATGCACCGGCTGCGGACGGAGGTCTTCGGCCACCTGCAGCGGCAGTCCGTCGCGTTCTTCACCCGTGCCCGCACCGGCGAAGTGCAGTCCCGGATCACCAACGACATCGGTGGGATGCAGTCGGTGGTGACGTCGACGGCCACGTCCGTGGCATCGAACCTGACCACGGCAGTGGCCACCGCGGTGGCGATGGCGGCGCTCTCCTGGCGGCTCTCGCTGGTCTCCGTCGTGGTGGTGCCGCCGGCCGTCGTCCTGACCCGGCGCGTCGCCGGGATGCGGCGCGCGATCATCGCGGAGCGCCAGCGCGAACTGGCGGACCTGAACGTGATCATCGACGAGAGCCTGTCGATCAACGGGGTGCTGCTCAGCAAGACGCTCGGCACCGGTCCCGCGCTGGTGGAGCGCTTCACCCGGTCGTCCGAGCGGCTGATCGATCTGGAGCTACGCTCCGAGTTGGCCGGGCGGTGGCGGATGGCCTTCATGAGCCTGCTGTTCGCCGCGATGCCGGCGATGATCTACCTCGGTGCGGGACTGCCGGTGACGGCAGGCCGGATGACGATCGGCACGCTGGTCGCATTCACCGGCCTCCAGGCGGGGCTGTTCCGGCCGTTGATGGGGCTGCTGAACGTCGGGGTGTCGCTCACGTCGTCGCTCGTGCTGTTCGCCCGGATCTTCGAGTACCTGGACCTGCCGGTCGAGATCGACGACCCGGCGGAGCCGGTCTCGGTCGACCTGGACGAGGTCCGCGGGCACGTACGGTTCGAAGGGCTGAGTTTCACCTACCCCGGTTCGGCCGTGCCTGCCGTGGACGGCGTAACACTCGACGTCCCGGCGGGGACCACCCTCGCGCTGGTCGGCGAGACCGGCTCGGGCAAGAGCACACTCGCGTCGCTGGTGGCGCGCCTGCACGACCCTGCTGCCGGGCGGATCACGATCGACGGTGTCGACCTCCGCACCCTGCGGCTGGCCGACCTCGCCCGGATCGTGGGCGTGGTCAGTCAGGAGACGTACCTGCTGCACACGACCGTGCGGGAGAACCTGCGGTACGCCAGGCCCGACGCCTCGGACGCCGAGATCGAGGAGGCGGCCCGGGAGGCGCGGCTCCACGACGTCATCGCGGCGCTGCCGGACGGCTACGACACGATGGTCGGATCCCGCGGTCACCGGTTCTCCGGTGGTGAGAAGCAGCGGATGGCGATCGCCCGCACCTTGCTGCGGGATCCGCGGGTGCTGGTGCTCGACGAGGCGACGAGCGCGCTCGACAACGAGACCGAGCGGGCGGTGCAGCAGGCGTTCGACGACTTGGCCCGCAGCCGAACCACGATCATGATCGCGCACCGGTTGTCGACGGTCCGGCACGCCGAGCAGATCGCCGTCCTGGACCACGGGCGCGTGGTCGAGCAGGGCACCCACAGTGGGCTGCTCGACCGGCAAGGACGCTATGCCGCCCTCGCGGCCTGACCTCGCGGCCTGACGTCAGGCCCGGCAGCCAGCTGTTCGCACGGGTCAGCCGGCGGTCGGTCCGGCGATTCGCCCCCGGTACCAGTGGGCGCTGTCCTTCCAGGTGCGGCGGAGCGTGTCGTAGTCCACCCGGATGATCCCGAAGCGGCGGTCGTACCCGAAGGACCACTCGAAGTTGTCCAGGAGCGACCAGACGAAGTAGCCACGGATGTCGGCCCCCTTTTCCCGAGCCTCGGCGACGGCCTCGATGTGGTCGCGGAGGTACGCAATCCGTTCGACGTCGTGGACAGCGCCGTCCGGTGCCAGCACATCGTCGAAGGCGGCACCGTTCTCGGTGATGAGCAGGGGGAGGTCTGGGTACGCATGGTGCAGCCGGAGCAGGACATCGGTGATCCCCTTGGGGTCGATCGTCCACCCCATCGCCGTGGTCGGACCGGGTTGCGGGAGGAACTTCACCGCGTCTGCCCCCGGCCAGCAGGTGTGAGCGGAGGGCTTGTGCCCGTCGGCGCCGGGGCGGCGGTCGGAGTCGTCGGCCTTCGAGACCCGAAGGGTGGAGTAGTAGTTGATTCCGAGTGCGTCGAGTGGTACAGCGATCGTGCGCTCGTCGCCGTCCCGGACGAACGACCAGTCGCTGAGTGACGCGGTGTCGGCAATCAGGTCGGCCGGGTAGGCGCCGTCCAGCATGGGCCCCAGGAAGCTCCGGTTGCCGAGCGCGTCGATCTGCCGGACGGCGTCCGCGTCCGCGGCGGAATCGGACTCCGGACGGACGGCGTGGAGGTTGAGACTCACCGACAGGAGCCCGTGCGGCGCCAGGTCGCGCACGATCCGACCGGCCAGCCCGTGCGCGAGGTTGAGGTGGTGCAGTGCGGCCAGCGAAGCGGCAGGGTCAGTGCGGCCGGGGGCATGCACACCGGAGCAGTAGCCGAGGAACGCGGCGCACCAGGGCTCGTTGAAGGTCGACCACAGGTACACCCTGTCCCCGAGGGCGTCGACGATCCCGCGGGCGTAGTCCTCGAACCGAAGGGCGGTGTCCCGCGCGGGCCAGCCGCCAGCGTTCTCGAGTTCCTGCGGCAGGTCCCAGTGGTAGAGCGTGGCGGCCGGCCGGATGTTTCGCTCGAGCAGTCCGTCCACCAGCCGCGAGTAGAAGTCGACGCCATCCGGATTGAACCCGCCCGCCCCGCGGGGCTGCACTCGAGGCCAGGAGATGGAGAAGCGGTAGGCGGACAGCCCGAGGTTCGCCATGTGGTCGAGATCCTCGACCCAGCGATGGTAGTGGTCAGCCGCGATGTCGCCGGTGTCCTCGCCCAGGACCCGGCCGGGGGTGTGGCTGAACGTGTCCCAGATCGACGGGCCGCGCCCGTCCTCGCGGGCCGCGCCCTCGATCTGGTACGCGGCGGTTGCCGCGCCCCAGAGGAAGTCCGGGGGAAAGGTGTGGTCCACGTCGCCTCCTCCGGGGGTACTGGGTCGAGGCATACCACAATACCGAACCGGTTCGGTACCGCAGGTGTCATCCCGGCCCGGGTTTGGTCAGGGGAGCAGGGTCGCCGCGACTGTCGCACCGAGGTCCCGGCAAGCCTCTCGGGTACCTGCGTCCACCGGACCGGTCACCTCGACGGGACGGCTGACCTGGTTCCAGCGCAGTCCGCCGGCGATCGACCGGATGGCGCGGACCGCACCGGAAACGTCGTCGTTCCCGTGCACCCACACCCCGTACGGCCGGCCGGAGGTTGCGTCGAGGCACGGGTAGTACACCGTGTCGAAGAAGTGTTTGAGGGCGCCGGACATGTAGCCGAAGTTCGCCGTGGTGCCGAGCAGGTAGCCGTCCGCCTCCAGGACGTCGACAACGGTGCCACCGAGAGCCGGCCGTACCACGACCTCGACGTCCTGCAGATCTGGGTGCCGGGCTCCGGCCAAGACCGCCTCCAGCAATTCCCGGGTGGCTGGGGACGGAGTGTGATGGACGACGAGCAGTCGCGGCACCGGTCCAGGCTAGTGGCAGGCTCACGGCATCCTTCCGTTGGTCGTGCCATCCGGCTCCCAACATCGGGGTCGCGTCGGGGTCGGCATGGCCCGGTCGGGTGGGCCGGGCCGTCGTTCCCGTCGTGGTCAGGACCCGGACGAGGCGACCGCAGGGGGTACTCCCGCACCGGCGCGGTCCGGGGAGACCGCCGCGAGGGGGCTGCCTGTCATCCGGCTCGGCTCGGACGTCGCGTCCGCCGAGGCGTCGCTCGTCGTCGCGATGACGGCCGGTGGGGCAGCTTGCGGCCCGGTCGGCGACGGGCTCGACGGGAGTGGTGCGGGAGCCGCGGTGGGCGCGGGCGCGGCCGTCGCACCAGGGACTGGTTGCTCATCCGCGGTCGACGAGCGCCCGAGACTTCCGAGTCGCTGGACCACGAAGGAGATCGCGGGCTCCTGCAGCGCGCTCGTGGCGGCCTGGTCCCCGTGCCCGGCGCCGGGCACGACCTGGAGCTGGACCGTCGTGCCGGCACGCTTGAGCGCGTCGGACAGTTCGACCGACTGGCCGACGGGGACCGTGCAGTCGGCGTCACCGTGCCCGAGCAGGAAGGGCGGCAGGCTCCCCGCTGGAGCGGAGGCGATCCACGCCACCGGGTTGGAGGCGTTCGTCGCGGGCGACGTCTGTACCGGGGCGGCCAGCCACATCGACTCCGGTGAGTGGGCGTCGTCGTGCCGCTCCGCCGTTCCCGCGCAGGCCGGTACCTGCGCGGCCTGCCGGTCCATCGCGGCGAAGTCGCTGGGCCCGTAGAGGCCCACGACTGCCTGGACGGCACTGGGCACCCCGGGGTTGCCGAGGGACGCGTCGTCCAGGACGTCGTTGGCCTGCGCCCCCGTGACGCCCAGCATGGTGGCGAGGTACCCGCCCGCCGAGGTTCCCCACGCGACGAACCGGTTCGGGTCGAGGCCGTACTGGGCGGAGTGGGCGCGGAGCCAGCGGACAGCGGCCTTGACGTCCTGCACGGCTGCGGGGAACGGGGCTTCGCCGGAGAGTCGGTAGTTCACACTGGCGACGGCGTACCCCTGGCCGAGCAGCGGCTGCACGTTGGCCAGGACGTCCGGGTCGCCCTTGTCTCCGTCGCTGAATCCGCCGCCATGGATGTCGATCACCAGTCCTACGGCTGTGCCGGTGCGTCTCGGCAGATAGATGTCGAGGACCTGCGTCGGGGAGACGGTTGCGTAGGGGACGTTCCTGATGGTCTCTGGGTCGGCGGTGAGTCCGACCGGCCCGACCCGGATGTTATCCACCGGTTGCGGGGGCGGCTGGGTGGTTCCGGTCGCCTGGCTGCCCGGTGTGCTGGTGCCGGTCGCGCCGTTGGTGGCGTTCCCCCAGGTCAGCGTGGTGTAAGCGCCCGCGGACTGGGGATTCGGGCCGTCCTTGATCAGGAATCCGTCGTTGCCTCCCATCGCGATGTTGAAATAGACGTCGTAGACGACCTTGCCGGCCAGGTTCGGATCGCCTGGCTGAGCCGCGTGCTGGGCCATCCAGTCGTGCATCCCTTGGATGTAGGCCGGGTCGTCGCCCCCACCCCCTCCGGAGTTCAGGCCCCACTCCGGGAAGGCGATCGGTTTGCCGTGCTGCTCCGCGAAAGTACGCCACGCCTCAGGGCCGACGGGGGCGCCGTTCGAGGTCGCGTTGGCGTACTCGTCCCAGCTCTGTCTGCTGTTGACGACGGTGGCCCCGTTGGCGTTGTAGCTGTCCACCCCGATGACGTCGACCACGTCGTCGCCGGGGTAGGCGTCCACCGGCGAGGCCGAACCGCTCGACGTGCCGTTGTTCGGGCTCCAGGCGATCTTGCAGCGCGGGCAGTTATCCCGGATCGTGCGCGCCATCAGCCGGAACGACGCCTTGTAGTCTTCCACATTGCCGGGAGTGACCTGCCAGTTGCGGTACCAGTCGCCGTTGAACTCGTGGAACGGCCGAACGAATGTGGTGCCCGCCTTGTCGCCACGTGCGCTCTGCAGGTTCTTCGCCATGGTCGTCCAGCGGTCCAGGTAGGCACCTTGCGCGGCCTGCGCGTAGGACTCGTCGGACCCGAGCACCGTGCCACCCACCGCGACGTCGAGGTCGCCGTTCCAGTCCTTGAACTCCCCCTCCACCGTGGGGAGGGTGGTCTGGGTCGCCGCGTCACCGTCGTCCCACGTGCCGGCGACGGTCACCGGGGACCGGCGCCAGCTCCCGAACGAGCCGTTGGCCACCCCGTCACCGGACGCGCCCGAGGACCACCCGTGGAACCCGGACACGTTCACCTCTGCCCCGTGCGCCGGTGTCGCCGGCTGGTTCCCCGATCCGCTCGACGGGCCAACGGGATGGGATGGCTCCTCGGTAGCGGTGACCTGCCCGGAGGACGTCGTAGCGGGCGCCGAGGGTGCCAGGTCTTCGCCGGACGGTGCCTCGGCGGTGCTTGTCGGTGCTCCGGACGTGGGAGACCGATGCCGCGGACGCCGTCCCGGCTCGCCCGACGGCGATCCCCCCTGTTCAGGAGTGGTGGGCTGCGGGCCGGTGGAGGCCCCCCCGCGGGCCGCGACTGTCGCTGAGCCGGTCGAGGGTCCTGCCGCCGACCCGGTGGGTTGAGCCTGGGACGGCGTGGACGGTTGGGGCACGGACGGTTGGGGCACGGACGGTTGGGCCAGCGGGGGGGCCGGGGAAGGTGGCGGTGGTGCGGAGGTCGCCGGCTGGTTCGAGACGGTCCAGGTGCCCGGCGGCAGGTTGACCGTGACAGTGACCGAGATCTGAGTGCCGGGCGAGGGCGTGACCGGCGTGGTCCCGGCCGGGGACGGCGGTAGGGCGACGGGTGCCACGGCGGCCGGGGGTGGGGTTACCGGTGCCGAGGTGGCTTGGAACCCCTGTGGGGGGGCCTGCACCGGCTGCGGGAGGGAAGCGCTGGGTGAGGAGGGTGACACCTCTGGAGTCACCACGGTCAGTCCCTGGCCCGCAGCGGTGGACGCCGAACTCGCTGCGGCCGCAGGGACCGCCCGCGGCGTCGGGGTCACCGGCGTCGGGATGGGCGGCAGCCTGATGTCACTCGGTGGCACGGTGGGCGGAACCGGGGAGGACGCGACCCGCGGTGTCGGGGCCCGGAACGTCGACGGAACGGCGGCTGCCGTCGAGGGTGAGGGCTCGGCACCGGTCGGCGTCCACCCGGGAGCGGGTGCGCCGGGCAGCTCGGGCGCCGAGGCCGGCGGGAGCGTCGGTGCGGCCGCCGACAAGGGCGGCGCGGGGATGGAGGGGAGGGACGGTTGTCCGAGGGTGGGTGGCTTCACGCCGTCCGTCGGGGACGACGTGGACCGCGTCAGCGGGTGGGTCGGGGGCGCCGGTCGGGACCCGGGCCCGGGAGGCGGGGGCGACGCTGCCGACGAACGCGTGGGCACCGGTACGGGTGCCGCAGCCGGGACGCCGATCGGCGCACCGCCCGGCGTCGCGCCGACGGTCACCTGAGGCTGGGTCGCCGGCCCGTCCGAGTTCGAAGCCCCACCCATGCTCAACACCCCCCACCCGCCGGGGTTCGCAGCTCCGGTCGGTGTGGCACCTGCGGGGTCGGGCGTACCTGCCGTGGGTGACGCCACTCGGAGCGCCGCCCAGGCCGCGTCCGTGCTCAGCAGGGTGCCTGCGCTGCAGGTGACCCCGGCGAGCGTTGCGAACGCGATCGCGTGAGCCCAGCTACGTCGGTCCATCAGTGCCTCCCATTCGTTCCTGCCGCGTCACTCACCCGGCTGCCAGCCCGCACAGCAGCCACCCCCCGTGGTCGGGGGCGACCACCACAGCTCGGTCGGCGCCACCGTTCGGGCGGCTCACACCGATCGGCAGCGCGGCCTCACCCGTGCCGAAGGGGACGGCGGTGAAATCGCCCTTCGACGTCAGGTGAAGGTCGGTGGCACGACCGGAGAAGGTTGTCCAGGCGTGCCCCCGGGTGAGGCCCTTGACGACGTACCGGAGGTCGAGCAGGTCGACCTTGAGCGCGTAGGTGTCGACCACCACCGGTCCGAGGGCGAGTTGCGTGCCTCCCGTTTCGCGGACGATCCCGAACGTGCGCAGTTGGGCCGCGGCCGTCACCGTGGTCCGGACGACGTTCGTTCCGCTGCCCGTGTCCATGAGGGCGAGCACCTGGCCAGCCGCGTTTGCCTGCTGCCAGATGGTCAGCAGCAGGGTGGTCCCGACGGCCTCCACCCGCATCGGTGCCCCGACCGCCCCCTCGGGTCGGGGGATGGGCCGCGGTGCCGCCGGCGACTGCGCGGCCGGCTGCCGCACCCAGGTCGTGGAGGTGACGGCGAGGACGCCGTCGCCACCTGCCGCCAGCCCGCGCCCGCCGGGTGGGAGCGGCACCTGCACGAGCGCGCCCGACCGGATCACGGCGACCGTTCGGTTCGGGAGCTCGATCAGCGGTGAGCCGCCGACCCAGGTGACCGTCGCACCGGGCGGCAGTGGCACCGCGGTCGCCTTGCCCGGTCGGGCCCGGGAGGACGGCGGAGGGCCGGCTTGTGGGGAGAGCGTCGCGGTGGTCGAGGGCGGGGAGGCGGCGGCGCGCGAGAGCGGCAGGCCCCAGTAGACCAGGCGTCCCGGCCCCACGACCGCCGCCACCTGCACGCCGTCGATGGTGCCGCGCCAGGGCCCGACCTCATCGGCGGTGGTCGCCTCCGGCGACGTCCAGACCCGGTGCCCGTCCGTGGGGTCGAGCAGGAGCACGTGGCCGGCCGGGTCGCGGGTGAGCACGACCCCGTCGTCGGTGGCGACGTTCCGGGTCCAGCCGGCGATCCGGGCCGTCCAGGCCGGGATCCGGCCGTACCCGGGCGGGACCGCGACGTCGAGCGCGGCCGGTGAGCCGCTCTCCGCCGACCCCACCTGCAGCCGCGACCCACCGGCCGCCGCGTCGTCCCGAGCGTTCGGTCCGCCGCCGCCCTTCGGCACCGTCAACGCCAGCAGCACGATCATCACCAGGCTCCCCACGAACACCGCGATGACGGCAGCGCTGGGCCGTCGTGGTCGAGATCGGGAGACTGGTGGGTGCACGCCGGCGGCGGGCTGCACTCCGGCGGAAGGCTGGGGCCCCGGAACGGGTGTCTGTCCTCCGGCGACGACGGGCACCGCCCGTGGACGTGTCTCGGGCTGGGCGGACTGGTACCACTGAGGCGGCTCGCCGACGTCGGTCGGCGGTGGGGCTGGGGCGGCAGTCGGGTCTGTACCGGCGTCGTGGCGCCCGTGAGGCGGTGGGTCGTCGCGTGGCCTCTCCGCAGGGTGTTGCCTGCGCCGCTGGAGGGTCAGGTACAGCCGGCGGGGCCCGGATCTGCGCTCCCACGGAGTGACGTCGCCGTTCGGGTGCGCCACGAGGTACCACGTGCCATCGGCATCGTGCGCCTCGACCCGGAGCGGGCGACCCAGGAGGGCGGCGAAGCGACATGCCTCGATCATCAGCACCGTGCGTGGGTCTGCCCCCGGAGGGATGCCGATGCGTTGACCGTTGACGGTGCCGCTGCCGTCTGGATGCAGGACGACGAGGACCCGGGGGCGGTCGGGGATGGTCATCGTCGGCGCGGTCCGCGACGTCATATCCGGCGTCCCATTCGGCGTGCCTCCCCTGACGCTCCGTATTAGCCGGCAATCAGAACAATGCTTGATACAAACTCTTGAACGGAACAATGCGACTGTATCGGACGGGTGGCGCCATGGTCCAAGGCCACCCGCCGGCTGTGGATAACTCGCGAGGGAACCTCGTGCCGGGGTCGTGCTACGCCGCTCGGACCCTGTGACAGGAGCCGGGCTTCAGCCTCACTGCCTGTATATTCACAGTCGATCGGGTGCCCCACGGGTGGACGTCGACCGACCTGGGGCATGACACAACCCCCTCGAAAGATGAGGCTGTCTCATGCTTTCCGTTGCCCTGAGGATTGCCTAGTGCTTTGCCCGGCGGCCTTGCGGATCCGCACCCGATCCCCGACGGAACCTCGTCGGAAAGCTGAAGGACCTCTGGAAAAGGCCTCCGCGGGGCATGTCCCGGGGACGGTCGTCATGGATCTGGAGGGTCCGGATCGGGACGACCCGGCCACCGGTGCGGGTGACCCCACCTTTGGAGGACCTCGGGCTCACGCCCACCGAGATCGCCTGGCGCGGACGGACCGGACGTCGCCCGACCCGCTGTGGGGGGCGCCGGACGGGGGCCGTCCCCGCTCCTGGGTTATGCTCGCCAGAGCCTGGTCATCTCGTGATCCGGATGGCTGACCGCTGCGGTGCCTGCCGGGCGGTGAACGAGGGGAGTTCGCGGTGAAGAAGCTGCTACTGCTGGTGCTGGCCGGGACCGCCGGTTTCGTGCTCTGGCGCAAGCTGGAGGCGGACAAGGCCGAGCAGGCGCTGTGGGCGGAGGTCACCGACCCGGTCAAGTGAGACCCGGTCAACTGAACTGAGTGGGGGGCGCGCCGCGGCGTGCGGCACGGCGCCCCCTGCTTCTTCTTGTCTCCACCGGACGGCCCGTCACCGGCACGCCGGCGGATCGCGCGGCTGTCCGGTATCGCCGGGTGAAGGCCGGGCAATCCACGGGGAGCGGTTCAGCTGCGCTGACGGCGGTGGTGCGGTGCGCCTCACCTGCTGATTGTGGATCTTTTGACCTCAAAGACAACGTTGTCACTAGGCTCTGCGTGTTGAGTTCGTTGTAGCTCGTCTTTGCATCTGTGGTTTTTGTTGACACTCGGGCAGATCCGGGCGTATCACAGAGGTATCGCAGGCTGGCCTCCGGCTCGTGCGGCCGGCGATGACGAGGAGGTCGCGGATGTATCCGGAAGAGCGCCAGCAGTGGATCGTGGATCATGCCCGCGGGGTAGGTAGGGTGGAGGTCGCCAGCCTGGCCGAGGAGCTCGACGTCACCACGGAGACGATCCGCCGGGACCTCAAGGTGCTCGAGCGCCACGGCCTGCTCCGGAGAGTGCACGGCGGGGCCATTCCGGTGGAGCGGCTCGGGTTCGAGCCCGGCCTCGCTGCCCGTGACGCCGTCCTCACCGCGGAGAAGGAACGCATCGCCAAGGCTGCTATCGCGGAGTTGCCCGCTGAGGGGTCTGTCCTGCTGGATGCTGGGACGACGACAGCGCGGCTCGCCGAGATTCTCCCGCTCGATCGGGAGCTTGTCGTCCTCACCAATGGGTTGCCGATCGCGATGTCCCTGGCCGGCCGGCCGAACCTCACCGTGCTGCTGGTCGGCGGCCGCGTGCGCGGCCGAACCCTGGCCGCGGTCGACAACTGGGCCCTGCATGCCCTCGGTGACAGTTACGTGGACATCGCCTTTCTCGGGACCAACGGTGTCTCCGTGGAGCGAGGGCTGACCACGCCCGACACGACCGAGGCCGCGGTCAAGCGGGCGATGGTCGCCGCGGCGCGCCGGACGGTGCTGCTCGCCGATCACACGAAGGTCGGCAACGATCACCTTGCCCGGTTCGCGGACCTCGAGGACCTCGACGTCGTGATCACGGACTCAGGGGTCGAGCCCGAGGACGCCGAGAAGTTGCGCTCCCGTGGCCCGAGGGTCGTGATCGTGTGATCGTTACCATGATGGTCGATCCGAGTGTGGACCGGACCGTCGCCGTCGATGAACTGCGCCGCGGGGAGGTGATCCGTGCGACGGCGTCGCGGGTGCATCCGGGCGGCAAGGGCGTCACCGTCGCGGGGGCACTCACCGGGCACGCGGTCAAGACCCGGACCGTCGTGCTGGGTGGGGCCGAGGGGGCGCACCTGGACGATCTGCTGGCCGTCACCGGCCTGGAGATGCTCCCGGTGGGGATCGGCGGGTCCATCCGCTCCGACGTGACCGTTGTCCCGCCCGACAGGACGACGACCAAGCTCGACCAGCCGGGTGCCCAGCTCAGCAGCGCGGAGGCGGAACTCTTGTCGAGGCGATGGTCACCACCTGTGCGGACGCGGACTGGCTCGGCGTCAGCGGCAGCCTGCCGCCCGGCGCTCCGGCGCCCCTGTGCGCGGACGTCGCCGAGCCGCTGCGTGCACGCCGTACCCAGGTCGCGGTCGGTACCAGCGGGGCGGCCATGGTCACGTCACCCACCGCCCGCCCTCGCGTTGTCAAGCCCAACGTCGAGGAACTCGCAGAATGCGTGGGCAGCGACGATCGACGTGTCGTCCCACGACGTGGGGCTCCAACCTGCTGCACTACCGGGAGCCGAGCCTGGCGGAGCGGTCGGCTCGAGCCCTCAAGACAATCGGGAGGCGTTGGCGTTGATCGCGTCAGAGTAGGTCCCGGTGGCAGAACTGATCACGCATCGGATGCTACTCCACAGGGGCGCTCGAGGTCTTCGACCTGCTGTCCAGAGGACAGTGATCAAGGTGACGGCCGAGCCGTGACGCCGGCCCTTCAGCGCCGGTGCGGAGGGGAAGAGCGTTCGACGTCCCCCTCCGCACCGGCACCAGTGCGTGCCGGTGCAGGTCCCCGCTGACCCGAGTTCCCGGTCGGCTGCCCGTGCCGCTCGTCCCCGCCGGGCTCCGATATGCTGATCCCGCCCGCGTCGACGCGGGCCGATGGGGGCGTGGCGCAACTGGCAGCGCACCTGCTTTGCAAGCAGGGGGTTACGGGTTCGAGTCCCGTCGCCTCCACCATGTGGGCCTTACTCGAACCCCCGTCCCAAGGGATGGGGGCGGGTGAGGTCGACAGGGTGTCCGTGACAGGTCCGCCGTTGTCGGCGGGCCTGTCACAGTTTGTGGCTGTGCGGGTCCGGTGGGTGTCGGCGGCGGTGAGTAGGTCG
>DATDMG010000034.1:0-32642 GCA_036518955.1 Kineosporiaceae bacterium | reverse complement strand
CAGCCGGCCGGGGTGACGGGTCGCGCCGGCCCGGGGCGGAGGCCGCGGCGGGCCGGCGCGACGATCGGCGGGCTGACCCTTCGGGATCAGTCCTCGAAGCGGATCACCGGCTTGACCGTCCGCCCGTGGTGCATGTCCGCGGCGGCGGCGTCGAGGTCCGCCAGGTGGTAGTGCGTGATCAGCTTCTCCAGCGGCAGCCGGCCGGCGCGGTGCCGGGCGACGAGTTGCGGGATGATCGTCTGCGGCTCGCCGTCCCCGAGCGTGACCCCGACGACCCGCTTGCCCGGCAGCAGGCTCTGCACGTCGAACGACACCTCGGTGCCCCGCGGGGGGGCGCCGACGACGGCGCAGGTGCCCCCGATGCCCAGGGTGTCGACAGCCGTCCGCAGCACCGCGGGGACGGCGGTGGTCTCGATCGCGTGCGTCGTCCCACGGCCACCGGTGATCTCGGCGATCGCCGCCGGGACGTCCACGGAGCCGGCGTCGATGGTGTGGGTGGCGCCCAGCTCGAGGGCCAGCTCGAGCCGGGCTGCCACCCTGTCGACGGCGATCACGGCCCGCAGCGGCAGGGCGGCCGCCGCCATCACCGCGGACAGACCGACCGCGCCGCTGCCGAACACGACAAGGAGGGATCCGGGCCCCGGGGCGAGGACCTTCCAGACCGTTCCCACCCCGGTCTGGACGCCGCAGCCGAGCGGCGCCAGGATCTCCAGGGGGGCGTCCTCGTCCACCACCACGACGCTGCGCTCGTCCACGACGGCGTGCGCCGCGAACGAGGACTGGCCGAAGAACCGCCCGCCGATGGGTTCGCCACCGCGCAGCAGGGTCGGGCTGCCGTCGTCCCGGACTCCCATGATCAGGTTTCGCGGCACCCAGGTGTCGCAGTACGCGGGATGTCCGCCGCGGCACCCCGGGCACGCCCCGCAGGACGTGAAGGACATCAGGACCCGGTCACCGGGCCGGACCCCGGTCACCGCGGCGCCGGTCTCCAGGACGACGCCGGCACCCTCGTGGCCGAGGACCCCGGGCAGCCTGAACGGGATGCCGCCCGCCTGGACGCCGAGATCGGTGTGGCACAGGCCGGCGGCGACCACCCGGACCAGGACCTCGTGCGGCGCCAGGTCCGCCAGCGTCACCTCCTGGACGGTGAACGGGGCCCCGGGGGCTTCGACGACGGCGGCCTTGGTGGTGAGCATGACGTGGACTCTCCTCGGTGAGAGTGGCAGGTTCGGTCAGGCCAGGTTGACGACGACGGACTTGGTGCGCAGGTAGGCGTCCAGGCCCTCCGGACCGTTCTCCCGGCCGTAGCCGGACTGGCCGACGCCGCCGAACGGCATGGCCGGGTCGAGCAGGGACCACCCGTTGACCCAGACGATCCCGGCGTCCAGGGCCGCGGCGACCCGGTGCGCCCGGGTGACGTCGCTGGTCTGCAGGCCGGCGGACAACCCGTAGGCGGTGCCGTTCGCGAGTCGCACGGCTGCTTCCTCGGTATCGAACGGCTGGACCGTGAGAACCGGACCGAAGATCTCCTCCTGGACGAACACCGACTCCTGGTCGACGTCGGCGAGCACCGTCGGCCGGACGAAGAACCCGGCCTCGGGCGGGGTGCCCCCACCGAGGACGCGCACTCCGGCGGTGCGGACCGCGGCGTCCAGGTAGGACCGCACTTTCGCCAGGTGGTTCGGGCCGGCCATCGGCCCCACCACGGTGCCCTCGGTGAACGGATCGCCGACGGGCACGTGCACGGAGGCCTCGCCCAACGCGTCCACGACGACGTCGTACACCGGCCGCTCGACCAGCAGCCGACTGCCCGACATGCAGAACTGCCCGGTGTTGAACACGAACGCCGCGACCGCCGTGTTGATCGCCTTCTCGAGGTCGGCGTCGGCGAAGATGATGTTGGCGCCCTTGCCGCCGAGCTCGACGCTGACGTGCTTGAGCGTCTCCGCCGCCAGGGCGGCGACCCGGCGGCCGGTCGCCGACGACCCGGTGAAGGAGATCTTGTCCACGCCGAGGTGGCCCACCAGCGCCGCGCCCACCGCGCCGTCACCGGTCACCACGTTGTAGACGCCGTCGGGAACGCCCGCCTCGGCCAGCACCTCGGCGAACCGGAGGGCGGTCAGCGGGGTCTCCTGGGCCGGCTTGTGCACGACGGTGTTTCCGGCCACCAGCGCCGGGGCGATCTTCGTCGCGGAGAGGATCGCCGGGAAGTTGAACGGGGTGACCGCTCCGACCACGCCGATGGGTTCGCGGCGCGTGTACGCCAGGCTCGGCATCGCGGTGGGCCGGGACGCGCCCTCGATGCCGGCCGCCAGCGACGCGTAGTACTCGAACGTGTCGATCACCGTCGGGACGTCGACCGTCGTGGTGAACATCAGCGGCTTGCCGACGTCCAGGGACTCCAACCGGGCGAACTCGTCGGCGCGGGCCCGGAGCAACTCGGCCGCCCGCGCGATGATCCGGCCACGGGCACGCGGGGGCAGCGAGGACCAGGCGCCGGTGTCGAAGGCGCTCCGGGCGGCCCGGACGGCGAGGTCGACGTCCGCGGCACCCGCCGCCGCGACCGTGGTGACCTTCCGGCCGGTCGACGGGTCGAGCACGGGGTCGGTGCGGCCGTCCAGGGCGGGCTGCCAACGGCCACCGACGAACAGCTCCCCGGGCGCCACCCGGACGCCGGACGCCGCGGGAACGGCGCCGTCCACCGGCGCCTCACCGACCGACGCACCCATCACCGTCATGACCTGACCTCCTCGTCACGCTCCAACGCTGTCGTGACGAGCGTCACGGGTGGGTGCCGGCGGCGGGAGGGTGACTTCACCCCCTCTCCTACCCGTTCTCGGCGGTGCCGCCCGTCACGGGTACCCCGAAGGGACCGAGGTCGTCAGTCGGCGACGGTCGGCTCCCGGGTGGCGACCCAGGCAGCGACCTGGGTCCGGGCGGAGAACCCGAGCTTGGCCAGGATCCGCTCGACGTGCCCGTCGACCGTCCGCTGCGAGATCACGAGCTGGGCCGCGATCGCCCGGTTGCTCAGGCCCTGGCCGACCAGCCTGGCCACCTGCCACTCCCGGGAGGTGAGCGGCTCGATCGACGTCGGGGCGCCGGGCGTGGCCCCGGCCGCCTCGCCCACCCCGGTCGACGACGCCCGCGGCGCCGGCCCGGCCGCCGGCAGGCCGGCCGACGGCCGGGACGTGGTTGCGGCAGCGGGCCGCGCATCGGGCCAGGACCCCGCGGACGCCGGGCGGCCCCGATCGGGCCGGGCCGGGCCGGGCACCAGGATGGAGGCGATGGCCCGCCCGACGGTCGGGTGGTGGCCGCGCGCCCGTTCGGCCGCGGCCACCCCGGGATCGAGCGCCGCCCGGACGCGTTCCTCGCACGTGTCCCGATGCTGCTGCAGGGGCGGGCCGAAGGCCACCAGCGTCGTCCCGACCAGGGCCCAGACCGACTCCGCGGTACCGAGAAGCCGCGCCGCGGCGGCGAGGTCGTCCCGGGACGCGGCGATCCAGGCGAGCAGTTCGATGATCAGTGCCGCGCCCACCGGGTCGGCGAAGGACTGGTGGATCGCCAGCCCCGAGCGGGCCCACCGCCAGGCCCCGGCCAGGTCGCCCTGACGCCAGGTGTCGAAGCCGAGCACCCACAGCGCGTAGGAGCGGCACAGCCGCTCCCCGGTGGACTCACTGATCGCCACCGAACGCAGGCAGATGGCCTGGGCCCGCGCGGCCTGGCCCCGGTGGGACAGCGAGATGGCGTGCTGGAACAGCACCCACAGCAGGCCCTCGGTGTCCCCGATCCGCGCGAAGATCGCGCCGGCGTCCTCGAACCACGCCACCGCTCCGGCGGTGTCCCCGGCGAACAGCCGGGCCGTCCCGCGCAGACTGCGCACGTACCCGGCGGCCCGCTCGTCGTCGAACCGGGTCGCGAGCGCCTCACACTCGGTGAGCCGCGCCTCGGCGAGTGCGTCGTCCCCCTGCAGCAGACACACCCAGGCGGCGACCCAGAGCGCGTCGACGCGGGCGCGGTCGGTGGCCTCCCGGGCCGCCGGCTCCCCCGGCGGCGGCAGCGTCAGAGCTTGGTCGAGCCAGGCTCGCCCCTCGCCGAGGAACGAGTCGGCGTACCAGTGCTGGCGCAACGCCGACGTGAGCGACAGCGCCACCGCGGCGCCGTCCGGGTCGGCGACGGCCACCTCGAGGGCTGCCCGCAGGTTGCCGTGCTCGGCCCGCAGCCGGGCCAGCCCCGCCTGCTGCCGCGAACTCGCCCACCCGGCGGCGGCCGTCCTGGCCAGGGCCAGGTAGTGGTCGCGGTGCCGGCGCCGGACCGCGACCTCCTCCCCCAGCTCGACCAGGCGCTCCCGGCCGTACTGGCGGATCGTCTCCAGCAGCCGGAACCGGACCCCGTCGCCCGATCGCTCGGACAGCACGATGGACTGCGCCACCAACCGGTCGAGGACGTCGAGGACGGCGTCGACGTCCAGGTCCCCACCGGCGCAGACGCCCTCCGCGGCGTCCAGGTCGAACCCGCCGGCGAACACCGACAGCCGGGCCCACAGCAGCCGCTCCTGGGGGGAACAGAGCGAGTGGCTCCAGTCCATCACGTCCCGTAGCGTCTGGCGCCGATGACCGGACGCGGCGGCTCCGCCGGACAGCAGGGCGAAGCGACCTTCGAGCCGGTTCACCAGCTGGTCCAGCGACAGCGTGCGCAGCCGGGTGGCGGCCAGCTCGATCGCCAGGGGGAGCCCGTCCAGGCGGGCGCACAGCCGGGCTGCGGCGACGCGGTTCTCCGACGACAGCGTGAACCCCGGCTGCAACGCCGCCGCGCGGTCGACGAGCAGTTGGACGGCGTCGTACCCGGCGACCACGTCCGTGGACGGGATCAGCACCTCGTCCGGGACGGCGAGCGGCGGGACGGCGAACAGGTGCTCCCCCGGGATCCCCAGGGTGCGCCGGCTGGTCGCCAGCACCCGCAGGCCGCGGGTGCGGCCGAGCAGATCGGAGACCAGCTCGGCGCACGCGTCGACGACGTGCTCGCAGTTGTCCAGCAGGAGCAGTACCTCGTGGTCCGCGAGGTGGTCGACGATCTTGTCGTTCGGCCGGCGGGTGGACCGGTCGACGACGCGGAGCGCGTTCGCCACCCGCTGCGGCACCTGCCCGGCGTCGAGCACCGACGACAGGTCCACCATCCAGACCCCACCCGAGAAGGCCCGTCGGGCCGCCCACGCGGCCTCGGTCGCGAGCCGGGTCTTGCCCACGCCGCCGACGCCGGTGAGCGTCACCAGCCGGGACTCCTCCAGCCGGCGCCGGACCTGCGCCAGCTCGGCCCGGCGTCCGATGAAGCGCGTCACCGGCACCGGCAGGTCACCCGCCGGCCGGGCCGCCGAACGCGCCATCATGTCTCCACTCGACCGGTGCCCGCGGTGTCCGCAGCCGCGAGCACGCCATCCGTGATCATGCATCTCCGCCGTGATCGTGCCGGCGCCGGCGGCACCGGGCACCGGCAACCAGCCGGGCCGACCGCCGCACCCACGCCCACCGGACCGCGATCGCCCGGCATTGCATGATCCCGGTCCTCTCGTGCATCATCACGGCGGGGGTTGGTCGGGCAACATTTTCGACGACGAAGCGCATCATGGAGGTGATGGGTTCGCCGTCGACCATGGGCCGGGCCGGCGGGACCCGGAGAGGAACGTGAAGAGCCATGGACGCCGCGTGGACAGTCGTGGTCCTGGTGGTCTTCCTCGCGATCGTGGTGACGGCGGGAGGTGGCGCCGTCCGCACCCAGCGGCGCACGCGGGCGCACCGGCCGCCGCACCAGGAGGTCCGGATCGCCGAGGACACCAACCCCGACGACATCGCCGACGACAGCACGTTGTCCCGGTCCGACGACTGACCGCGGAGCGGCCGGTCCGACGCCGGTCCCCCGCCGCGTCGCGGCCCGACCCTCGTAGCTGGACACCGAGCGCGACCGCCACGACGTGCGCGACCGTGCGACACCGCGTCGGCGTACCTGCTCCGGCAGGTGGTCGTGCTCCGGCAGGTGGTCGTGCTCCGGCAGGTGGTCGGGCTCCGGCATCCTCCACCCCTTCGACGAACCCGCCCGCCCGGGTGCCGGCTCCGTGCCGGGCCGGTCGAAGTGTGTCCCAGGCTCCCCGCCGTGGTCCAGGTGCGGGCGGCGGCGTGGTGGCCGGATCGACGTGGCGGAGACGGCGGACCGGGCCCTGACCCGGCCATCAGCTGGCTCAGCGGGTGAACCAGGCTCCGAGCTGCGCCGGCTCCTCCAGCGGGGGCTCGAACGGGATCACCTGGTCGATGACGCCGTCCAGGGTGAGGCAGCTGAGCAGCATGCCGTGCGGCCCGACGTCCCGGACGACCACGCCGGTCGCACCCCGGACGCCCGCCCGCAGGCCCACCAGGGCGCGCAACTCGGCCTGGTGGTGCGCCTCCAGGCGGGCGGCGATCGAGTCCCCGTGCGCCCACCACAGGTCCGGGCGCGCGGCTCGGAAGAGGTCCAGCGGTACGGGGACGATCCGCCGAGTCCCGTCGTCCGGGCCGCCCAGGGAGACCCGGATCCGCTCGACCACGATCGGGACGACGCGCATCGCGACGTCGTCCTCCGCCGCCCGCAACGGTGCCGGTGGGAGCGAGTCCCCCGCCAGCCCGGCCAGCTCGGGCGAACGGAGCGGGCGCCCGCAGCGCCCGGTGAGGATCAGCGCGCCCAGCTCGGGCGTCGAGGGTGAGCAGAGCAGGCCGACCCGACCGGACGGCGGTGGGGTACCCGCGGCGCCGAGCAGGTACGGCACGCCGTCCCACTCGACCACCCCGGTCACGGCGACCTCCGCCCAGGCCAGCTGGCGCCCGGCGCTCCCGATGTCGACGCCCCCGACGTCGGACCCGTGCACGGCGAGGTGCATCCTGACCTCCCGGCAGGCGGCCAGGATGGTCCGGGCCCGGACGGCGGCGGAGACGTGGCAACTCCGACGCGACACCGGCCCACCTCCTGTCGTGGAGCCCTCCCGCGGGCCACCACGGAGTACCCAAGGACATGAGAGGTAAGGCTCACCTAAATTCTGAGACTAGGCGGCGCGAAGACCCGCCACAAGGGGATCGCAGACCCTGGGGCAACCTTTTCGAACCGTCGGGGCGACCGCTCGGGTACCGCGTGCCGCGACCGGGCCGTCCCCCGGCGCCCGACGCCTACCGGTTCCGGCGGCGATCAGCCCTGGAGCGCCGGCCAGACCAGGGGCGCCTCGGCGGACCCCGGTGGCCACACCGTCACCGGCACGCCGCGCTGGATCTGGATCACGACCATCTGCTTCGAGACGTTCTTGCCGCTGGAGTCGAACCGCAGCGGGCCGAAGAACGAGGGAGCGGCCAGCTCCGCCAGCGCGTCGACCACCCGGTCCGGCTCGTCGGTCCGGGCGTCCCGCAGCGCCAACGCCAGCGCCAGGCAGGCGGCGCTGGCCTCGGCGTGGTGGTAGTCGGCGGGGTGCCCGTAGGCCGCCTGGACGGCCGCCGCGTAGTCGGACGCCGTCCCGAAGACGTCGTCCCGGCCGGCCACCGTCTTCGCCCACTGGCTCGAGCCCAGGACGCCCTCGGCGGCGGAGCCGAGTTGCCTGACGAACTCCTCGGTGGGCGGGGCCACCGTCTCGCCGATCGCGAGCGGGCTGATCCCCAGCTCGCGCGCCTGGCGGACGATCGCCAACCCCTCGGCCAGGTGCACCGAGCCGATCACCACGTCGGGCTCCACCGCCTTCACCCGGGTCAAGGACTTCCGGACGTCGGTGGACCCGCTCGGGAAGTACTGGGTGCCGAGCACCTGCATGCCCAGCGCCCTGGCGACGACCAGGCCGCTGGCCGTCCCGGTCCGGGAGAAACCGTCGTCCGCGGACAGGAACGCGATCGTGCGGGGTGCCGGGTTGGCCAGCTCGTCGATCGCCTTGACGATCGACGAGGCGTACTCGGACGCCGGGGACAACACCGCGAAGGTCCGCCGGTACCCCTTGCTGAAGATCGCGTCGTCCGCCCCGGCGGAATCGAGCAGGACCTGGCCGTTCCGTTCCACCGCCGCCGCCTCCGCGGCCGTCGTGACCGAACCGTAGGACCCGAGGACGAGCTTGATCCCGCGAGCGTTGAAGTCGTCCACCGCCCGGGACGCCGCGTCCGCCCGGCCACCGTCGTCCACGTAGGTCACGTCGAACCGGACGGTGCGGGAGCCGACGGTCAGCCCGCCCCTTCCGTTGATCTTGTCAATGCAGAGCTGGTAACCCTCTTTGGTGAGCGCCCCCTCCTTGGCGAGGCTGCCGGTGAGCGGAAGCGAGACGCCCAAAGTGATCGTCTGCGCACCGCCCGAAGAGCAGCCCAGGGACATCAGCGCACAGCTGACGACCAGGGCCAGGACGGCGGCGCGGCGCACAGTCATCTGGACCTTTCCGGCATCCATCGGCGGACGCGCAGGCCCGCGTGGGTACGAATCCTGAGCCACCCATGGAGCAGAGACAAGACCCAGCGGTGCGCGTTCTGCGTGTCGCGCCGGAAATCTTGCCCGGCGGCTCGCGAACGGTCCCCGACTGTGCTGAACGGCACGCCTTACGACTCCCGACGTGATAATGGCCGCCGAGTGGGTAGGAGAAGCGTGGGAGATCGAACCGCTTATCGTACCGAAAGGGTGAGGAATCATGCCGAAGACGCCTCCCGACGGCCGGCCCGACCCTGGCGAACTGCCCAGCACGCTGCAGCGATCCGACGAGAAGGCGCAGCGCACCTTCGCCGAGGCCCACGCCTGCTCCGCCGCCGAGTACGGCGACGAGCAACGGGCCCATCGCGTGGCCTTCGCGGCCCTGAAGCATACCCATGAGAAGGTCGGCGACCACTGGGAGCCGAAGCCGGAGAACGGCCCCTCCGACAAGCAGGCAGAAGGGGGGCGGGACACCCGGGCGAAGACCGCCGGAGGCGTGAACGCGAACGCTTCGAAGGCTCACCTACGGGACGTCGCGCGGCGGCTGGAGATCGCCGGGCGTTCATCGATGACAAAAGATCAACTGGTGACGGCGATCCAGAAGGAGAATGACCGCCGATCCGCGCAGTCGCGCCGATCGTAGTCGCGACCCGCGGCATGGCGTCCGCGCCGGCGTGGGATTAGCCGGCATTGCCCGGCCGGCAGCCCAACGGGCCGATCAGGAGATCACCGCCGCGCGGGCCCGGCCGGCCGGCCTGACCCGCTGACCGGACGGCCCGTCCTCCCCGAGCCGCGATCATGGGGACGACCCGGCCCGGTCTCGCGTTGATCCACGACGTCCCGCCGGGACCCGGACGGCAGGGCTGTCCACGCGCAATCACCCAGAGTGCTACTCCCCGAAGTCGAGCGGAGATCGACCGGAGGTGTTTCCCGAGAGAAGCGCTACTCCGCGTGTGTAAGTCGGTCACGAGCGGGCATGAACCCCCTGGACCCGGCAGGAGGGCAGGGGAGGTCGACGTGAAGGTGCTCGGCGTCAGCGCGGTCTTCCACCCGGTCTGCTGGCGGCTCGTCGGCGCCGCCCGGCACCGGTCGGCGACGGCCCGGCCGGTCGCGACGGCGTCCCTGGCGGTGCGCGCCGTCCTCTTCGACCGCGACGGGACACTGATCCACGACGTCCCGCACAACGGCGACCCCGGCCGGGTGACACCGGTCGACGGCGCGGCCGAGGCCCTGCACCGGCTCCGCGCCGCCGGGATCGCCGTCGGCGTCGTCACCAACCAGTCCGGTGTCGGCCGCGGCCTGATCAGCGCCGCCGAGGCAGAGGCCGTGACCGGGCGCGTCGCGGACCTGCTCGGGCCGTTCGCGACCGTCCGCACCTGCCCGCACGCCCCCGCCGACGGCTGCCCCTGCCGCAAGCCGCGACCCGGGCTCGTCCTGGACGCCGCCCGGGACCTCGGCGTCGCGCCCGCCGAGTGCGTCGTGGTGGGCGACATCGGGTCGGACGTCGAGGCGGCCCGGGCCGCCGGCGCCCGCGGGGTCCTGGTACCCACCCCGGTCACCCGGCCCGAGGAGGTCGCCACGGCGGCGGTGGTGGCCCCGGCGCTGGCCGACGCGGTGGACCTGGTGCTCGCCGGGAGGTTGCGATGACCGACCCGACCCCGGGACCGCGAAGGGCCGTCGCCCGGGAGCGCGTGCTCGTCGTCCGTACCGACAGCGACGGCGACGTGCTGCTGGCCGGCCCGGCGGTCCGGGCGGTGGCACGGGCCGCGAGGGTGACCCTGCTGGTGTCCCCGGAGGGGCAGCAGGCCGCCGGCCTGCTGCCCGGCGTGGACGACGTGGTGGTGTGGCCGTCGCCGTGGAACGGCTATGCCCCACCACCGGTCGACCCGGCCGGCACCCTCGAGCTGGTCGCGCGGCTGCGCGACCGTCGGTTCGGGGCCGCCGTGGTGCTCACGTCGTTCCACCAGAGCGCGTTGCCCGTCGCGCTGCTGCTCCGGCTCGCCGGCGTCACCCGGATCAGCGCGGTCAGCGTCGACTACCCCGGATCCCTGCTCGACCTGCGGCTCCCCCCGGCGTCGGACCCCTGCCACGAGGTGCAGCGTTCGCTCGGCGTCGTCGCCGCGGCCGGGTACCCGCCGTCGCCGGACGACGACGGCCGGCTCGAGGTCCGCCGCCCGCTGCCGGCGGTGGGACCCCTGGTGCGGGACGTCGGCCGCCGCGGCGGGTTCGTCGTCGTCCACCCGGGGGCGTCGGTGCCCGCGCGCGCCCCCACCCGAGAGCACGCGGCCGAGATCGCCAGCGCGCTGGTGGCGGCCGGGTGGCCGGTCGCGGTCACCGGTGGGCCGGGCGAGCGCGACCTGACCCGGTTCGTGGCGGCGGCGGGCGCGGCCGGCGTCGCGGGCGAGGCGGGAGCCGGCGGTCGGGAGCCGGTGGTGGATCTCGGCGGCCGCACGTCCCTGGCCGAGCTGGCCGCGGTGCTCGCCGCCGCCCGCTGCGTCGTCGTCGGGAACACCGGTCCGGCACACCTGGCGGCGGCCGTCGGGACCCCGGTCGTATCGCTGTTCGCGCCGGTCGTGGACGCCGGGTCCTGGCGACCGTGGCGGGTCCCGCAGGTGCTGCTGGGCGACCAGCAGGCACCGTGCCGGGCCAGCCGGGCACGCGCCTGCCCGGTCCCGGGCCACCCCTGTCTGTCCGAGGTCCGGCCGGCGGACGTCGTGACGGCGGTGGGTGCGCTCGCCGGGCGGCCGCTGACCGGGCGCCGCGCCGGCGGGGCGCCCGGACCGCGGGGTCCGGCGAGGTGACCCGCGACGACCGAGGGACACGCCGCGGCACCCCGCACCAACGAACCGCCAGCGCAGCGAGCCCGTGCCGGGTGCCCTGCACGGGCCAACGGGAAGAGAGGTCGGATTGAGGATCCTCGCGTGGCACGTGCACGGCTCGTGGATGACGTCGTTCGTCTCCGGGCCGCACACGTACGTCGTCCCGGTGTTACCCGGTGCAGGCCCGGACGGGCGTGGCCGGGCCGGCACCTACGCGTGGCCGGACACGGTCGTGGAGGTGCCGCCGGAACGGCTCGCGCGCACCGACGTCGACGCCGTCCTGCTGCAACGACCGCACGAGCTCGACCTGGTCCGGGAATGGACCGGCCGCCGACCCGGCCGCGACCTGCCCGCGCTCTACGTCGAGCACAACACCCCCCGCGGAGACGTCGCCGACTGGCGGCACCCCCTGGCGGACCAGGACGAGATCCCGATCGTGCACGTCACCGCGTTCAACGCGGCGATGTGGGACAGCGGCCGCGCGCCGGTGACGGTGATCGAGCACGGGATCCCCGACCCCGGATACCGGTGGACCGGCGAACGGGAGACCCTCGGCGTCGTCGTGAACGAGCCGGTGCGGCGCTGGCGCGTCGCCGGGATGGACCTGGCGACCCGGATCGCCGCCTCCGGCGCCCCGATCGAGGTGTACGGGATCGGGGTCGGCGCGCTCGCCGACCGGATCACGACGGGAGCCGGCGGCCTGGCGGGGCTGCACGAGGACCTTCCGCAGGCCCGCCTCCACGCCGAGCTGGCCCGGCATCGCGCCTACCTCCACCCGTACCGGTGGACCAGCCTGGGCCTGGCCCTGATCGAGGCGATGACCCTGGGGATGCCGGTCCTCGCGCTGGCCGCGACGGCGGCCCCCCAGGCCGTCCCGGCGGACGCCGGCGTGGTGAGCCCCGATCCGGACCAGCTCGCCCGGGCCGCCCACCGGCTGCTCGCCGAGCCGGACCTGGCCCGGGCCCAGGGCCTCGCCGCGCGCCGGCACGCCCTGGCCCGGTACGGGCTGCCCCGCTTCGTGGCGGACTTCGAGGTCGCGTTGAAGGAGGTGACCGCGTGACGTCCGCCCGCAGCGCCGCCGGTGGCGGGTCCCGCCGCCGGCTGCGGATCGCGATGATCTCGGAGCACGCCAGCCCGCTGGCCATGCTCGGCGGCCACGACGCCGGCGGTCAGAACGTGCACGTCGCGGCGCTCGCCACGGCGCTCGCCGACCGCGGCCACCAGGTCGAGATCTACACCCGCCGCGACGACCCCCGGATCCCCACCGTGGTCCCGCTGCACCCCGGGGTGGACGTCGTCCACGTACCGGCCGGGCCGGCCGAACCGCTGCCGAAGGACGAGCTGCCGGAGTTCATGCTCTGGTTCGGGGCCTGGCTGGCCTCACGCTGGCGGCGCGGGGAGCCGGACGTCGTCCATGCCCACTTCTGGATGTCCGGGACGGCGGCGCTGCACGCCCGCGCGATGCTCGCCGCACTGACCGGCAACCCCGCCGCCGGGCCGGGCCGGGTCGGCCGGCCGCCGGTGGTGCAGACCTTCCACGCCCTCGGCTCGGTCAAGCGCCGGCACCAGCGCGAGCGCGACACCAGCCCGCCGCAACGGATCACGGTCGAGACCCGGCTCGCCCAGGAGACCGACGCCGTCGTCGCCACCTGCGGCGACGAGGTGCGGGAACTGGCCGCGTCGGGCGTCGGCACGACCATGGTCGACGTCGTGCCCTGCGGTGTCGACCTGGCCCGGTTCACCCCGCGCGGGACCTGCGGGCCCGCCTCCGGCGGGACGCCGGAGGCGGGCCGGCACCGGCTGCTCTGCCTCGGTCGGCTGGTCGAGCGCAAAGGCGTCGACACCGTCATCGCCGCCCTCACCGGGCTGCCGGACACCGAACTCCTCGTCGCCGGCGGGCCGCCCGCGGAGGGGATCGCGGCCGACGAGGACTGCCGCCGGTTGCTCGCCACCGCGGCCAGGCACGGCGTGGCCGACCAGGTGCGGCTCCTCGGCCAGGTCAGCCGGGAGGAGGCACCCGCGCTGATCCGGTCGGCGGACCTGGTGGTGAGCGTGCCCTGGTACGAGCCGTTCGGGATCGTCCCGGTCGAGGCCATGGCGTGCGGCGTGCCCGTCGTCACCTCCGCGGTCGGCGGCATGCTCGAGACGGTCGTGGACGGCGTCACCGGGCTGCACGTGCCGCCGTCCGATCCTGCCGCCCTGGCCGCGGCGCTGCGCACCCTGCTCGACGACCCCTCGCGGCGCGCCGCGATGGGCGCGGCCGGCGCCCGCCGCGCGGCGTCCGAGTACGGCTGGGCCCGGGTCGCCGCCGCGACCGAGGGCGTCTACCGACGGCTGGTGGCCGGAGCACACCCCGGCACGGCCCCGGTCCGGCGCGCTCGGCCCCGCCGCGCCGCCACCCTGACCCCGACCCGGGCGAAGGCGGCAGGATGAGCGAGGACACCCCTCTCGCCGTGGGCTTCGGCACGCTGACCGGCCATCTGCGGCACGTCCGCGAGGCGCTGGCGGACCTGGAACGCCAGGCACCCACGATCGAGCGCTGGGGGGCGGATCTGGCCGCGCTGTTCCGGCGCGGCGGCCGGTTGCTGGCCGCCGGAAACGGCGGCAGCGCCGCGGAGGCGCAGCACCTGACGGCCGAGCTGGTGGGCCGGTTCGAGGCCGGCGGGCGGCCGCCGCTGTCGGCCATCGCGTTGCACGCCGAGACCTCGACCGTGACCGCCCTCGTCAACGACTTCGGGGTCGAGGAGGTGTTCGCGCGGCAGGCCGAGGCGCACGGCCGGAGCGGCGACGTCCTGGTGCTGCTGTCGACCAGCGGCCGGAGCCCGAACCTGCTGCGGGCGGCCGAGCGCGGCCGCCGGGCCGGGCTGCGGGTCTGGGCCCTGACCGGCCGGCGTCCCAACCCGCTGGCGGACCTCGCGGACGAGGTTCTGGCGCTGGACACCCCCTCCGGCGCCGCGGTGCAGGAGGCGCACCTGGTCGCCGTCCACGCTCTGTGCGCCGCCGTCGAGCAGCGGCTGGCGCTCCCCGTCGGCCTCGCGGACACGGCGTGACGCCGGCCGGCGGCCCTGGCCCGGCGCGGCCCGCCGGGAGCGCGCCGCGGCTGCTGGTGGTGGGCGACGTGATCCTCGACCGGGATCTCGTCGGCGACGTGAACCGGGTCTGCCCCGACGCGCCCGCCCCCGTCCTGGACGTGCGCCGCCGCCTCGAGCGCCCCGGCGGCGCCGGGCTCGCGGCCCTGCTGGCGGCGCGCCACGGCCCCGCGGAGGTCACCCTGGCCACCTGCCTCGGGGACGACGCCGCGGGCGACCGGGTGCGGACGGGCCTGCTCGGAGCGGTCCGTCTGGTGCGGCTGGGCAAGCTGGCCGGAACCCGCAGGGTGACCAGGCTCCGTAGCCGGGGCCAGTCGCTGGCCCGGATCGACGAGAACGGGTCGGAGGTGGGCGGGGGCGCCGTGCTCGACCTGGGGCTGCTGGAGGCGGAACTGGACCGCTGTGACGCCGTCCTCGTCGCGGACTACGGCGCCGGCGTGGCCGCCCACCCCGGGGTGCGTGCGCTGCTCGCCCATCGGGCGCCCCGCCGGCCCCTGGTCTGGGACCCGCACCCGCACGGCCGGGAACCGGTGCCCGGGGCGGCGGTGGTGACCCCGAACCGGGCCGAGACGGTCACGTTCGCCGCCCGGCAGGGACTGCCCGGGGACCGTGACGTCCGTGAGGTCCCCCTCGACGATCTCGCCGCCCTGCTCCGGGACGCCTGGTCGGCGCGCTCCGTGGCGGCCACCGACGGCGCGACCGGCGTCTTCACCGCGCTCGCCGACACCCCGCCGCTGTTCACCCCGACGCCGACGGTCGTCGCCGCCGACACCTGCGGTGCCGGCGACCGGTTCGCCGCCGCGGTGGCCACCGCCCTCGCCGGCGGGGCGGTCATCACCGAGGCGATCGAGGGCGCCGTCCAGGACGTCGCCGCCTGGCTCGGTGCCGGAGGCGTCGGAGGGCTCGACGGCGCCGCGCCGGGCGTCCGTCCCGGGATGCCGCCGGCCGGGGCCGGGCCGGCGCCGGGGGCCGGGAGCGGGATGGCCCGGGTGGCGGCGACCCGCGCCGCGGGTGGCACGATCGTCGCGACCGGGGGCTGCTTCGACGTCGTCCATGCCGGGCACGTGGCCTCGCTCCGGGCGGCGCGCCGGCTCGGGGACTGCCTCGTCGTCCTGCTGAACTCGGACGACGCGGTCCGCCGGCTCAAGGGCCCGGACCGGCCGGTGCACCGGGTCGCGGACCGGGTCGCCGTCCTGGAGTCCCTGGAGTGCGTGGACGCCGTCGTGGTCTTCGACGACGACACCCCGGACGCCACGCTGCGCCGACTCCGGCCGCACATCTGGGCCAAGGGCGCGGACTACGCCGGCGCCACCCTCCCCGAGGCCGGGCCGGTGCGCGGCTGGGGCGGTCGCGTGGTCCTGCTGCCGTACCTGCCCGGCCGTTCCACCACCAGGATCCTGCACAGAGAAGGACACCGATGACGGTTCCGACAGACCCGACCGAACCGGTCGCGGACCCTCGCCTCCACCCCGCGGTGGACCCGACGGCGCGCCTCGCGGAGCGTTCCGTGCTGGTGACGGGCGGCTCGAGCGGTCTCGGCGAGGCCGTCGTGACGGCACTGCGGCGCCGCGGCGCGCGCGTCGTGGTGCTCGATGTCGCGGCCCCCGCGGTCGACGTCCTGTGGGTCAAGGTCGACCTGTCGCAGGCGGAGGCCGCGCACGAGGCGGTCCACCGGGCGGCCGAGCTGGCGGGCCCGATCGGCGCCGTCGTCACGGCCGCCGGCATCGACGCGTGCGGACGCCTGGACGACGTCCCGCTCGCCGACTGGACCCGCGTCGTCGCCGTCAACCTCGTCGGGACGGCTGCGGTGGTCCGAGCCGCGCTGCCGTGGCTGCGCGGGGTGCACGGCCGCGTCGTGACCGTGGCGTCGACCCTCGGGCTCAAGGCGGTCGGCGACGCGACGGCGTACTGCGCCTCGAAGTTCGGGGTGGTCGGGTTCACCCGCGCCCTCGCCGCGGAGACGGCCGGCGAGGTCGGCGTCACGCTGCTGGTGCCGGGCGGCATGCGGACGCGGTTCTTCGACGGTCGGGCCGAGCAGTACCGGCCCGGGCCCGAGGCGGTGCTGAACGACCCCGGGGACGTGGCCGAGGCGGTCGTCTTCGCGCTGACCCAGCCACCCGGTTGCGAGGTGCGCGAGCTGGTCGTGACGCCGTCCGTCGAGCCGTCGTGGCCCTGAGCCGGTGACGGGCCCGGGTCCGGTGCTCGCGCTGCGGGCCCTGGGGCTGGGGGACGCGCTGACCGCCGTCCCGGCACTGCGCGGGCTCCGTCGCGCGTTCCCCGACCGGCCGTTGCTGCTCGCCGCGGCGGGCCCGCCGGCCGAGCTGCTCCGCTCGGCCGGGGTCGTCGACGGCGTGGTCCCGACGCCGGGCCTGGACGCCGCGCCACCGGGTGGCGGGCTCGGCCGGCACCTCGCCGTGAACCTGCACGGCTGCGGCCCGCGGAGCCACCGGCTGCTCCTGGCCGGCGACCCGGTGTCCCTGCTGGCGTTCGATCGACCGGACCTCGGCGTCCGGGGTCCGGCCTGGGACGAGGTCGAGCACGAGGTGCTGCGCTGGTGCCGGCTCGTCCGGACGCTCGGTCCGCACGCCTGCTGCGGGCCGGAAGACCTGAGGCTGCCCTCGCCCCGCTGGCCGGTCGGCACCCGGAGCGGGCCCGTCGTCGTCCATCCGGGGGCGACCGGGACGGCGCGGCAGTGGCCGGCCGAGCGGTTCGCGGCGGTCGCCCGGGCACTGCGCCGCTACCGGCCGGTGGTGACGGGCTCCCCGGAGGAGGCGCGGCTGTGCCACCGGGTCGCCGACCTGGCCGGGCTCGGTCCCGGCGCCGATCTGGGCGGCCGGCTCGACCTGCCCGACCTCGCCGCCCTGCTGGCGTCGGCACGGTTGCTCGTCTGCGGCGACACCGGCGTGGCCCACCTGGCGACCGCGCTGGGCACGCCGTCGGTGCTGCTGTTCGGCCCCGCCCCACCCAGTCGGTGGAGACCTCTGGTGGACGTCGATCGGCACCGAGTGGTGTGGCACGGGTCCGCGCAGGCCGCGCTGGCCGGGATCAGCGTCGAGGAGGTGCTCACCCACTCCCTGACAGCGCTGGACGATCTGACAGCGCTGGACGAGCGCGAACCGCCGCCCGTCGCCGGGCCCGTCGATGAATGACTGTGGCGTGACACCCACAGGGTCGCCCGACGCTGGACCTCGACCGATTACCGCCGCAGTGGCGAATGGCTGATTCAGGTCGGCCGGAAAGGTCCGGTGGTGTCGCCGGATCGATTCCTCGGGCACTGGTCACCGCCCCGGCGTCGGCACACCCGGAGCGTCTTGTCTTCCCCGGCCGCCGGCCGGGCATCACGGCACGCCGCGGCATGACCGGACCCGGCCAGGGTACCTGCCGACGGTGACCGGATCGCCCACCCCCGCCGGCCCCGAGGCCGCCTCCCCCGACCCCCGGGAGCCGGCGGGCGTTCCGGTGGAGCGGGTGGCGCTCACCCTCGGGCGGGCGGGGGTGCCGGCCGAGCCGCCCGTCCGCGCCGCCGCGGCCCACGCCAGCTGGAACCGTGACGTCCGGGGCGAGAACGACGTCCAGCGCATCGACCGCAACTTCCTGGAGCTGCTCCAGGAGTTGCGGGTGACCCAGACCGGCGTCCAGATCCTCTTCGCCTTCCTGCTCGGGCTGGCGTTCACGCCGCGGTTCGCCCAGCTGGACGCGGTCCAGAACGCGGTGTACGTGATCGCGCTGCTGCTGACGGCGGCGTCCACGGCGCTGCTCATCGCGCCGGTCGCGTACCACCGCATCGTGTTCCGCCGCCGGCTGAAGTGGCGGCTGGTCGCGATCACACACCGGTTCGCGATGCTGGGGCTCGTCCTGCTGCTGCTGTCGGTGGCGGCCAGCGTGCAGCTCGCGGCCGGCATGGTCCTCGGCGGCACGGCCGGCGTGCTCGCCGCAGCGGTGGCGCTGCTCTTCGCCGGCGTCTGGTTCGTCGTGCCCCTCTACGAACTGCGCCGTCACGGCGGCTCCGGCGAGCGTCCCGGTCCCGGCCGCTGACGTCGACGGCCCCGCCGTCCACGCCCCGGCCGCACCCGACCGGTAGCGTGACCTTCGTCGCAGCTCCTCTCGAACCGGAACGGACGTCGCCACGTATCAGGGGGGCGAAGCAGTACCACCTGTGCAGAGCCCCACACAGGCGGGAGCGGGAGCGGGACAATGGGCATCACGAACCACGACCGGCACCGGGCGCACGGTCAGCGTGCCCACCGCGGGACGAATCCGCCGCTGAGGCGGCCAGCAGAGGGGTGAAGAGGTGTACGCACTCGGCGTTGACCTGGGCACCGTGTACACCGCCGCTGCCACCTGGCGCGACGGACACGCTGAGATCGTGTCCCTGGGCAGCCGCTCAGCGACCATTCCGTCCGTGGTCCTGCTGCGGGAGGACTCCTCGTTCCTCACCGGGGAAGCCGCCAACCGCCGCGCCCTGATGGAGCCCGGCCGGGTGGCCCGGGAGTTCAAGCGGCGCTTCGGTGACTCCACCCCGATCATGCTCGGCGGCACCCCCAACTCACCCGAGGCCCTGATGGGCCGGCTGCTCCACAGCGTCGTCTCCGAGGTGACCGCACAGCAGGGTGAGCCACCCGTGTCGCTCTGCGTGTGCCACCCGGCGAACTGGGGACCCTACAAGACCGACCTGCTCCAGCAGGCCGTCCGGATGGCCGACCTCAGCGTTCCGGTGACCCTGGCCGTCGAGCCGGTGGCGGCTGCCGCCTACTACGCCCGGCAGCAGCGCGTCGAGGACGGCTCGCTGGTCGCGGTCTACGACCTGGGCGGCGGCACCTTCGACGCGGCGGTCGTCCGGACGACCGGTGACAGCTTCGACATCATCGGTCGACCGGAGGGGATCGAGCACCTCGGCGGCGCCGACTTCGACGCCGCGGTGTTCGAACACGTGCGCACCGTCGTCGGCGAGCCGCTGACCACGCTCGACGACTCGTTGCCGTCGACCGTCGCCGCGGTCGCCCGGTTGCGCGAGGAGTGCACCTCGGCGAAGGAGACCCTGTCCTCGGACACCGACACCACGATCCCCGTGCTGCTCCCCCACTACGCCACCGAGGTCCGGATCACCCGGGCCGAGCTCGAGCGCATGGTGCGCCCGTCGCTCTACGACACGATCTCGGCGCTGCAGCGGGCCATCCGTTCCACGGGGGTCACCGCGCAGCATCTGCACTCGGTGCTGCTCATCGGCGGCTCGTCACGAATGCCCTTGGTGGCGCAGCTGGTCGGCGCGGAGCTCGACCGCCCGGTGGCGGTCGACGCGCACCCGAAGCACGCGGTCGCGCTCGGTGCCGCCGGGATCGCCGGGGCGGCTGAGACCGAGCGGGCTGAGACCGAGCGGGCTGAGACCGAGCGGGCTGCGGCCGAGCGGGCTGCGGCCGAGCCGGCTCCGTCCGCGTCGTCCCGGGTGACGGCGGCGGCACTGGCCCGCACCACTGCGGCCGCAGCCCGGCTCACGGACGACCCGCCCGGCCCTGCCCCCGGGATCACGCTCGACCGTCCCCCGGACGGCTGGGCCGCCTCGCCGCCTGACGGCGGTCCGTACCGCGCGGCAGCCCGCCGTCCCGATGTCGGCCCCGGCACGTCGGCGCGCGGCGGCCCCGGTGCCGGCAGCTGGCCACCTCCCCAACCGTTCGCCCCCGCCGCCCACTACGACGCGGGCCCGGACGGCGCTCCGCCCGCGGGCCCCGGTGGTTCCGCCAGCCTCGGCGGCCCGGTGGGGGCGGGCGGGGGCGTCCTGGCGTCGGCGGCGGCGCCCGCTCCCCCGCCGGGGGGGTGGCCTCCCCACCAGGGTCCACCCGTCACCACGGGGCCCACGCCGCCCCGGCCGTCCTTCTGGTCGCGGCCCTGGGCGGTCGCCGTCGCCGCGGCCGCCGCTGTCGTCCTGGTCGTCGGGCCGGCGGCCTACCTGGTAGGACGCACCCTCGGCCGGTCCGCCGCGCAGTCCGGGCTGCCCGGCTCCGCGCCGTCCGCCGGGGCCGACCGGGGCGCGTCGACGTCCGCCCCGGCGGGCACCGGTTCGTCCGCATCGCCGTCCGGCGATCCGCTGTACGGCTGCCCCACCGATGCGCAGGCGGCGGTGTGGGCGTGCCTGTCGTCGGCGAAGGTCCAGAACGGCGGGCTGCTCATCTCCTACCGGACCAACTTCACGCTCAGCCCGATCCAGGACGCGGCCCACTACCACTTCCACCTGTACCTGGCGAACCCCGGGCCGAACGGCGCGTCGGACCCGCCGGACTCGATCATGCAACACGTGCCCAACTACGGCAGCTGGTACATCATCTACGACGGCACGATCAACTTCATCAGCGACACCACCGAGCGCGGTGGCCAGAAGCTGCCGCTGGACCTGACGAAGTACAAGCTGTTCTGCGTCCGGATCGCCAGCGGGCTGCACGGGCTGGCGAACGACAAGCACGGCGGCTACCGCACCGGCAACTGTGTGAGCATCACCGCCTGAGGGCATCCGGGCCTTTCGGCCCTGGTGCCGTCCGCTGCGCGGCGGAAACCTCGGTACCCGGAGCCGGTCACGGAGCCGGCTCGGGAAGGGGCGCCGTCATGGTCGCCATCAAGGACGCCGCCGCCGAGTTCCTCCAGGCCCGACGGATCGCCGTCACCGGAGTCTCCCGCCACCCCAAGGGCCACGGGAGCAATGCCGTCGTGCACGGTCTGCGCAAGCGTGGGTACCAGGTCTTCCCGGTCAATCCCAACGCCGACGAGGTCGAGGGAGACCGCTGCTACCACACCCTGGCCGAGATCCCGGGCGGTGTGGACGCCGTGGTGGTCGGGACCAGGGCCGAACTGGCGGAGGCGACCGTCAAGGAGTGTGCCGACCTCGGCATCCCGAGGGTGTGGTTGCATCGCTCCATGGGCGCGGGCAGCGCGTCCCCAGCGGCTGCCGAGTACGGCCGCGCGCACGGCGTCCAGATCATCAACGGCGGCTGCCCGCTGATGTTCGGTGCGGACGCCGACCCCGGCCACCGGGTGATGCGCTTCGTCTGCCGGCTCACCGGAGCAGTGCCGCGCCAGGTCTGAGACGGTCCGACCCTGCCGGTCAGCTCTTCCGGTTCCGGGCCGGTGCGCACACCCACGAGCGCTCCCGGGAGTGGACCTGCGGCCCGGAAGGGACCTTACGACACCTGGGGCGACGGCTGTCCGCCCGCCTGCCACGACTCCGCCCCCGACCCGGCCGGCCCGCGGGGCCGCCGCAAGAGCTGGTCCGACACCGCCTTCAGGCACCAGTCCACGGCGTCCTCCGCCCGGTCGCCGCGCGCCGCGGCGAGCCCGCAGCGCGCCGCCGGACGGCCCGTCTGCGGGTCGAACACGGTCACCACCAGGAGGGTCTGGTGGTCGTCCTGGTGCACGTCCATCACCACCTGCGCCTGCGCATCGCCCAGCCGGGCCGAACGCACCAGGGTGCGGAAGCCGGACGACGTCTCCCGGGTGGACATCCGCTCGGAATCGCTGGTCGCCGCCGGCGAGGTGGCGAACGACACCAGCCAGACGACGTCCCCGCCGCTGACCGACCCGTCGGACGCCCGGCTCAGCGGCGTACGGCCGACGCAGCTGGCCCAGATCCGGTCCGGGCGCGACTCGACCACCTTGCGCTCCGCGGTGGCTTCCGGCACGCTCACCGCGGAGAGCTGGTTCAGATCCGCCAGGTTGATCCGGCCGCAGTCCGCCGTCGACGGCCGGTACGGGCCGAAGACGGGGGTGCCCGGCGGGACCGGCGCGTCCGAGCCGGTCCCGGCGACCGGCCCCCCGCAGGCAGCCAGGACGGCGACGACGACGGCCAGCGCGCCCGATCGGCGGCCGTACGATCCGGAGATGCCCCTCACGGTCGGCACTCTACGGGCGCGGGGATGGCGGTGCCACGCGCGACCATTGAATGACGACACATGTCGCCCGGCTCAGTCGGCGCCATGGTCACCCGCCGTCATGGCAGCGTTCAGCGCCGCGCCGATCAGCACCGCGATGGCCAGGAAGTACGACCAGATCAGAATCACGATCGGCGCGGACAGCGGTCCGTAGATCGACGCGCCACCGACGGACGCGGTGAGCACCAGGCGCAGCACCATGCTCGCCACCAGCCAGATCGCCAGCGCGAGCCCGGCGCCCGGGACGTCGCTCCGCCAACGCTTGCGGACCGGCGTCGCGACGTGGTACAGGCCGGTCAGGCCGGCCACGCTGATGACGCTCACCACCGGCCAGTACAGCCAGCCCAGCCAGCTCAGGGACGGCAACCCGCGGAACCACTGGTGCAGCAACTCGGCCAGGATCCCCGGGCCGACCAGCATCAGCGGGATCAGCACCCCGCCGACCAGCAGTCCGGCCACGTAGAGCGAGAACGACAGCACCCGGGTTCGGATGATCCCGCGCCGGCCACCGAGCCCATACATGATCGAGACCGTGTCCACGTAGACGTTGAGCGCCCGCGAACCCGACCACAGCGAGAGCAGGAACCCGATGGACAGGATGTCCAGCCGCCCGTGACGACTGACCTGGTTGAACGTCTGGACGATGACCTTGTCGACGACGACCGGGGTGACGAAGGTTCCGGCGACCGCCGCGATCCGGTCCCGCAGGTCGGCCAGGACGTCGCCGCCCAGCCGGCGCCCCAGGTATCCGGCGCTGGCGACCAACCCGAGCACGAGCGGCGGCAGCGAGAGCAGGGCGAAGAATCCGGCCTCCGCGGCGAGGCCGGTCACCCGGTACCGCAGGCAGATCCGGAACGTCCGCGCCGCCAGCCGGCGGAGTCGCCGCAGCGCGCCGGCGGCCGCCGGCAGGTCACCACGGCCGACGTCGCGCACGTCCACGGGGCTCTGCGCCGCCATGGCGCGAGCGTAACTACTGGGCCGTCCCGACGCGCGCAGCCCCGGGATCCCCCCGCGTGGCGCCACCCAGCGTAGGTTTACTGCACGATCTGTTACTGCGGTGGTGGCGACGGCGCCGGGAGGCGATCCTGGAAGCACGACGATGCTGTCGCCGCACCCGGGCCCGCCACGAGCCGGCCCCTCGGGCCGTGCCGACGGGCGCCCGGCCGTCGACGGGCGACCCGGGCCAGGGATGCGAAACTACTGGTCGTGACCGGACGGCGGGCCGGCACGGCACCGACCGGTGAGCTGGGGAGTACTGGGGAGTACATGGAGATCTGGCCAGGCAAGCCGTACCCGCTGGGCGCCACCTTCGACGGCGCCGGCACGAACTTCGCCGTCTTCTCCGAGGTAGCACAGCGCATCGACCTCTGCCTGATCGACCCGGACGGCGCCGAGCAGCGCCTGGAGATGACCGAGGTCGACGGCTTCGTCTGGCACAGCCACCTGCCCCGGGTGGGGCCGGGCCAGCGCTACGGGTTCCGTGTCCACGGCCCGTACGCCCCCGACGACGGGCATCGGTGCGACCCGACCAAGCTCCTGCTCGACCCCTATGCGAAAGCGATCGAGGGGCAGATCGACGGCGACCCCTCACTGTTCTCCTACCGGTTCGACCGGCACCACGAACGGAACCCCGACGACAGCCTCGGGCACACCATGCTGTCCGTCGTCGTCAACCCGTACTTCGACTGGGGCACCGACCGGCCGCCACAGCACGAGTACCACGAGACGGTC
Source organism: Kineosporiaceae bacterium (assembly GCA_036518955.1). Lineage (GTDB taxonomy): Bacteria > Actinomycetota > Actinomycetes > Actinomycetales > Kineosporiaceae > DATDMG01. The sequence continues at coordinate 8,645 of DATDMG010000034.1, read as the reverse complement.
ATCTACGAGGCGCACGTCAAGGGCCTGACGATGACGCACCCCGGCGTGCCCGACGACATCCGGGGCACGTACGCGGCCCTCGGCCACCCCAGCGTGATCCAGCACCTGACCGACCTCGGGGTGACCGCGATCGAACTGATGCCGGTGCACCAGTTCGTCCAGGACACCACACTGGTGGACAAGGGGTTGTCCAACTACTGGGGGTACAACACCATCGGGTTCTTCGCCCCGCACAACGCCTACTCCTCCGCCGGCCAACGCGGCCAGCAGGTCCAGGAGTTCCGGGCGATGGTGAAGGCCCTGCACGAGGCGGACATCGAGGTGATCCTCGACGTCGTCTACAACCACACCGCCGAGGGCAACCAGTTGGGCCCCACCCTGTGCTTCCGGGGGATCGACAACGCCGCCTACTACCGCCTGGTCGACGGCGACCGGTCGCACTACTACGACACCACCGGTACCGGGAACAGCCTGCTCATGCGGCACCCGCACGTGCTGCAGCTGATCATGGACTCGCTGCGGTACTGGGTGACCGAGATGCACGTCGACGGGTTCCGGTTCGACCTCGCCGCCACCCTGGCCCGGCAGTTCCACGAGGTGGACCGGCTGAGTGCCTTCTTCGACGTCGTCCAGCAGGACCCGATCGTCTCCCAGGTGAAGCTCATCGCCGAGCCGTGGGACCTCGGCGAGGGCGGGTACCAGGTCGGCAACTTCCCGCCGCTGTGGACCGAGTGGAACGGCAAGTTCCGCGACACGGTGCGCGACTTCTGGCGGAGCGAGCCGGCCACGCTCGGCGAGTTCGCCTCCCGGATCACCGGCTCCTCCGACCTCTACCAGGACGACGGCCGGCACCCGATCGCGAGCATCAACTTCGTCACGGCCCACGACGGGTTCACGCTACGTGACCTGGTCTCGTACAACGAGAAACACAACGAGGCCAACGGGGAAGGAGGCATGGACGGCGAGAGCCACAACCGCTCCTGGAACTGCGGCGTCGAGGGCGAGACCGACGACTACACCGTGATCGCCCTGCGCGCTCGGCAGCAGCGCAACCTCTTGGCCTCGCTCTTGCTCGCCCAGGGTGTTCCGATGCTGGCCCACGGTGACGAGATGGGTCGCACCCAGCAAGGGAACAACAACGTCTACTGCCAGGACAACGAACTCTCCTGGGTCGACTGGAGCCTGTCCGACACCCAGAAGGAGTTGCTCGTCTTCACCCAGCGGTTGGTCGCCCTGCGCCGCAACCACCCCGTGTTCCGGCGGCGCCGGTTCTTCAAGGGCGACGCCCAGCACGGCGGCACCAGCGACGTCGCCGAGATCGCCTGGTTCACCCCGAGCGGCGCCCCGATGACGCAGGAGGACTGGACCAACGGCTTCGCCCGCGCGGTCGCCGTCTTCCTCAACGGCGAAGCCATCCTGGCGCCCGACAAGCGGGGCCAGCGGGTGCTCGACGACTCGTTCGTGGTCATCTTCAACGCCCACTACGAGGACATCGACTTCTGCCTCCCCCCGGCCGAATACGGCACCTGGTGGACCGTCCTGATGGACACCGCGGACGATGCCGGTGGCAGCTCCGACACCGGGGACACGTACGGACCCGGGGACCAGGTGCCGGTCGCGGCCCGGTCGCTGCTCGTGCTGACCCGGCCGCTGCAGGCTCCGCCTGCGACGGCGCTGACCTCCGCGGCCACGGCGAGCCCCAGCAGGCCGTCCCTGGCGCGCGCGGCCCCGGGCAACGAGTTCCCGGGGGACGGGCCGGTCCGGTCCCCCGGAACGCTCCCGGCGCCGACGCCGGCACGCCGGGGCCAGCCCGTGGTGCCCAGAGTTCCCTCCCGCCGGCTCGGCCGATGACCCTGGCCCCGACCAGCACCTACCGGGTGCAGGTACGGCCCGAGTTCGGCTTCGACGAGGTGTCGGGGGTGGTCGACCACCTGCGGGCTCTGGGCGTCTCGCACGTCTACCTGTCGCCGATCCTGCAGCCGGTGCCGGGCTCGCAGCACGGGTACGACGTCACCGACCACAGCCAGATCAGTGCCGAGGCCGGCGGCGACGTGGCGTTCGAGCGACTGCTCGCCCGGCTCCGGGACGCCGGGATGTCGGCCGTCGCGGACGTCGTCCCCAATCACATGGCCGTGCCGACGCCGGTGTGGCTCAACACGGAGCTGTGGTCGGTCCTGCGGGAGGGGCCGTCGTCCCCGTTCGCGCGCTGGTTCGACGTCGACTGGGGCCCGAGCGAGGTCACGGCCCGACGCGCGGTGCTGATGCCGGTGCTCGGCCGGCGCATCGGCGCCGTCCTGGCCGCCGGCGAGCTGCGCGTGGACCGCGGTGGCCCGGACGGCGACGAGCCGGTGTTGCGGTACTACGACCACGAGTTCCCGATCCGGCCCGGGACCGAGACCCTACCGCTGGAGGCGCTCGTCGACCGGCAGTGGTACCGGCTGGCCTGGTGGCGCGTCGCCGACGAGGAGCTGAACTACCGGCGCTTCTTCGACGTCGACACGCTCGCCGCCGTCCGGGTCGAGGACCCGGAGGTCTTCACGCTCACCCACGCCCTGCTGATCCACCTGGTGCGGCGCGGCGCGCTCACCGGGCTGCGGATCGACCACCCGGACGGCCTGGCGGATCCGCGCGGCTACCTGGAGCGGCTCGCCGAGGCCACCGACGGGGCGTGGGTGGTGGTGGAGAAGATCCTCCAGAACGACGAGGAACTGCCCCGGGACTGGCAGTGTGCCGGGACCACCGGGTACGACGCCCTGGCCCAGGTGGGCGGCCTCTTCGTGGACCCGGCCGCGGCCGCGCCGCTCTCCGCGCTGCTCACCGAGATCACCGACGACACCGCCGGCTTCACGCGTGTCGTCGACCAGGCCAAGCGGCAGGTGGTGGAGCAAGGCCTGTACGCCGAGGTGAACCGGCTGGTGGAGCTGCTGGTGCAGGTGTGCGCCGACGACATCGCCCTGCGCGACCACACCCGGCGACACCTGGAGGCGGCCGTGATCGAGCTGCTGGTGGCGTTCGACCGGTACCGGGCGTACGTCGTCCCGGGAGCCGGGGCGGATGCCACGGCGGTCGCCGTCGTCGAACACGCCGCCGAGACCGCCCGGGAGCACCTGCCCGGGGAGGCGCTGGACACTCTGGACCTGGTCCGCGACCTGGTGCTGGACCGCCCGGTGGGCACCCGGCGGGGCGGCCGGCGGGCGGAGTTCGTGATCCGGTTCCAGCAGACCTGCGGGCCGGTGATGGCCAAGGGAGTGGAGGACACCGCCTTCTACCGGTGGAACCGGCTGGTCGCACTGAACGAGGTGGGCGGCGACCCGCTGCGGTTCGGCGTCCCGCCGGAGGGGTTCCACGCGTACGCGCAGCGTCGCCAGTCCGACTGGTCCGACACCATGACGACCCTGTCGACGCATGACACGAAGCGGTCCGAGGACGTCCGGGCCCGGCTGTACGCGCTCACCGAGCTGACCCACGAGTGGACCGAGGCCGTCCGTGGCTGGACCGAGACGGCGTCGCGCTGGCGGACGGCGGACGGCTGGCCGGAGCCGGCCACGGTCTACCTGGTCTGGCAGACCCTCGTCGGCGCCTGGGGATCCGCCGGGCCGCCGAGCCGGGACCGGCTCGGCCGGTACCTCACGAAGGCGACCCGGGAGGCCAAGCGGCACACCTCGTGGACGCATCCCGACCCCGCCTACGACGAAGCCGTCCAGGCGTTCGCCGCCGCCGTGCTCGACGACGCCGAGCTGACGGCCTCGATCGGCCGGTTCGCCGCGGAGCTGGACGGGCCGGCGCGGGTCGCGATCCTCGGCCAGAAACTCGCGCACCTGGCGATGCCGGGAGTGCCGGACGTCTACCAGGGCTGCGAGCTGGTCGAGCTGTCGCTCGTCGACCCGGACAACCGGCGGCCGGTCGACTTCGACGTCCGCCGGCAGCGCCTGGCCCGGCTCGACGCCGGCGCGAAACCCCTCGACCTGGACGACGAGAAGCTGCTGGTCACGGCCACGACCCTGCGTCTGCGCCGGGAGCACCCCGAGTGGTTCGTCGGGCGCGAGGCGAGCTACCGGCCGCTGGCGACCTCCGCGGGGAACGCCGTGGCGTTCGGGCGCGGCCAAGGGGAACAGGTGTCGGCCGTCGCCGTCGTCACCCGGCTGCCCGTCGCGCTGGCCCGGAACGGCGGCTGGGGCCAGCACACCGTGTCCCTGCCCGAGGGCCGCTGGCACGAGCGGCTCACCGGCCGCCGGGTGGAGGGCGGTTCCGTTCCGCTGGCGCAGGTGCTGGACCGCCTACCGGTCGCCCTGCTGACGGCCGAGCCCTGAAGCGCCGGGCGCCGGGTCGTCGGCGCGGTCACGAGGCACCCGGCCCGGGCCGCCGAGGGCCACGGCGCCACCAACGGGACACCACCGACGCGCGGTCCGGCTCGGCGCGGCGGAGTTTCACCGGATCCGCCGGACGCCGCATCGGCCGAGCCGGGTCCAGCCCGGCGGCCGGGTCCGGCTCCTCGCCCGGCATTCCGCCGGCGCGGCCCATGGCCCCGGCGCCGGGACCGGCCGGGGCCACGGGAGTCGAACCGGATCCGTCGGAACCGGCCAGGACCGAGGTGACCAGCCCGCCCTCGGCCGGCCGCAGCTCTCGCCGCCGGGGCACGGGCAGCGGGTCGGCGGCGAGGCGGGCGCGCACCCGGGTCCCGTGGTGGTCGTTCCCGTTCCGGACGTCGAACTGCGCGGCGAGCCGGAGCGCCACCTCGCCGGCCCGCCGGTGGAGATCCTCGGCGGTGATGGCGAGCGGACCTGCGCCGAGCACGTGGCCGCGGTGTCCCTCGTCGATCATCCGCCGGGCCAGGACGGCGGTCGCGGTGGCGAACTCGAGCACGCCGTAGGGGCGGTGCAGTCCGTCGAACACCCACAGCCGCCGCTCGGCGAGGTCTACGGCACTGGGCAGATCCCCGGTGAGCGCACAGAACTCGATCAGCGTGCCCGCCACCTCGGCCCGGACGTCCTGCTGGGTCAGCTTGCGGTGAGCCGTGTCCGCAAGGGCCCGTGCCAGGTGCAGGGCCCCGGCCCGGGCCAGCGGAAGGGCGAGCAGACAGGTGATGCCGAGCAGCGGACGGTCCAGCGGGTCCCGCCCGCTCAGCACCGGTTCGGCCAGCTCCAGCCCACGGGCCACGCTCACCGGGTCGCCGCGGAGCACCAGCCGCCTGATCGCCAGCTCGACATCGTCCGCGTGCCCGGGGCGCGGGCCGCCCACGGCGAGCCACAGCTCGTGGTAACGCTCCTCGGCGGACCAGTCGCCGGTGACCGGGGCGACCCTCAGCCGGGCCTGGTACAGCATCCGGCGCCCGTCGGCACCCGCGGCCCAGCGCACCGCGAAGTCGTCGAACGCCCGCTCCACCTGCGCCAGGCTCGCCTGCGCGAACTCGGCGAGCACCGGCAGCAGCCGCGCCGCCCAGGCCCGCAGCAGGTCGTCGACGTCCGGCCCGAGGTCGTGGGCGTGCTCGTCGTAGCTGGCCAGCGACGCCGACAGCAGCGGGAACGCGAGGTCCCAGCGGCCGGCCCGGCAGTGGTCGGCCGACAGCCGTCGGCGCGCCTCGATCGCCAGGCCGTGGTGACCGCAGCCGACCGCCTCACCCACCAGGCGCTCCCACCGGGCCACCCGCTCGGGACCGGGCTGCGTGCCCGCCGCCTCGACGTACCGCGCCCTCAGCCGCTCCACCGACGGCGGACGACGGGCACCGGCGTCGGGGCTGGGGACACCGGCGTCGGGGCTGGGGTCGTCGGGGCTGGGGTCGTCGTCGGGGCTGCGGCGGGGCCTCGGGGCCGGCTCGTCGAAGGTCCGCCGTTCCCCCGGGATGGCCTGATCCACTCCTGCTCCCCCGTCCGGCGCGACGCTACGGCCCCCCGGGGCCATGCTAAGCACGCCCTCGCCCGGGGACCGCAGCCGTCGGCGCGTCGCCCGCCGCGGCGAACCCGTCGACGCGCGGCGGGTGGAGGACGGCGAAGGCGTCGGTCACCTCCAGCGAGCGGGTGCGGAACCGGAACTCCGCCGCCGGCCGGCCGCCCGACCGGCCGGGGCGAACCGTCCGCCCGGTCGGCTGGATCTGCTCCCGCCGGACCAGGATCCGCTGCAGGTTCGTCGCATCGACCTCGTGACCGAGCGCCGCCCGGTAGTACCCCGCCAGCTCCGACATGGTGAAGTGGACGGGCGCCAGGGCGAAGCCGAGGTTGGTGTAGGAGAGCTTCGAGCGCAGCCGCCACACCCCGGCCCGGACGATGGACTCGTGGTCGAAGGCCATTCTCGGCAACCGGTCGGTGGGATGCCACGCGGTGTCCGCCGGTAGCGCGGGATCGGCCCCCACGGGCATCAGGCCCAGGTAGCTCGTCGCCACCACGCGCCGCCCCGGTACCCGGTCGGGCTCGCCCCGGGAGTCGAGCTGCTCCAGGTGGGTGAGCTCGCGCACGTCCACCTTCTCGGCGAGTTGCCGCCGGATCGAGTCCCGCAGACCCTCCGCCGCACCCAACCCCCCACCGGGCAGGCTCCACCGGCCCGCGTCCGGGCCGAAGGCGCGCCACCACAACGGGACGGCGAGCGCGCCGTCCCGTACCTGCAGGACGACGGCCAGCACCTCGTGGTCGCACGCCCACGGGCTGCGGGTGGTGGCCGGCACCCGAACATGCTACCTTCACGGCCAGGTTATCGACTGCCAGTCGTTAACAATGTCGACGGCGAGTCGGAAACGTACCGGGTCGGGCGCCTGGTCGAACCAGGCGTCGACTCGTCGCGAGACACGTGGTCAGGAGGCCGGGATGGGGATCCAGACGGTGACGCCGGGGGCGGCGACGGGGCCCGCTCCCGGCTGGGCCGACCAGGTGCGGCGCCTGGCCCGGGAGCGGGACGCCGTCCTGCTCGCGCACAACTACCAGCTGCCGGAGATCCAGGACGTCGCGGACCACGTGGGCGACTCGCTGGCGCTCTCCCGGATCGCCGCCTCCGCGCCGCACCGCGAGATCGTCTTCTGCGGCGTCCACTTCATGGCGGAGACGGCCAAACTCCTCTCCCCCGACAAGCGGGTGCTGATCCCGGACGCCGCGGCGGGGTGCTCCCTGGCGGACACCATCCACGTCGAGGAACTGCGGGCGTGGAAGGCCGCCCACCCGGGCGCCGTCGTCGTCGCCTACGTCAACACCAGCGCCGCCGTGAAGGCGGAGAGCGACATCTGCTGCACGTCGTCCAACGCCGTCGACGTCGTCGCGTCGATCCCCGCCGAACGCGAGGTGCTCTTCCTGCCCGATCGGCACCTCGGCGCGCACGTGCAACGCCTGACCGGGCGGGCCAACCTGCGGATCTGGCCGGGCCAGTGCCACGTGCACGAGGGGATCGGCGGCGACGTGCTGCGGGCCAGCATCGCGGCCGACCCGGACGCCGACGTCCTGGTCCACCCGGAGTGCGCCTGCGCCACCTCCGCCCTGGGCCTGGTCGCCGGCGGGGAGATCCCGGCGGACCGGGTCCGGATCGTCTCGACCGGTGGCATGCTCGGCGAGGCCAGGCGGACCGGCGCGCGCCGGGTCCTGGTGGCGACCGAGACCGGGATGCTCCACCAGTTGCGGCAGGCCAACCCCGGCACGGTGTTCGACGCCGTCAGCGAGCGAGCGGTCTGCCCCTACATGAAGATGATCACCGCCGAGAAGCTGCTGCGCTGCCTGCGCGAGGGCCGCGACGAGATCACGGTGGCGGCGGACGTCGCCGAGCGCGCCCGCGCCGCGGTGCAGCGGATGGTCGAGATCGGAGCGCCGGTGGCGGGTGGCGAGTGACCGCGCTCCCGGTGGAGCCACCGCGGCTCGCGCGGCCCGCTCCCCCCTCGCCCGGGCGGCCCACCGTCCGGGCGGGCGACGGGGTGGCCGGCGGGGTGGCGGCCCGGCTCGCCGCCCCGGAGCCGACGTGGCAGCTGCGGACGGACGTGCTCGTCGCCGGCTCCGGGATCGGCGGCCTCACCCTGGTGGCCGGACTCGCGGGCAGCGGGCTGCAGGTCCATGTGGTGACCAAGGCCACCCTGGACGCCGGGAGCACGCGCTGGGCACAGGGCGGCATCGCGCGTGCCACCACCGACCCGGACGACGTCGAACTGCACGTGGCGGACACGCTCACCGCGGGTGCCGGGCTGTGCGACCCGGTGGCGGTGCGGCAGTTGGCCACCGAGGGCCGGGCCGCGGTCGAGGCGTTGGCCGCCCTCGGCGCGCGGTTCGACCCGGGCCCGGACGGGGCCCCGGCGCAGACCCGGGAGGGCGGGCACAGCCGGGCCCGCATCGTGCACGCCGGCGGCGACGCCACCGGTGCCGAGGTCCAGCGTGCCCTGCAGTCCGGGCTGGCCGCGGACGGCGTCACCACGCTCGAGCACGCGTTCCTGCTGGACCTGCTGGTCACCGCCGACGGGTCGGTCACCGGCGCGACCGTGGCACTGCTCGACGGGCGCGGGCGCTGCCGCTCGGTGGGCGCCGTCCGCGCCCGGGCCACCGTGCTCGCGACCGGCGGATACGGGCAGGTGTTCGCCAGCACGACGAGCCCGGCCGCCGTCACCGGCGACGGCGTCGCGGCCGCGCTCCGGGCCGGCGCCGAGCTGGCCGACCTCGAGTTCGTCCAGTTCCACCCCACGGTGTTCG
>DATDMG010000033.1:0-3524 GCA_036518955.1 Kineosporiaceae bacterium | reverse complement strand
ATACCGAGAAGGCCGTCATCGACGTGAGCGGACGGGGCCTTCGGCACCACCCTGCACAGAACCCAGCCCCGCCTGCACCGCCACCCGTGACGACCATTTCTCTCGGAGGAACACGCATGCGCAAACTCGGGGGCCTGTCGCTCCTGACGCCCGTCCTCGCCGTGAGTCTCGCCGCCCTACCGGCCGTTCCGGCTACCGCGCGGGCAGCAGTGCCCGCACGCGGCACCCCTGTGCAGGTATGGCTGACAGACGTTGCGGCCAATACCTGGGTCGCCCGGCAGGGAGATATCTCGTTCCAGCCGAAACAGGCAGCGAACCCCATCACGATCAAGGTGGACGACAAGGTCAAATATCAGCGAATCCAAGGGTTCGGGGCGGCACTGACCGACTCCTCCGCGTGGCTGATCGGAACCAAGCTGTCCCCGGGCAGCCGGAACGATGTCATGAAGAAGCTGTTCGATCCGGTGACCGGTATCGGGCTGAGCCTGGTCCGGTCCCCGATGGGCGCCACGGACTTCACCGCGACCGGGAACTACTCCTATGACGACATGCCGGCGGGCCAGGCGGACCCCAAGCTGTCGAAGTTCTCCGTCCAGCACGACCTGCCGTACATCATCCCCGAACTCCAGCAGGCCCTGTCGATCAATCCGGCCATCAAGATCACGGCAACTCCCTGGAGCCCGCCGGGCTGGATGAAGACCTCCGGCTCGATGATCGGCGGCACCCTCAAGCCTGAGTACTCCGCCGCCCTGGCCAACTACTTCGTGAAGTATGTCCAGGCGTACCGCAGGGCCGGCGTGCCGATCTCCTACATCACCCCGCAGAATGAACCCCTGAACGCTCCGACGTGGCCCGGCATGGCCATGACCGCCTACACCGAGTCCCGGCTGGTCCAGCAGATCGGCAAGGCGTTCGCCGACAACGACATCTCCACGAAGATCCTGGGTTGGGACCACAACTGGGACGTCCCCTCGTACCCGGAGACGATATTCAACGACCCCGCCGCGTCGGGCTACGCCGTCGGAACCGGATGGCACATCTACAGCGGTAGCCCGATCTACCAGACCCTGGCCCACAACGACTACCCGGCCAAGGAGTCCTACCTCACCGAGGCCACCGGGGGCACCTGGCAGGCCAGCACGCAGGTGGCGTTCCACGACGCACTCGACACCTGGATCCTCAACGGCACGCGAAACTGGGCGAACGGGGTGATGCTGTGGAACATCGCGCTCGACCCTGAGATGGGCCCGCTCAACCGGGACACGAACGGCATCGGGGTGTGCCGCGGGCTGGTGACCATCGACCCGAAGACCGGGCAGGTGACCTACAACGCGGACTACTACGCGCTCGCCCAGGTGAGCAAGTTCGTCAGGCCCGGAGCCCGTCGGATCTACTCCAACACCTTCGGCGAAGGTGGCGTCGAGGACGTCGCCTTCCAGAACCCGGACGGATCGAAGGTCCTGGTCGTCTACAACTCGGGCACCGCGGCGAGCACCTTCAGCGTCGCGGACGGCGCGCAATCGTTCGACTACACCCTGGCCGCCGGCAACGCCGTGACGTTCACCTACTCCGGCCCCCGGGACGGCGGCGGCACCCCCGCCGCAACCAACGTCACCGACCCCACCCACGACTTCACGTTCGACTCGCCGTCCGGCCCGGCCACCGTAACGTACGACCCGGCCCTGCTGCCCATCCAGGACGGCGTCAGGTCCGGCAACAGCCTGATGACCTACTCCCTCCCGGTCGGAGCTTCCCTCCGCACGTCCGCACCGGCGCTGAACCGCAGCGGGTGGACCGTCACGGCATCCTCGAACGCGGCCGGCAACGTGGCCGCGAAGGCCGTCGACGGGGACCTCGGCAGCAGGTGGCGGACCGGGATCAAGGCCAAGAGCGGCGACTGGTTCCAGCTCGACCTCGGCCGACCCACCACCTTCAGCCAGATCGTTCTCGACAACACCGAGGACAACTCCTTCGACTCCCTCGCCAAGTACCAGGTCTACGTGTCGAACGACGGCGTCACCTGGGGCTCCGCCATCGCGGACGGCAGCGGCGACATCAAGAAGGTCACCATCACGATGCCACCGCAGACGGCGCGGTACGTACGGATCGTGAGCACCGCGCCGTCCTTCTTCTTTCACTGGTCCATCGGGGAGATCACTCTCTACGGATCCTGCGGCGGAACCGGTGCGATGACGGCCCCGCGGCACGTGCCGGACGGCCTGCGGCTGCAGAGCTGGACCAGCCCGGACGGGACGGGCGTCACCGTCGTCTACAACCGGACCGGCAGCGGCCGGAGTTTCCCGATCTCCGCTGACGGCTCCTACGTCTACACACTCCCGGGCGGGACCTCGGCGATGTTCACCACCAAGGACCTCTCGGGCTTCCCGACCCCGGCGCTGAGCAGCCTGACGCCGAACCAGGGCCGGCCCGGCTACAAGTTCACGATCAGCGGCACCCACTTCGGCACGACGCAGGGCCTGGGCACGGTCTACTTCGGGTCGACCCAGGCCCGGATCGACAGCTGGTCGGACACGAGCATCAGCGCGTACGTCCCGAACGGGCTCGCCACCGGGGCGTACACCGTCTCCGTGACCGGGGCCGGCGGAGCCCCGGCCGGCACCTCCACCTTCGCGGTCGCCGGCTTCGGCACCGCCCTCCCGCAGACCGGCTGGGTGGTCACCGCCTCGGACGTCAGCCCCTGGCCCACCGACGTGCTCGCCCACCTGGCGGACGGCGACACCGACACCCGGTACAGCTCCGGGACGCCGCAGCACGCCGGCATGTGGATCCAGGTCGACCTGGGCAAGGCGCAGACCTTCAACAAGGTCGTGCTGGACTCCGGCAGCAGCCTCGGCGACTACGCGCGCAGCGCGGACGTCTACGTGTCACCGGACGCGAGCACCTGGACGAAGGTCGGCTCCCTGGCGGCGGACGGCCAGCAGGTCGAGGTGGCGCACTTCCCGACCCAGACGGCCCGCTACCTCAAGATCGTCAACACCGGCAGCGCGGGCCAATGGTGGTCCATCGCCGAACTGACCGCCTACGCCGGAGGGTCGTCGTCCACCGTCGACGGCACGCCCCTGCCGCGGACCGGGTGGACCCCCACCGCCTCCGACACCAGCCCCTGGCCCAACGACGTCCTCCCCAACATGCTGGACGGCGACACCGACTCCCGGTACACCTCCGGGACAGGGCAGTACAACGGCATGTGGGTCCAGGTCGACCTCGGGACTGCGCAGACATTCAACAAGATCGCCCTCGACTCCGGCAGCAGCTTCGGCGACTACGCCCGCAGCGCGGACATCGCCGTGTCATCCGACGGGACCTCCTGGACAAAGGTCGCCTCGCTAGTAGCGGACGGCCGCCAACTCCAGCAGGTCTCCTTCCCGACCCAGACCGCCCGCTACGTCAAGGTCGTCAACACCGGCAGCGCGGGCCAATGGTGGTCCATCGCCGAATTCGATCTCTACCGCTAGCGACCAGCACCAGCCCAAGCCAGCGGTGCCGGCGCCCCCTCGAACCCC
>DATDMG010000032.1:0-14587 GCA_036518955.1 Kineosporiaceae bacterium | reverse complement strand
GCAGCACGCTGGCCAGCACGCCGGCCAACAGCCCTGGACGACCGGCATGGGCGGCCGCCACCACGCCGGCCTCGGCGTCCGCCAGGAGAACCGGTACGCAGTCCGCCACCATCACCCCGACCGGGACGCCCGGGGACGTGGCGACCAGCGCGTCGTACCCGCCCTCGCGCTCGCCGAGATCGCTGGTGCACGGGTCGTGACCGGCACCCGCGTCTCGGGGCAGCACCGCCGTCCGGGTGCCGTGGACCTGCCGGGCGAAGACGACAGGGGCGCCGACGGCCTCGGCCAGCCGTCGCCGGTTCGTCGCCACCGCCGTCGGATCGTCGCCGACGTGCAGCCCGAGGTCGAGCCCTTCCCAGGCGCCGACGGACACCCCGCCGCGCCGGCGGGTGAACCCCGCCACCACCCCCGGGGCGAGCTCGACCGGAACCAGGACCTGGTCGCTCACCGGTTACTTCAGGAAATCGGGCACGTCCAGGTCGTCCTCAACGACGACCGGGCGCGGGATCGGCCGGGCAGCCGAGACCTCGATCCCCCGCGCCGGCGGCGCCGGCGGCTCGGCGACCGGGTTCGAGGCGGCCAGCGGCACGCTGGCCGGTGCGGGGGGAGGCGCCGCCACGGACGGTGCCGGCGCGGACGGTGCCGGCGCGGACGGTGCCGCCTGCCGGGCATACGGGTCGGCGTCCAAGGGCTGGGGGCGCGCCACGCCCGTCGGGACGGCGCCCGCGGACGGCGCCGGGTACCCCCCGGACGATCCGGACGACGGATACCCCCCGGACGCCGGGTACCCCCCGGACGGTCCGGACGCCGGGTACCCGGTGCCGGTGGTGGCGGCGACGGATGCCACCTGGCCGACGCGGAGGGGTTGCCCGGCCGCGCCCACGCCCCCCGGCCCGACCGACGCGGGGGACGCCACCGGCTCCGCGGCAGCGGTCGACCGCCCGGAGAACTGGCCCAGCGCCCGGTCGTCCCGGCGGCGGGTCGGGGTTCCACCGTCGAAACCAGCCGCGATCACGGTGACCCGCACCTCGTCACCGAGCGCGTCGTCGATCACCGCACCGAAGATGATGTTAGCTTCCGGGTGCGCTGCCTCCTGGACCAGCCGGGCCGCCTCGTTGATCTCGAACAGTCCGAGGTCCGAGCCGCCCTGGATGGACAGCAGCACGCCGTGCGCGCCGTCCACGCTCGCCTCCAGCAGGGGCGAGGAGATCGCCGTCTCGGCGGCCTGGATCGCGCGGTCCTCCCCGCGCGCGGAGCCGATGCCCATCAGCGCGCTGCCGGCCCCCTGCATGACCGACTTCACGTCCGCGAAGTCCAGATTGATCAGACCGGGAGTGGTGATCAGGTCGGTGATGCCCTGGACACCGGACAGCAACACCTGGTCGGCGGAGCGGAAGGCGTCGAGCACGCTGACGTGCCGGTCGCTGATGGACAGCAGCCGATCGTTCGGAATAGTGATCAGTGTGTCCACCTCCTCCCGGAGGGTCATGATCCCCGCGTCCGCCTGGGTGGCCCGGCGCCGGCCCTCGAAGGTGAAGGGGCGGGTCACGACGCCGATGGTCAGTGCGCCGAGGTTGCGCGCGATCCGCGCCACCACCGGAGCTCCGCCGGTCCCCGTACCACCGCCCTCACCCGCGGTCACGAAGACCATGTCGGCGCCCTTGAGCACCTCCTCGATCTCCTCGGCGTGATCCTCCGCGGCCTTGCGCCCCACCTCCGGGTCGGCGCCGGCCCCGAGGCCACGGGTGAGCTCGCGACCGACGTCGAGCTTCACGTCCGCGTCGCTCATCAACAGGGCCTGGGCGTCGGTGTTGATGGCGATGAACTCGACGCCCTTGAGCCCGACCTCGATCATCCGATTGATGGCGTTGACCCCACCGCCACCGATACCGACGACCTTGATGACGGCAAGGTAGTTCTGCGGTGCTGCCACGTCGGGTGCCTCTCGCTAGCGGAACGGGCCTGGTCGTGCCGCGGGGCCCGTGCCCGGACCCTCACCCTCAACTAGAGGGTTATAGTTATGTCAACTACTCGATGCTCTGGACCGTACGGGCGCCCCCGTAGGGATTCAACGACCGGGGATGGCGTGTCGCGAACCGGCGTGCGGGATCCCTCGATCAGCGGGTGGGCCGGGTGATCGCCGGCGAATCCGGGGCGCTGACGTCGATGGTCACGGCCTCCTCGACCGGCCGGGGGTGGAGAGCGAGCAGGGCCTCGGCCTTGCCCGGGCCGTCGTCCGCCGACCCCCAGTTCACCGTGGAGCCGTCGGTCAGGACCAGGCCGATGGCGTCGGGCGTCGCCGCGGTGATCCTCCGGACCATCCGGCGCAGGGCGGCCGGCAGGTCGTCGGACACCCGACGCGCGGCACGCAGCGAGGCGGCCCCGGCCCGGCCGACGTCGACGTCCAGCACCGGCAGCCCGACGGGAGCGTGGGCTGTGGTCCCGACCACGACGCCGTCCTCGTCGAGCAGGGCCAGGCCGCCCGCTCCCGCCGGGACGGCGGCGATCGGCTGCCGCTCGTGCACCACCACGATCAGCGTCGAGGGCCAGGACCGGACGACGGTCGCCGAGCGCACGAGCGGGACGGCCGCCGCCGCCCGGGCCGCCGCCCCGGGAGCGATCAGCGCCATCGGGTGACCCAGCTCGAACCGGACGGCGGCCCGCACGTCGCCGGCGGAAACCCGCTGGGCGCCCCGCACCTCGATCCGCTGGACGGCGAGCGTGCCGGACCCGAAGAGCAGCCAGCCCACCAACAGGCCCAGGGTCATCGCGCTGCCCGTCACCACCGCCCGCTGTCGGCGGCGGCGCCGGACCCGGGCGGCGAACCGCTGGGCCGAGGTGCTGGACACGGTCGAGGCGGGCCGCCCGGGCACCGGCAGGCCCCGCGGGGCCGTGCCTGCCCGGCCCGCCGTCGCACGCGAACCCTGCGGAACCCGCGAACCCTGCGGAACCCGCGCGTCCTGCGGAGTGTGCGAGCCCTGCGACCGCCGCGGGCCCTGCGGCGGGGGCTGGACCCAGCCCTCGGCCCGGGCACTGGCCCGGCGCGTCCGGGGGGCGACCCGCGGGGGTGGCTGCGGCGCCGCGCGGGTGACCGCGCGCGGGGCACTCCGGCGCTCCCCCGCACGTCCCGCGGCCCGGTCCCCGGCCCGGGCACCGGTCACGTCGGCTCCCGGCTGCCGGCGAGCGTCTCGAGGAGCTCCGGCCCGATCATGGTGATGTCCCCCGCCCCGATGGTGAGCACGACGTCACCCGGCCGGGCCCGGGCGGCCAGCTCCGCCGCCACCTTGGACCACGACGGGACGAAGACGACCTGGCCCGGCCCGAGCGGCACGCGATCGGCGATCAGCGCCCCGGTGACTCCCGGCTCCGGATCCTCCCGGGCCGGGTAGACGTCGAGGACGACGACCTCGTCCGCCAGTCCGAGGGCCTCGGCGAAGTCAGCGGCGAAGATCCGGGTGCGGCTGAACAGGTGCGGTTGGAACGCGGCGATGACCCGGCCGGCCCCGGCCACCGCGCGGGCGGCGCGCAGCGCGGCGGCCACCTCGGTGGGGTGGTGGGAGTAGTCGTCGATCACCCGGACCCCGGCCGCCTCACCCTTCGCCTCGAAGCGCCGCCGGGTGCCCGCGAACGACTCCAGACCGGCGGCCACCCGGTCCGCGGGCATGCCGAGCCCGACCGCCGCCGTCCAGGCGGCCGCCGCGTTCAGCGCGTTGTGCCGCCCGGGGACCCGCAGCCGCAACCGTCCGGTCGCCGGCTCCGCGACCCCCTCCGGCCGCGGCGCCCCCGCCCCTTGCGGCGCGGGCGCGGCGACCGCCAGCCGGAAGCTCACCCGGCTGGCCGAGGCATCGAGGTCGGCGACGAGGACGTCGGCGCCCGGACCCTCCCCGTACGTCCGCACCACGAGGTCCGGCCGACGCCGCGCCGCGCGCCCCGCCACCCGGCAGGCGCCAGGGTCGTCGGCGCAGGCCACCAGCAGCCCACCGGGCACGATCCGGTCGGTGAACGCGTCGAAGGCGGCCTCCACCGCCTCCGGGCTCCCGTAGTGGTCGAGGTGGTCCGGTTCGACATTCGTGATGATCGACACCGCCGGTCGGTAGATCAGGAACGAGCCGTCCGACTCGTCCGCCTCGGCCACGAACATGTCGCCGGACCCGTCGTGGGCGTTCGCTCCGCCCTCGGTCAGTTCCCCGCCGATCGCGAACGACGGGTCGGCGCCGCAATGCTGCAGAGCCACCGTGAGCATGGAGGTCGTGGTGGTCTTGCCGTGCGTCCCGGCGACCGCCACGCCACGCCGTCCGGCCATCACCGCGGCCAGCGCCTGGGACCGGTGCAGCACCAGCAGCCCCTCGGCGCGGGCCCGGGCCAGCTCCGGGTTGCTCTCCCGCACGGCGGACGACACGACGACGGTCGCCGCGCCGTCCACGTGCTCGGCGGCGTGACCGACGCACACGTCGGCGCCCAGCGCGCGCAGCGCGGCGAGCCCGCGGGAGTCCTTGGCGTCACTCCCGCTCACCTGCAGGCCGCGCGTCAGCAGGATCCGGGCGATGCCGGACATGCCGGCCCCGCCGATCCCGATGAAGTGCACCCGGCCGAGCCGGTCGGCCGGCGGCACCTCGAGCGTCAGGTCCGGCTTCACCGAGATCTACCTCTCCCTCCGCGCCCCACCGCGTCCACCACCAGGTCCGCCAGCCGCTCGTCGGCGTCCCGGATCCCGAACCGGGACGCCGCGCCGGCCATCGTCGCCAACCGCGTCGGGTCCGCCAGCAGCGGGATCAGCACCGCGCGGACCCACTCAGGCGTGCAGTCGGCGTCGTCCACGAGCAGCGCTCCACCGGCGTCGACCACCGGTTGGGCGTTGAGCCGTTGCTCCCCGTTGCCGATCGGCAGCGGAACGAACGCCGCGGCCAGCCCGACGGTGGTCACCTCGCACACCGTCCCCGCGCCGGACCGGCACACCACGGCGTCGGCAGCCGCGTACGCGAGATCCATCCGGTCCAGGTACTCGCGCACCTGGTACGGCGCCCCGCCCCTGGCGTCGGGACGGCCCGCGGGCGCGGCCAGCGGCACGCTCTTGCCCCGCCCCGCGGCGTGCAGGACCTGGACGCCGACCGCGGCCAGGTCGGCCGCCGCGGCACCGAACGTCCCGTTCAGCCGCTGCGCCCCCAGCGAGCCGCCGGTGACCAGCAGGGTGGTTCGGGCGGCGTCCAGGCCGAAGGCGGCGCGGCCCGGCGCCCGCAGCGCGGCGCGGTCCAGGGTCGTGATCTGCCGGCGCAGCGGAAGGCCGATCACCTGGGCCCCCGGCAGCGGGGTGCCGGGGAAGGTCACCGCGACGTGCCGGGCGAGCCGCGCGCCCAGCCGGTTGGCGATCCCGGGGCGGGCGTTCTGCTCGTGGACGACGACGGGCACGCCACGCCGCCGGGCGGCCAGGTAGGCCGGGGTGGCGACGTACCCGCCGAAGCCGACGACGACGTCCGCACCGCTGCGGCGCAGGGCGTCGTCCGCCGCGGCCACCGCCGCGCCCAGGCGGCCGGGCAGCCGGGCCAGGTCCAGCGACAGCCGGCGCGGCAGGGGGACGCGCGGAACCACGGCGAGCGGGTGCCCGGCCGCGGGGACCAGCCGGGACTCCAGGCCCTCCGCGGTTCCGAGGACGGTGATCCGCACGTCCGGGTCGCGCCGCTGCAGGCAGTCGGCGGTGGCGAGCAGGGGCGCCACATGGCCGGTGGTCCCGCCGCCGGCGAGCAGCACGGACAGGCTCATCGACCACCTCCGGAGGACGGCATCGAGGCGCTCATCGCGGACCGCCCCGGGGCGCCGACCGGTGCCGGGTCGGGACCGCCCGGTGCGGCAGCACGGCGAGGGACCGCCGGACGACGCCGGCCCGCGCCGTCAGCGCCTCGGGGGCCCCGGGCACCCGGCGGGCGAACCCGAAGACCATGCCCAGGGCCACCATCGTGGTGAGCAGCGCCGACCCGCCGCTGGACACCAGCGGCAACGGGACGCCGACCACCGGCAGCATCCCGACGACCGCGCCGATGTTGACCACCGCCTGGCCGACCACCCAGAGCAGCACGCCGCCGGTGGCGATCTTCACGAAGAGGTCGTCGGTGACCTGCACCAGTCGGGTCAGCCCGATCGCGAGCATCGCGAAGAGGCCGAGGACGGCGAGCGTGCCGGGCAGCCCGAGTTCCTCCCCGATGATCGCGAAGATGAAGTCGTTGTGCGCCTCCGGCAACCAGAACCACTTCTCCTTGCTGGCCCCCAGGCCGACGCCCCACCACCCGCCGGTCGCCAGCGCGAAGGTGCCGTGCGCGGACTGCCAGCCGAGGCTGAGGTAGTCGTTGCCGGTGCCGGTGCCGGTCAGCCAGCTGCTGATCCGGCTCATCCGGTTGGGACTGACCGCGACGAGCATCGCCACCGCGACGAGCCCGCCCCCGGCGGTGAGCGCGAAGGCGCGCAGCGGCGCTCCGGCCACGAACAGGACGCCGAACACGACCGCCATCAGGACCATCGCGGTCCCCAGGTCGTTGCCGACGAGCACGAGCAGCAGCAGCAGGGCGGCGACCGGGACCACCGGCACGAGCGTGTGCGGCACCGAGTGCAGCAACGGCTCCTTGGCGGACAGCACCGTCGCGGCCCAGACCAGCAGGGCGAACTTGGCCAGCTCGGAGGGCTGCACGGTGACCCCGGCGACGACGATCCAGTTCTGGTTCCCGTTGATCTCCACGCCGATGAACGGCACCATCGCCAGGAGCCCGGTCGCGCCGGCGAGCAGCACCCAGGACAGCCGCCTCCAGCCGGTCGGCGGGATCCGGGAGGCGATCCACGCCAGCGGGGTCCCGATGCCGGCGAACAACGCCTGTTTGGTGAAGAACGTGTACGACGAGTGCAGCTTGGTCTCGCGCAGCGATTCCACGCTCGAGCTGGACAGCACCATGACCAGGCCGATGACCACGAGGGCCACGGTCGACCCGAGCACGAGGTAGTAGGCGGCGAGCGGTGACTCCAGCCGGGCCAGCCACCGGTTCTGCCCGTCGCCCTCCGACCCGCCGCCCGAGGTGGCCGACGCGGCGCCCTTCAGCGAGGGGGCCCGCACGCCGCCCGGCTCCCGGCCCGCCCTGGCCGTGACCGGGCCCGCCCCCACTCCCACCGGTCAGACCTCGCCGGTCGGCGCACCCGGTGCGAGCAGGCGGCGGACCGCCGCGGCGAACTCCTGCCCCCGGTGTGCGTACGAGTCGAACTGGTCCATCGACGCGCAGGCGGGCGCGAGCAGCACCGTGTCGCCCGGGCGGGCGAACTCCCCGGCGCGCCTCACCGCGGCGTCCATCACCTGCACCGGACCAGTTTCCTGCAGGTTCACGGTCACCCGGGGGACGTCGGGCGCGTGTCGGGCGAGCGCCTGCGCGATCAGGTACTGGTCCCGGCCGATCAGGACGGCGGCGCGCAGCCGGCCGGCATGCGCAGCCACCAGTTCGTCGAAGGTGGCGCCCTTGGCCAGGCCGCCCGCGATCCAGACCACCCGGTCGAAGGTGGCCAGCGACGCGCCGGCCGCGTGGGGGTTGGTCGCCTTGGAGTCGTCGACCCACGTCACGCCACCGGCCTGCGCGACCCGGGCGATCCGGTGAGCGTCGGGGACGACACCACGCAACCCGTCCCGGACCGCGACGGCCGGCACGCCGTGCGCCCGGGCCAGCGCCGCGGCGGCGAGCGCGTTCGCGACGTTGTGCGCGGCCAGCGTGCCACCGGTGGCGGCACGGACGTCGTCCAGGGACGCCAGCTCGGCGGCCGACGTCCGCCGCTCGGCCACGAACGCCCGGTCGCACAGGATGCCCTCGACCACGCCCAGCATCGACAGGCCCGGCACGCCCAGGGTGAACCCGACGGCGCGGCACCCCTCGACCACCTCGGCGTCCTCCACCAGGCGCTCGGTCAGCGGGTCCGCGACGTTGTACACGCAGGCGAGCTCGGTGTTCCCGTACACCCGGCCCTTGGCGGCCGCGTACGCCTCGAAGGATCCGTGCCAGTCGACGTGGTCCGGCGCCACGTTCAGGCAGGCGCTCGCCCGGGGCCGCAGCGAGTGCGACCAGTGCAGCTGGAAGCTCGACAGCTCCACCGCGATCACGTCGAACGGCTCGGGGTGCAGCACGGCCTCGAGGATCGGCGTGCCGACGTTGCCCGCGGCGACCGCGCGGTGCCCCGCGGAGATGAGCATGGACGCCAGCATCCGGACCGTGGTCGTCTTGCCGTTCGTGCCGGTCAGGGTGAGCCAGGGCGCGCCACCCGACCCGGGCCGCATCCGCCAGGCGAGCTCGACCTCGCCCCAGACCGGTAGGTCCGTCGCCGCGGCCTGCGCGAGCAGGGGCTGGTCGGGTCGCCAGCCGGGAGAGGTGACGACCAGGTCGGGGGCTCGCCCGGCGACGTCGGGCAGGACCGTGCTGGCCCCCTCGCCGAGCAGCACCGTGCCGCCGAGGGTCTCCAGGACGGCGCGGCGCTCCTGCTGGGCCTCGCCCGACCGGCCGTCGACCACGACGACGTCGGCGCCGCGCTCGATCAGCGCGTCGGCGGCGGCGAAGCCGGACACACCGATGCCCGCCACGACGACACGCAGGCCGGCCCACCGGGCGCCGGCGTGGGTGAGCTCGGCGAGCCGTTCGCCGGCATCGCCGGTCACTGGATCCCCACCACCCACTCCGCGTAGAAGACCCCCAGGCCGAGCCCGACGAACAGCCCGGCGATGATCCAGAACCGGATCACGATCGTGACCTCGCCCCACCCCACCAGTTCGAAGTGGTGCTGCAGCGGGGCCATCTTGAACACGCGTCTGCCGGTCAACTTGAACGAGCCGACCTGAATGATCACTGACAGGGTGATCAGCACGAAGAGCCCGCCGAGCAGGATGATGAGCAGCTCGGTCCGGGTCAGGATGGCCAGCCCGGCGAGCCCCCCGCCGAGCGCCAGCGAGCCGGTGTCCCCCATGAAGATCTTCGCCGGGGAGGCGTTCCACCACAGGAAGCCGAAACAGGCCCCGAGCACGCAGGCCGCCACCACCGCCAGGTCCCGCGGGTCGCGGACCTGGTAGCACTGCGGGTCGTGCTTCGTCACGCAGGAGTTGTTCGACTGCCAGATGCCGATGAGCAGGTAGGCACCGCAGACGGCGACGGTGGCACCGGTGGCCAGACCGTCCAGGCCGTCGGTGAGGTTGACCCCGTTACTCGTCGCCCATACGATCATCATCGCCCAGATCACGAACAGGACGATCCCGAGGTAGGTCCCGGCGAACGCCAAGTTGATCGCGGTGTCCCGGATGAAAGAGATCTTGGTGGAGGCCGGGGCGAGCGCCTCGGAATTCTTGAACTGCAGCGCCAGGACGGCGAACACGATCGCCACCACGGACTGGCCGGCGAGTTTGCTCCCGGCCCGCAGACCCAGACTGCGCTGCTTGCTGATCTTGATGTAGTCGTCCAGGAAGCCGACGAACCCCAACCCGGTCATCAGGAACAGGACCAGGACGCCCGACATCGTGGGCAGCCACCAGGTGGCCAGGTGGGCCACCCCGAAGCCGGTCAGAGCGGCCGCGATGATCACGGCCCCACCCATCGTGGGGGTGCCTCGCTTGGTGTGGTGGGACGTCGGGCCGTCGTCCCGGATGAACTGGCCGAACCCGCGCCCGACCAGGAACCGGATGTACAGCGGAGTACCGAACAGGGCCACGACGAGCGACACCGCGGCCGCGATCAGGATGGTCTTCACCGTCGGGCCTCCCGGTGGACGACGACACCGGGGACATCCTGGTCGACGACGGCCTCCGGAGGCCGGACCGCCGCGCCGCCGTCCGGGCGGGCCTGCAGCAGTCGGCTCGCCAACACGTCCAGGCCCACCGCCCGGGACGCCTTGGCCAGCACGACGTCCCCGGGCCGCACGGCCGGCGTGAGGACGGCGAGGCCCGCCTCGACGTCCGGGACCCTGGTCACGTCGGTAGTGGCCATTCCCGCCGCGGCGGCGCCCGCGCTCACCCACTCGCCGGCGGGCTCCCCGACCACCATCAGGCGGCTGATCCCCAGTCGGACGGCGAGCGCGCCCACCTCGCCGTGCAGCTGCGCGGCCCGGTCACCCGTCTCGAGCATCTCCCCGACGACCGCCCAGGTACGCCGACCAGCGCCCATCGCGGCCAGCGCCCGCAGGGCCGCCCGCATCGAGTCCGGGTTGGCGTTGTAGGCGTCGTTGACGACCGTGACGCCGTCCGGCCGGGTGGTGACCTCCATCCGGGCGCGGCTGGCCGCCGTCGCCCCGGTCAGCGACCGGGCGATCCGGCCGACGTCCAGGCCCGCCTCCAGGCCGACCGCGGCAGCGGCCAGGGCATTGGTGACATGGTGCTCCCCGTGCAGGGCGAGGGCGACCTCCGCGGCGCCGGACGGGGTCAGCAGCCGGAACCGCGGGCGGGCGGCCGCGTCGAGCCGGACGTCCCGGGCCGTCACCTCGGGGGCGTCGGGTCCGTCGGACGGGCGACCGTAGCGGACGGTCCGGGCCCCGGCAGGCACGGGCATCGCCCGGACCCGCTCGTCGTCGGCGTTGAGCACCGCGACGCCGCCGTCCGGCAGCGCCGCCACCAGCTCGCCCTTCGTCCGGGCCGTCACGTCCAGGCTGCCGAACACTCCCAGGTGCGCGGCACCCACGTTCAGCACGACGGCGATCCGGGGCGGGGTGATCCCGCACAGGTAGCTGATGTTGCCCGGCATCCGGGCGCCCATCTCGACGACCAGGAACCGGGTACCGACCGTGCAGCGCAGCGCGGTCAGCGGCAGCCCCAGCTCGTTGTTGTACGACCCCGCGGTGGCGACCGTCGGGCCGGCGCCGGCCAGCACCGCCGCGATCAGGTCCTTGGTGCCGGTCTTGCCGGAGGAGCCGGTGACCCCGACGACGACGAGCCCCGGGATCCGGTCGACGACCCCCCGGGCGAGCCGGCCGAGCGCCGCCAGCGGGTCGTCCACCAGCACCGCGGGGCCGCCGACGTCACGCCCCGCGAGAACGGCGACGGCCCCCGCGGTCCGGGCCTGCGGGGCGTGGTCGTGACCGTCCGCCCGGGTGCCGGGGAGCGCCACGAACAGGCAGCCCGGTGCGGCCTGGCGGGAGTCCGTGACCACGTCGCCGGTGACCGGCACGGCACCGTCGGCGCCGCCGGCCAGTCGGCCCCCGGTCAGATCGGCCACCTCGGCCAGGGTCAGGACGATCACCGCTGGGTCTCCTTCTGTTCCTGGTGCCCACCTCGGTCGGGACCGGACACCGGTGCCCCTGCTGTCCGGTCGACGGCGCGGGGCTGCACGGTGCACAGCACCTCGTGGACGACCACCCTGTCGTCGAAGGGCAGGACGACGCCCCCGGCGTCCTGCCCCTGCTCGTGCCCCTTTCCGGCCACCAGCAGGACACCACCCTGCCAGGCCCGGGCGACGCCCTCGGCAACGGCCGAGCGCCGATCGGCGATCTCGAGCACGACCGCCCCGCTGCGGCTCGCCTCCTGGGCCGCTCCGCGCAGGACGGCCGCCCGGATCGCGGCCGGGTCCTCGGAGCGGGGGTTGTCGTCCGTGACGATCACCACGTCCGCGGCGCGGGCAGCGGCCGCGCCCATCCGGGGCCGTTTGGCGGCGTCCCGGTCTCCTCCGGCGCCGAGCACGACGACGAGCGGCCACCCCCGCCCGGTGAGCGCCGCCAGGGCGGCCTCGACCGCGTCCGGGGTGTGCGCGTAGTCGACGACCGCGAGGGGTTCGCCGGGGCGGCCGGTCCCGGTGACCGGCTCCATCCGCCCCGGGACGGCGTCGGCGCGCTGCACCGCGGCCGCCGCCGCGGTCGGATCCACGCCCGAGGCGGCCAGCATGGCGACCGCGAGCACGGTGTTGGCGATGTTGAAGTCCCCCGGCAGCGGGCAGGTCAGGGCGAGCGCGCCGGCCGGCCCGTCGAGCTCGATCGCCGTCAGCCCGCCGCGGGCCGGCGTCCGTCGACGCACCTGCCAGTCGGCGGGCGCCCCGCCGTCCTCGGGGAGGCGGGACGCGACGGTGGTGACCGGGACCGCCGCGGTGGCCGCCAACCGCCGCCCCCAGGCGTCGTCCACGCAGATGACCCCGCACCGGGCGTGCCGGGGCGTGAACAGCTGCGCCTTGGCCTCGAAGTAGGCCTGCAGGGTGTGGTGGTAGTCGAGGTGGTCCTGGGAGAGGTTGGTGAACCCGGCGACGTCGATCAGCAGCCCGTCGACGCGGCGCTGGTCCAGGGCGTGGCTGGACACCTCCATGGCGACCGCGGTGACCTCGTGCTCGCACATCACGGCGAGGAGGGCGTGCAGGTCGGGGGCTTCCGGGGTGGTGCCGGTACTCAGCACCCGCTCGGTGCCGACGCGGATCTCGATGGTGCCGATCAGGCCGGTCCGTCGCTCGAGCCGGCGCAGCGCCGATTCGAGCAGGAACGTCGTGGTGGTCTTGCCGTTCGTCCCGGTGACGCCGAAGGTGAGCAGGCGCTGCCCCGGCTCGCCGTAGATCCAGGCGGCCAGGTCCCCGAGAACGGCGCGCGGCTGGGGCACCACCAGGACAGGCACGCCGACGTCCGCACCGGCCAGCTCGATCAGCTCCTGCCCGGCGGGGTCGGTCAACACCGCGACGGCCCCGGCCCGGACCGCCTGCCCGGTGTACGCCGCGCCGTGGGCGTGCGCGCCGGGAAGGGCCGCGTAGAGGTCACCCGGACGCACGGCGAGCGAACTCAGGGTGACCCCGGTCACCCGGACGTCGGCGGGAGCCGCCGGCGGCGGGGACCACGGAGCCGGCCTCGCCCGGATCCTCGCCCGGATCTCGGACAGCGGGCGGGGCGAGGCGCCCACCGGACGGGGCCCACCGGGAATCGGCACGGCGTGAGGGTACCGTCAGCGCCACTGCAGCGGGATCTCCGGCGCCTTCGTCCCGGTCGGCGGGATCTTGCGCTGCGCCAGGGCGTACGTCATGAGCTGCTGGAAGACGGGCGCGGCGACCTCGCCGCCGAAGTGCCCCCGGGTCGGCCGCTGCAGGATCACCGCGATCACCAGGGCCGGGTCGTCCGCCGGCGCCATGCCGATGAAGCTTGCGGTGTACCCGTCGTACACGCCGTTGACGACGGCCTGGGCGGTCCCCGTCTTGCCCGCCACCCGGTACCCCGGGACCTCCGCCTTCGCGGCGGTACCGTTGTCCCCGACGACGTTCTCCATCATCAGGCGCAACTGTCTGGCGGTGTCCGCGCTGACCACCCGGACCCCTGGCGGGGCGGGCCGGGTGTGCAGGACCCCGGCGGCGTCCCGTTCGCCGGCCACCACCTGGGGCTGCAGTCGCACCCCGTCGTTGGCGATCGTCGAGAACACGCTCGCCGCCTGCAGGGCCGTCATCGACATGCCCTGGCCGAACATCACCGTGTAGCGCTGCGAGTCGGTCCACCGCTGGTGGGGCACCAGCAGCCCGGGCGACTCCCCCAGCCCCACCCCGGTCCGGGTGCCCAGCCCGAAGCGGTGCATGTAGTCGTACAGCGTCGCCGACCTGAGCTTCTCGCCGGTCAGGATCGTGCCGATGTTGCTGGACTGGGCGAGCACCCCGGCGACCGTCAGCTTCTCCGTGCCGTGGCTCTCCGCGTCGTGGAACGTGGTGCCGCCGATGTGCAGGGCGCCCGGGACGACGAGCGGGGTCGTCGGGGTCACCGCGTGTTCCTCCAGTGCCGCGGCCATGGTGATCACCTTCGCGGTGGACCCCGGCTCGAAGACGTCGAGCAGCGGCCGGTCCCCGCGGTCGGCGTCGGGGGCGACACCGTAGGCGTTGGGATCGAACGTGGGCGCGGTCGCCAACGCGAGGACCCGGCCGGTCCTCGGATCCATGATCACGGCATCGCCCGAGTCGGCCCCGACCGCCTTCACCTGCGCCTCCAGCAGCTGCTGGGCGCGCCACTGCAGGTCCTGGACGATGGTGAGCTGCACCGTCCGGCCGGGTTGCGGATCGACCTCCTCGGTGACCCCGGTGGGGATCCGGGTGCGGGCGGCGTCCGCGGCGTGCTCGTACCGCAGCGAGCCGGGGCGGCCGGCCAGATCGTCGTCGCGCGCCAGCTCCATGCCGTCCAGAGCCTTCCCGTCGGCGATCGAGACGAACCCGAGGACGTTGGCGGCCGTGGTGCCGGCCGGGTAGATCCGCCGGCTCGCCGGCTGCAGGTTGACCCCCGGGATCGGCAGCCGCAGCACCTCCCGCGCCACCTCGGGGGTGACGCCCTGGGCGAGGACGGCGCCCCGCGACGTCCCGGTCAGCCGGCGGGTAACGACGTCCACCGGGAGCGAGAGCACCGGAGCCAGGTCCTGCGCCGCGCCCGGGATGCCGACGACCTGGGTGCGGCCGCCGACCACCTTCTTGTAGAGGTGCACGAGGGTCTGGTCGACCAGCAGGTTCGGCCGGTCGACGGTGGTGGCGAGGGTGTTGCCGGCGGCGTCCACGATGTCGCCCCGATGGGCGGGGAGCACCACGGTCGTGGTCCGCTTCGCCAGCGCGACGGTGGCGACCGACGGGCCGTCCAGGCCCTGCAGCTGGATCAGCCGGCCGCTGAACAA
>DATDMG010000031.1:0-5977 GCA_036518955.1 Kineosporiaceae bacterium | reverse complement strand
CACGCTGCGCGGCTGCGAGTTGCGCTGGCACCATGTGACACATGCGGGCATCCGAGAACGAGCAGACGCTCGAGGAGTACCTGCGCGACCAGCTGGTCGCGGCGTACCGGACCGCCTTCCATGCCGAGTTCGAGCGCCTCTACGGCTTCAACTGCCCGCTATGCGGCAGCCATGGCCCCCATGACCAAGCCGCATGCGACGTCAAGATGGCCGCCTGGGCGCCGACCGGCCTCCTCGGCCACACCGGCGCGGAGCCAGCGTCGTGAACGACACCATCACCCTCGTCGGAGGCCCCAAGGACGGCCAATCCATCCCCGACGCCGGGCCCAACCCCAGCGGGGTCATCCGGGTCCCCGACATCCACGCCGGCTGGTTGGCGGCGGCCATCACCCAGCCTGAGGCGACCATTCAGGTCGGCACCTACCGGCAGCGCATCGACCACGGCCACCCGTCGCGCGACGACCAGGGCCACCTCCGCTACGACTGGGTCGGGTGGGGCGGATGATCGAGTCCGTTCGCCGCGTCACCCTCACCTGGCCCCTCCCCCCCGCAGCCGGTGAGCTCGGTGGGCTGACCCTGACCGACATCGAAGCAGCGTTCACTGAATGGATCGCCGAAGCCCGCGGCAGGGGCGCCCCGACACCGCCAGGGCCGGCGTGATCCGCCACTTCACGACAGACCGCCACGCCCTCATCGTCGAATGGGACGCCGCGGACGACGTCGACCAGCGGGCCGACCAAGTGGACGACCGTCCGGAGACTGCGGGGAAAGAACGCTGATGCCGAGACCCCCACGTAAGCCCGCCACCCCGGAACCACGAGCCCTCGAATACCGGCGCCTAGACGAGATCCAGTACGCCACCCGCAACCCCAAAGGCCATGATCTCGCCAGCATCAACCGGTCCATCGGCCATCACGGCTTCGTCGAACTCCCCGCCATCGACGGCCGCACCGGTCGCCTCGTCGCTGGGCACGGTCGGCATGAACAACTCGTCGCCATGCACGCCACCGGCGCCACGGCCCCCGACGGCATCCTCGTCGACACCGACGGCATGTGGCGGATGCCCGTCATCACCGGCTGGTCATCCCGCTCCGACCTCGACGCCGAGGCCTACCTCATCGGCTCCAACCAGATCACCACCGCCGGCGGCTGGGACGATGACCTCGCCGATGTCCTCCGCGACCTCCAGGCATCGGGCCTCGCCGACCTCACCGGGTTCACGGACGACGCCCTCACCGAACTCCTCGGCGTTGTCTGCGAGAACCCCTACGACACCATGGGGGGGGGATCCGCCCAGGATGCGGACGAGACCGACCCGGAGCCTCCAGCGGAACCGGTGTCTCGGCTGGGCGACCGCTGGCTCCTGGCCGACCGGCACATCCTGATCTGCGGGGACTCCACCGACCCGGCGACCTGGGCGGCCCTCATGGGCAGTGACCGCGCCGACTGCATCTGGACCGACCCCCCGTACGGCGTCGCCTACGTCGGGAAGACGAAAGACGCCCTCACCATCCAGAACGACGCCCTCGACGAGACCGGCCTCAAGCATCTCCTCCGCGACTCCCTCACCCTGGCGTGGGCCCACGCCAACCCCGGCGCCGCCTGGCATGTAGCGGCCCCGCCGGGGCCGCTACATGCCGTCTTCCTCGACATACTCCGCGACCTCGGAACCTGGCGACAGACCCTCATCTGGGTGAAGGACCAGTTCGTCCTCGGCCACGCCGACTACCACTGGCGCCACGAACCGATCTTCTACGGCTACACCCCAGGAGCCGCCGGCCGACGCGGACGGGGAGGCGAAGGGTGGTACGGCGACCACGCACAATCCAGCGTGCTCGAGTTCGCCCGCCCCAAGCGTTCCGAAGACCACCCCACCATGAAACCCGTCGACCTCGTCACCTACTGCCTCGACAACTCCTGCCCACCTGGTGGGATGGTCGCAGAACCCTTCTCCGGCTCGGGCACCACCCTCCTCGCCTGCGAGATCACCGGACGACGCGCACGCGCCAGCGAGCTGGATCCGAGGTATGTCGATGTCGCGGCGCGCCGCTGGCAGGAGCTATCGGGTGAACTCCCCTACAACGAACGCCTCGGGGAGCCCGTGGACCTCATCGACGGGACCTGAACCCCATGCGCTGGCCCGAAGCTACCCGACCCGATGCGTGACACCTGCCCTCAGTGCGGACGGCCACACCCGAAGTGCAGGGGCCACCGCCGCGACGGGGCGCCCTGCGGCGGCCAGGTCGTCACCGGCACCGAAGTGTGCAGGATGCACGGGGGTGCCGCACCCCAGGTCAAAGCCGCAGCCCAACGCCGCGAACAGGAACGAAAGGCTCGGGAAGCGATGGAGACGTTCGGTCGACCCGTCGAGATCGATCCTGCAGACGCCCTCCTCCAAGAGGTCCATCGCACCGCTGGGCACGTCGCCTGGCTCGCCGAACAGGTCCGGGCACTCGACTCGCAGGCGCTGACGCGGGGCACCCGGAGCGTCCAAGTGTCAGAGAAGACCGGGTTCCAGGCCGGGATCACGACGACGAAGGAAGCCGGCCCGCAGGTCGATCTGTGGCTGGAGTTGTACTTCCGCGAACGGCAGCACCTGGTGAAGGTCTGCGCTGCGGCCCTCGCGGCGGGCGTGGAGGAGCGGCGGGTCCGGCTCGCCGAGCAGCAGGGCGGCCTGCTCGCCTCGGTGATCCGGGCAGTGTTGGACGACCTGCAACTGTCGGAGGTGCAGCGGGCGATGGTCGCCGAGGTGGTGCCGCGGCACCTGCGTGCGGTGGCGGGCTGAGCGGTCGTGACGCTCACGGCGTGGGAGGTTGCGGCTCGCCATTTCGAGCCGCCGCCATCGCCCACCGACACGGACGACGGCAGCCTCTGGAAAACCAACGGCTGGTCGGCGTTCCTCGAGGACACCAGCCGCCTGCGGCTGGATGGCCCGGATGGCGCTGTCGTGTACTCGCTGCCGGGTGTTGACCTGACGGCGGGCAGTGGGGGTCTGGAGCCGTCCGGCTGCCGGTCGCCGGCGCCTGCCAGTGAGGTGGTGTTGAAGACTCGGGGTGCGGCGCGGACGATGTTCGCGCGGACGGATTCGGAGCTGACCATCTCGGGGCCGGCGGGGACGGGGAAGAGCCTGCCGTGTCTGGCTCGGGTTCACCTGGCGGCGTCGATGTATCCGGGCGTCAGGTGCCTGGTCGCGCGCAAGACGGCCGTGTCGCTCGGCAGTACGACGCTGGTGACGTTCGAGAAGAAGGTCGCCAAGGAAGCTCTCGCTGCGGGTCTGCTCGAGTGGTACGGCGGGTCGACGCGGGAGGCTGCCAGCTATCGGTATGTGAATGGCAGCGTGATTGTGGTCGGCGGCCTCGACAAGCCGATCAAGGTGATGTCCGCGGAGTACGACCTGGTGTTCGTGGATGAGGCCACGGAGCTGGTCGTGGACGACTGGGAAGCTATCGGTACCCGGCTCGGCCGGAACCGGGTCCTGCCATGGCAGCAGCAGATCGGCGCCCTGAACCCTGGCCCGCCGACGCATTGGCTGAAGCAGCGCGCCGACGCCGGTATGCCGATGCTGCATTCGCTTCACCGGGACAACCCGGCGTTGTTCACTGATGACGGGGATCCGACCGAGGCTGGTCTGGCGTATCTGGAGATCCTCGGCAAGCTGACTGGGGTCCGCCGGCTCCGCCTGAAGGATGGCCTGTGGGCGGCGGCTGAGGGCGTGATCTACGACGAGTGGCAGGACGCCGTCCACCTGATCGACCCGTTCGAGGTCCCTGCAGGTTGGACGCGCTGGTGGTCCGTGGACTTCGGCTATGTGCACCCGTTCGTGCTGCAGTGTTGGGCGGAGGATGACGACGGGCGGCTGTACCTGTACCGGGAGATCTATATGACGGACAGGCTCGTCGAGGACCACGCCCGGACAATCCTCGACGCCGTCCGCGACGAGCAGGGCGGCTGGACGGAGCCCCGGCCGCGGGCTGTTATCTGTGACCATGACGCGGAAGGCCGCGCCACGCTGGAACGCCACCTCGGGATGTCCACGGTCGCGGCGAACAAGAATGTCACCGAGGGAATCCAAGCGTTCGCGGGCAGGCTCCGCCCCGCCGGGGACGGGAAGCCGCGCCTGTTCATCATGCGAGGATGCACCCTTGAGCGGGATCCGGTGCTCGTTGATGCGAAGAAGCCAGCCTCCACTGCGGAGGAAATCCCCGGCTACGTGTGGGATACCAGTGGGGGGAAGAAACCGAAGGAGGCGCCCGTGAAAGAGATGGATGACGGCTGTGACGCCGGGCGGTATCTGGTTGCTGAGCGGGACCTTGGTGCCCGTCCCCGTGTGCGGTGGGTGTGATGGGTGAGCGGGTGGTGTGGCGTGGCCGGAGAGGCACGGTGGTCATCGGCTGTGATCGGTGGCTGTCCGACCAGGAGTTCCACGTGTGGGCCCAGGCTTGGGCCCGCGTCACACGGGAGCCCCGGGGCGTGGCTGTGCTGGCGCCCGGGATGCACGTCGAGGCGGTCATCCCGTACGGGGCTGGGCGGTCGCGCCGCGGGTATCGGCCAAGGTGGGCGCGGTGACCGAACGGCGGAGGGTTCCCCTGGCCGCGGTCCGGGAGGCTCGCGACCGGCATCAGGTGCCGTTCGGGGTCATCCGACCGTCGGGGCCGTTGACGGAGGAGGAGTTCGAGGAGCTCCAGGCCAGGTTCCGCGAGGAGAAAAGATCCCTGCCGGTGGTCGTCACGGAGTACCTGGTCGTCGAGGTGGCACCCCGCCGCCGCCGGTTCATGGGTCGTCCCCGGTGACGGCCTGGAAGTGGCCTGCGCGCGGCCGGCGGCAGGCGCGCCAGCAGCGGCGTCTGGACCGGCGGGGGCTGCGGCGTGCGCGGCGGGTGTCGCGGCGGGCGGTCCGCCGCCGCAGGTGGGTGGCACGCTGGCTGTGGTTCCAGCCCTACTCTCTGGCTGTTCTCGGGCTGGGGGCGTTCACGGTCGCCGGGTTCCTGTGGCATGCGATCGCCGGGTGTGTCGTCCTCGGCGTCGCGTTCCTCGCCCTGGAGTGGCGTGTCCATGGCCGGTGAGGTGCGGGTGACACCAGCGACTGGGGAGGTGCTGGTCGCGCTGCTCGCGGACCACCGCTTGGGCCGGGAGGTGTTCTTGGCGCAGGTGTGCCGGGCGGCGGGGGTTGTCGAGCGGACAGCGGCACCGCTCATGACCCGGTTGGAGGGTGCGGGACTGGTCGCGGCCCGGATGGAAGGCGAGGGCCCGTGGACGGCGGGCCGGCCGTGGCGCCGCTACTACCAGCTGACCCCGGCTGGGGTGGAGGTGGCCGTCCTGGTTGTGGCCGTCGACCAACTCCCAGTGGGGTCGATCGGCCGTTTCGGGGCGTCGACACGCCACGGTTTGTAGGTTCCGTACAACTGGATAGGTCGGCAGGGCATTACCTTGCGCCCCGTGAGGTCCCTGGTCGGCGGCATCCTCGACGCGGTAGCGGGCAGTCCCGCGAAACCGCCGGTGCCGTACGCCCCGACCCGCGCGACCTTCCAGGGCGCCGTCTCGGCCGCGTCCACGTCACCGTCCCAGCAGCAGGTCGCCGCCATGGGCTCCACCGGGACCCTGTTCTCGATCATCGCCCGGATCACGGAGAACCTGGCCCAGGTCGGCTGGCACCTGTACCGGACCGCGAAGCCCGGCACCCCGCCTGAGCACCGTGTCGAGGTCACCTCCCATGCAGCACTGGACTTGTGGAACCGGCCGAACGCGTTCTTCTCCCGGCAGGAGTTCGTGGAGAGCTTCGCGCAGCACCTGGAGTTGACCGGCGAGGCCTGGTGGCTGGTGTCGAAGTCGGGGAACCTGCCGCTGGAGTTGTGGCCGGTCCGCCCGGACCGGATGACGCCCGTCCCGTCCACGCAGAAGTTCCTGGCCGGCTACACGTACCGGAGCCCGGATGGCGACAAGATTCCCCTCGACCTTGACGAGGTCGTGTTCTTGCGCCG
>DATDMG010000030.1:0-9350 GCA_036518955.1 Kineosporiaceae bacterium | reverse complement strand
GCCGGATCCCCGGGCGACGAACGGGACGCCGTACCGGGCGCACGCCGCGACGGTCGTGGAAACCGCCGCCTCGTCGTCCGCCAGCACCACCACGCCCGGGGTCGCTCGATGAGACGTCAGGCCGTCACAGTCGTACGCGCGCAGGGCGGCCGGGTCGGTGAGCACCGACGGCGCCCCGAGTGCCCGGCGCAGCTCGGCCGCCAGCCGGCCGAGCCGCTGGTCCGGCGGCACCCCGTCGAGTCTGGTCATGGTCTCGGCCCCCGGTAGTGGTGGACGGGCATCACGGCATGGCCTCCTCCTGATCGGGGCCGACCGGGGCGCGGGCGTGGGTGTCGAGCCCAGCCGGCGACGGCGAGTCTTGCCTCTGTCATGTCTCTCTGTCGAGATTCCTGCGCCGACCGGTCACCACGCCGGTGGCGGAGCCGGGGTGAGCTCCGGGTCGGCGGCGGTCAGCGTGATAACTCGGCCAGGCTCCGTGTGCGGTCCCTCGAACCGGACCGTCACCCGGCCGAGCCCGCCGCCCTGAACCCAACCGGCGCCGTAGCGCGGGTGTCGGACGTCGGCACCCGGAACCCAGACCGGTGGCCCGGCCCTCGATCTGGTGCCAGGGTCGTCGGCCGGCTCGGCCGGCTCGGCCGCCGGCTCGGCGGGAGAGTGCGTCAGCGATTCGGTGAGCGGTTGGGTGGGTGGTCCGGCCCGATCGGGCTGTGGTGCGAGCGCGTCGAGCAGGTCGAGCTGGGCGCAGTCGGTCAGGCCGGAGATGCCGAAACCGAGCAGCCGCAGGCCGTCGCTGGAATCGATGGCGGCGAGCAGCGGGCGAGCGGCACCGAGCAGGGTGCACACCGACGCCGTCGGCCGGTCGAGGGTGGTGGACCGTGTCAGCGTGGCGAAGTCGTAGCGGCGGGCCTTCACGGTGACCGTGCGGGCGTGCAGCCCCTTGGCCGCAAGGCGTGCCACCACGCGCTCGGCCATCCGCTGGAGGTGGAGGTCGAGCTCGCGGGGGTCGGTCAGGTCGACCGGGAACGTCTCCTCGGCCGACAGGGACTTGGCCTCCCGCGCGGTCACCACCGGCCGGGGGTCGATGCCGAGGGCGTACTGGTGAAGCGTCGTCCCGTGTGCTCGGCCGAGGAGCGCGACGACCTCGTCGAGCTCCAGCGCGGCGAGGTCACCGATGGTGGACACGTTCCGGCGCCGCAGCGCCTCCCGGGTGGCCGGCCCGACCCACGGCAGCCTGCCGACGGGCAGCAGGGCCAGGGCGGCGGCCTCCTCGCCCGGCGGGATCACGGTGAGGCCGTCGGGCTTGGCGAGATCGGAGCCGATCTTGGCGATGAGCTTGCTGCTGCCGACGCCGATCGAGGCGGTCAGCCCGGTCGACTCCCTCACCCGCCGCCGGGTGCGCTCCGCGATCGTGGTCACCGCCTCCACCGTCGCTGCCGGGCAGCAGGGCTCCAGGTCGAGATAGGCCTCGTCGATGGACACCTGCTCCAGCAACGGCGAGAGCTCTCGGAGCACCCCCATCACCACGTCGGATACCGCACGGTAGGCCGCGAAGCGCGGGGCGAGGTACGCGGCGTTGGGGCAGAGCCGGCGGGCCTGGGCCATCGGCATCGCGGAACCGATGCCGAAGGCACGTGCCTCGTAGGACGCCGTCGCGACCACCCCGCGGCCGCCGGTGCCCCCGACGATCACCGGCTTGCCGCGCAGGGACGGCTTGTGCAGCTGCTCGACCGCGGAGAAGAAGGCGTCGAGGTCGAGGTGGAGGATCACCGGCCGGTTCCGCATGCCTGTTGTTCTACCGTGCAGCACCGACGGGATGCGCCGTCGTCCACAGGTCGCCCCGGTGGTTCTCCACAGGTGACCCCGGCCGCTGGTGTCACCGGGCGAGCGGCGAGGTACGTTCGACGAGCCAGGCCCGGACGAGGAGGTCGACGCGGGCGGCCGCCGACTCCGGGGCCGTCGCTCTCGTCGCCGGGGCAGAGGTGGTCCGGTCGGCCTGAACGTAGGGAGTACTTCGTGATCAAGGCATCCCGCGCGGGAGACCGCGTGATCGGGAGCGTCGGATGAGGATTGCGGTGGCCGGGGGGACCGGCGTGGTCGGCAGGTGGGTGGTCCGGCGGCTTGAGCAGGGCGGTCACCAGACCGTCGTTCTCTCGCGCCGGCATGGGGTGGACCTGACGACGGCGACCGGGCTGGATGGCGCCCTCGCGGGCTGTTCGGCGATCATCGACGTCAGCAACGTTGCGACCAACCGGAGACGCGCGGCCGAGGAGTTCTTCGGCACGGTGACCGGTCACCTGCTCCGAGCGGGGGAGCGGGCCGGGGTGGGCCACCTGGTGGCGCTGTCCATCGTCGGGATCGACCGGGTCGGGTTCGGGTACTACGCGGGCAAGCGACGGCAGGAGGCCGTACTGGCGGCTGGTCCGCTGCCGTGGACCGTGCTGCGGGCGACGCAGTTCCACGAGTTCGCCGGGCAGTTCCTCGATCGGGTCCGTGGGCCCGTCGTGCCGGTCCCGCGGCTGCTCAGCCAGCCGGTCGCCGCCGCCGAGGTGGCCGGTCGGCTCGTGGAGCTGGTCGTCGGCCCGGCGCAGGCGATGGCGCCCCCGATCGCCGGGCCGGACGTGCTGCAGCTGCCCGACATGGTGCGCCGGGTCCTTCGCGTCCGGGGCAGCCGGCGCCGCGTGGTCCCGGTGCCGCTGCCGGGCGCCGCGGGACGGGCGGCGCGGGCCGGGGCGCTGCTGCCCGACGGCCCCTGTCAGCTGGGAGCCCAGACGTTCGCCGAGTTCGTCCGAGCGGGTGCGGTCACCCCCGAGGGCGCCGCGGAGCCGCGCCCGGCACCCGGGTCGTGACTCGCGCCGAGGCGCCCGCCCGCCTGCTCGTCGTATTGTGCGAGCCGGTGGTCCTCTCGACCCGGGCATCGCCCGCGGCCGTCGGTAGCATCGCGACGGTGAACGCTGCGACAGGGGAGTCTCGGCATCTCAGTACGCACATCGACCGGTCGGCGCAGAAGGTCTACGACTACGCGTCGAACGGCCTCAACCTGCCTGAATGGGCTCCGGGGCTGGCCTGCTCCGCCGAGGAGGTCGATGGGCGGTGGATCGTGGATTCACCGATGGGTCGGGCAGCGGTGAGTTTCGCGCCAAGAAACCAGTTCGGCGTATTGGATCACCACGTGACACTCGTCTCGGGCCAGAGCTTCTACAACCCGATGCGAGTGATCGCTGACGGGACGGGCTGCGAGGTGGTGTTCACCGTTCGTCGTCAGCCCGGGATGAGTGCCGAGGACTTCGAGCGCGATGCGAGGGCCGTGCTCAGGGACCTCAGCAGGCTCAAGCGCCTGATGGAGCGCGCCGACCCCTGACCCGCTGTCTCGGCAGCGATCGGTGTCAGCACCGATACGTGGATCGCTTCTATGCCGGGGAGACCATCGGCACGGTGCGGCACTACCACCAGATCGGGCTGCTCCCGGAGTGGGAGCGCGACGCCTCCGGCTGCCGGACGTACGACGACGCCGCGGTCGTGCGGCTGATCCGGATCCGCACTCTGGCCGAGGCCGGCGTCCCGCTGGCCCAGGTCCGCGTGCTGCTCGACGCCGACCCCGGACGTTCGCCACCGCGACCACCGAGATCGACCGGCAACCGCGCGCGCAGATCCGGCAACCGCGCGCGCAGATCCGGGCGCTCCGGGAGCACCGCCGGCGGATCGCGCAGCTGGGCACCAGTGATTCGTCGGCTCTCCCCACGGAGGTGGTCGACTACCTGGACAGGCTCCGTGCCACCGGGCGCCCGAGGCGATCGTCGAGCCGGAGCGAGATGCCTGGATCCTGATGGCGGCGCGATATCCTGAAGCGATCCCGGAGCTCATGACCGACAAGGTGGCCCAGCTGGCCAACCCGGAAATCGTTCGCGGGGAGCTCTGTGATACTGCCGTCCCCATGCGCACTGGACGACGATCGCACTGGACGACGATGCTCGAGGTGACCATTGTCCGGGACCGCGCCTACCGGAAGCTGCTGCCCTGCAGCCGCGGCTTGGCAGCTGAAGCGGCCCCGAGGGGCGAGGTTATTGCGATTCCAGTTCTCGGAGCGTGTCGTCGCGCACGAAGGACGAAGGCTGCTGAGAGTAGCCAGCGTAGACCTCCTCGTGGGTATGCGCGTGGGTGAACTCGCGCTCCCATCGACAGAGCAGCGCAAAGGTCTGGTTCAGCGTGCGTTCCACGATCTGCCTGGCGATGAACCGCCACTCCAGAATCTGGCTCGGAACTCCCTCCTCGACGCTGGACTTGGAGGCCAGATCCTCCAGCTCGGAGATGGTGTGGCACCACACCATCTCGGTCTTGCTCGGGGAGCGGTCCTTGATGTACTCCTCCAGCGCTCTCCCGGCCGAGCTGTGCGGGTCTGCGGAACCGTCCGAGGCCGGGAGGTAGTACTTCATCAGATTGGCACTCTGCATGAACTTCGCGCCACCATGCGACCTGACCTCCAGGGACAGTCGTACGGCCGTCTGGGAATCCCCCAGGAGGTTGGCGATTCGGATGGACCTCCGGATGCTGCTGGACAAGGAGGCGGCCTCGAAGTCGTTCAGCGCCTGCTGGACCAACGTGAGGATCTGGGGTGTGTCCCGTACTGCCTGAGCCTCTGGTGAGGTCATCGTGCGGCTCCGCTTCGCGTCGGTCCACGGTCGGTCGCCTGCCGGTCGGTGAGCCCCCTCGGTCACGGCCAGGCTTCGGTGGGTCCTACGAGGGGCGTCGTGGATGGTTACGCGGCAGGGCCGAGGACGTGGAAGGGTGGCCCGACCGCCTCCCGCCCCGACTGCCCACGGATGAGGGGGTGGTCCGGTCTTTCTGTTCTCTGTCCAGTCGCCCCTGCCGTGCGGAACCCCGGGGTCGCCGAGGCGGCCTTTTCGCGGCCGGGGCCGGGCAGCCCACGACCGCCCGCCCCCGCCAACGTCCGGCTGGGGCGAGCGGGTTCCGCAGGTGGGTGGTACCACGAGGCTATTCCTGATAATCTCGACCGACCAGATCGATATTGTTGTATCGCGTTCGATGGCCCACCGCGAGGAGTCTGTGATGGATCTGAATGTGATGTCCCGGCGCCGTGTGTTCGGTCTGTGTGGGGCGGTGTTGGCGGCTGCCGTCGGTGTGGCCGGGTGTGGGGGTTCGGGTTCGACGAGTGGGTCGGGGTCGTCTGGTTCGGGCGCGGCTTCGGCCACGGCCACGGCCACGAAGCTCGACATCGTCGGCTTCTCGGTGATCAAGTCGGCCTATGATGCGCTCGGTGCGGCGTTCGCCGGGACGCCGGGCGGTGCGGGTACGACGTTCAAGGCATCGTATGGGGCGAGTGGTGCCCAGAGCCGGGCGGTGATCGCGGGGCAGAAGGCGGACGTCGTGGCGTTCTCGCTGCAGCCGGACCTGGATAATGTGGTGAAGGCGGGGCTGGTGGACCCGAGCTGGAACGCTGGGCCGGCCAAGGGGGTTGCCTCCCGTTCGGTGGTGGTCATTGCTGTCCGCGCGGGCAATCCCAAGGGCATCAAGGGCTGGGCCGATCTTGTCAGGCCGGGGGTGGGGATCGTGACGGCCGACCCCGGCACGTCGGGGTCGGCGAAGTGGAACCTGCTGGCTGCTTATGGTCAGGCTTTGGGTGCCACGAAGGACGTCGCTGCGGCCAAGACCTACCTGGCTGGGTTCGTGAAGAACGTGGTGAGTTGGAACGAGAGTGGCCGTACCGCGACCGATGCGTTCGTGAAGGGGACCGGTGACGTGCTGATCTCGTATGAGAACGAGGCGATCGCGGCTCGCGCCGCCGGGGTGGGGTTGGACTACGTCGTCCCGGACACGACGGTGCTGATCGAGAATCCGGCGGCGGTGACCAAGAGCGCGCCGGCCAGGGCCAAGGACTTCCTGGCGTTCGTGGAGAGCGTGGATGGTCAGAAGATTCTCGGCAGCAAGGGCTTCCGGCCGGTGGACGACACCGTGACGATCAGCGGGGTGAAGGGCGCGACTGATCCGGCGAACCCGTTCCCGAAGGTGGCGAACCTGATCACGGTGGACAGTCTGGGTGGGTGGAAGGCGGTCAATGCGCTGCTGTTCGACACCGGTAAGGGCCTTGTCCCTCAGTTGCGGGCATGAGCCGGGCATGAGCATGGCGCCGGAGGTTGGTGCCCCGGCTCCTGCGCGGGCGTCCGCGCCCGGCGCGAGTCGGGGGAGTGTTCGGAAGAGGCCTCGGGTGGCCTTCTCCGGGCGGTTGGGTGCCGGGCCGGCCCTGGGGTTGGGTCTGGGGGTGCTGTGGCTGTCGCTGGTCGTGGGGTTGCCGATCGCGGCCGTTGTCGTGACGGCGGCCGGCGGTGGCGCGGCGGGGTTCGCGGACGCTGTGACGTCCCGGGAGGCGCTCGGCACGATCGAGTTGTCGGTGGGGGCGGCGTTGGCGGCGACCGTGGTGAACATGGTGGTGGGGACGTTGGTGGCGTGGGTGTTGGTGCGGGACAGTTTCTGGGGCAAGCGTCTGTTGGAGGTCGTGATCGATGTCCCGTTCGCGTTGCCGACGATCGTCGCCGGGCTGGTGTTGATCTCGTTGTACGGGCCGCAGGGCCCGTTCGGGGTCAATCTGGTGGGGACCCGGCAGGGGGTGTTCCTGGCCCTGTTGTTCGTGACGTTGCCGTTCGTGGTGCGTTCGGTGCAGCCGGTGCTGATGGATATGGAGCGGGATGTGGAGGAGGCTGCGGCGTCCCTGGGTGCAAGCGGGGTGACGACGTTCCGGCGGATCGTGCTGCCGGTGATCGCGCCGGCTGTGCTGTCCGGTGCCGCGTTGGCGTTCGCCCGGGCGTTGGGGGAGTACGGCTCGGTGATCCTGATCTCGGGGAACCTGGTGGGCCGTACCGAGGTTTCGTCCGCGTATGTCCTGAAGCAGATCGAGGCGGGCGACCAGGCCGGGGCCGCGGCGGTGGCCACTGTGCTGCTGGCCGTGGCGATCGTCGTCCTGGTCCTGTTGGACGTTGTGCAGCGGCAGGTGGCGCGCCGTGGCTGACACCGTGGTCGTCACCTCGGCCGTCAGCGGGCGGGGCGGTGCTGCGGCCGGGGTGCGTCGACCGGCCGGCGGCGCGCGGGGCCGTGCCCACCGGGGGCGGCGGACGGCGGCGCGGCGTGTGCTGCGCCTGATCGCTGTGGGCTACGTCGTGGCCCTGGTCGCGCTGCCGGTCGTCACGATCGCGTGGCACACGTTCGCGCACGGGCTGGGGCCGGTGCTCGATGTGCTGGGTGGGGAGGACTTCCTGGCGGCCGCGCGGTTGGGGGCGTTCGTCGCGGTCGCGTCGGTGGTGATCAACACGGTGTTCGGGGTGGGGATCTCGATCCTGCTCGCGCGGTACCGGTTCCCGGGGCGGCGTCTGCTGAACGCCGTGATCGACCTGCCGGTGTCGGTGTCGCCGGTGGTGATCGGGGTTGCGTTGGTCCTGGTCTACGGGCGCACCGGGTGGCTTGGCCGTGGCCTGGAGGCGCACGGGGTGCAGATCGTCTTCGCGACCCCGGGGATCGTGCTGGCAACGGTGATCGTCGCGCTTCCGCTGGTGGTCCGTGAGGTCGTGCCGGTGCTGGAGGAGGCGGGGATCGAGCAGGACCAGGCGGCGCAGTCGCTGGGCGCGAGCGCCGGGCAGCGGTTCGTGCGGATCACGTTGCCGACGATCCGGTGGGCGCTGGCGTACGGGGTGGTGTTGAGCCTGGCGCGGTCGTTGGGGGAGTTCGGGGCGGTGCGGGTGGTGAGCGGGAGTGTCGCGGGCCAGTCGCAGACGCCGACGCTGTTCGTCAACGACAGCTATGCCGAGTTCGGGCCGGCGGCCGAGCAGGCGGGGTTCACCGCCGCGTTCGCGTTGATGCTCACCTCGGTCGTGTTCATCGTGCTGATTGCCTGGCTGCGTCCGAAGGAGAGGGCCTGATGGGGATCTCGGTGGCGGGGATCGGCAAGAACTTCGGGGACTTCGTCGCGCTGGACGACGTCAGCGTGCAGGTGCCCACCGGCCGGCTGACCGCGTTGCTGGGGCCGAGCGGGGGCGGCAAGTCGACGCTGTTGCGGATCATCGCCGGGCTGGAGTACCCCGACCGCGGTGTCGTGGAGATCGAGGGCCGGGACGCGACGTGGCTGCCGCCGCAGAAGCGAAGCGTGGGTTTCGTGTTCCAGCACTACGCGGCGTTCAAGCACCTGAGCGTGTACCGCAACGTCGCGTTCGGGCTGGAGATCCGTAAGCGGCCGAAGGCCGAGATCCGCCGCCGGGTCCACGAGCTGCTGGAGCTGGTCCACCTGGAGCAGTTCGCCGAC
Organism: Kineosporiaceae bacterium; assembly: GCA_036518955.1. GTDB lineage: Bacteria > Actinomycetota > Actinomycetes > Actinomycetales > Kineosporiaceae > DATDMG01. The sequence goes on along the minus strand of DATDMG010000030.1, from coordinate 1,048 downwards.
CGGCTGCCGTCCCAGCTGTCCGGCGGCCAGCGGCAGCGGATGGCGCTGGCCCGGGCGCTCGCCGTCCAGCCGGAGGTGCTGCTGCTGGACGAGCCGTTCGGCGCGCTGGACGCCAAGGTCCGCAAGGAGCTGCGGGACTGGTTGCGCAACCTGCACGACGAGGTCAACGTGACCACGGTGTTCGTCACCCATGACCAGGAGGAGGCGCTGGAGGTCTCCGACGAGATCGTGGTGATCAACCATGGCCGGATCGAGCAGGTGGGGACGCCGTCGGAGCTGTACGACCACCCGGCGAACGACTTCGTGATGGGCTTCCTCGGACCGGTCACCCGGCTGGACGGGCACTGGGTGCGCCCGCACGACATCGAGGTGCTCCGCGATCCGCACCCGGAGGGAACGCCCGCCCGGGTCGTCCGGTTGCAGCGGGTCGGGTTCGAGGTGCGCGCCGAACTGGCCACCGAGGGCACGGCCCCGGGCGGCGCCCAGCCGTGGGTGCAGCTGACCCGCGCCCAGGCCGACGACCTCGGGCTGCAACCGCAGGGCACGGTCTGGCTGCGCACCCACCGGGCGGCCACCCGGCTGGCCGCCTCGTGAGCGCAGGCCGGCCGGTCCGGTTTGGCCCGGTGCGGCTTCCGCATCGGGGTGGGAGGAGCTCGGGGGTGAAGGTCGATGCACGTCTCCGCCAAGACCGACTACGGCCTGCGTGCACTGCGCGTACTGGCCCAGCGCAGGCCAGACCTGGTCACCGTCGAGACGTTGAGCACTGCGGAGGGACTCCCACGCAAGTTCGTCGAACTCATCCTCAGCGACCTGCGGCGCGCCGGCCTGGTGTTCAGCCGTCGCGGGATCCTCGGCGGGTACGGGCTCGCCGTCCCGCCCGAACGCATCACGGTCGGCGCGGTGATCCGCATCCTCGACGGCCCCCTCGACCAGCACGAGCGCCGCTCCGGCGCCAGCACCGCCGGCGCAGCGACCCTCGCCAAGGTCTGGACGGCGGCCACCGCCAGCCTGGCCAACGTCCTGGACCGCACCACATTGGCGCACCTGG
>DATDMG010000029.1:0-7959 GCA_036518955.1 Kineosporiaceae bacterium | reverse complement strand
TGCGGGACGGCGACCGGCGCAACGTCGCCGACCGGTACCGGTACTGGTCGGTGGAGGCCATCCGGGCGGACCTGGACCGCCGCCGGCATCCGCTGCACGTCGCCGTCGAGAACTGGGTGCACGACCTCAACATCGGCTCGGTGGTCCGCACCGCGAACGCCTTCAACGTCGCCGCCGTGCACGTCGTCGGCCGGCGACGGTGGAACCGCCGCGGGGCCATGGTCACCGACCGCTACCTGCACGTCGTCCACCACCCGGACGCCGACTCGCTCGTCACCTGGGCGGCGCGCGTGGCCCGCGCGGACGGCGGTCGCGGGCTGCCGCTCCTCGGCGTCGACAACCTGCCCGGTGCCGTCCCGCTGGAGGCGACCCCGCTGCCCCGGGAGTGCGTGCTGGTGTTCGGCCAGGAGGGTCCCGGGCTGTCGGACACCGCGCGGGCGGCCTGTGCGAGGGTGCTCAGCATCGCCCAGTTCGGGTCCACCCGGTCGATCAATGCGGCGGCGGCGGCCGCGATCGCGATGCACGCCTGGATCCGGGCGCACGCCGAGATCGATACCTGACGAGAGACGGCCCGCAGCGTCCGTGCGAACGTCCGATGGCGTTCCGTCATCGGAGGACCTCGACCTAAACGGACATTTCCCGCATTATGGAGACATTGCTGCCGTCATGACACCCGGGAGGGTATATGCGCGGATACGTGATCACCGCCGTCTTCGAGGTCAACGGCGGCAAGATCCGGCTAGGGCGCGACGTCCTGGCCTCCGCGTGGGGCCATGGGCACCGATTCAGTTACTGCGACGGGCGGATGCTCACTCTCGTCGTCGAGGTCCGCGCGTCGGACGGCACGCACGCGTTCGAGGCGCTGCTCTCCCGGTCCGAGCGGCTGTGGGCCGAGCTCGGAGGCGAGCCGTTGCCCCCGCCCGTGACGCTGCGCGTGCAGTCGGTGGTGCCGGAGGAGAAGGTGGTCGCCGGGGCGGTGGGCCGCGGGCCGGACCGACTGATCGCGGAGTCCGCGGCGAAGGTGGCCGCCCGCCTCCGGGCCACCCGCGCCGCGCTCGCCTCGCTCGACGACTCGATCCGGGGGTGGTCGTTCGGCGGTCTCGACGCCCCCCGGCAGGAGCCGCGGTCGCTGCCGGAGGTCGAGGCGTTGCTGCCACCAAGCTGATCATGCCGCGAGCCGAGAGCCCGGCGTGAGTTCTGCCCCGCCGGGCGACACCCCGGCGCCCTTGCCGGGGCTCATCACCGCTCCTTGACGGGGGTGGGTGGGGCGGCTACGGGGAGGCCGTCGTCGTGGGCGACGACGCCGCCGATCCAGGTGGCCCGGGCCCGGAGCGGGTGGTCGCCGTCCGCGGCCAGCCAGACCAGGTCGGCGGCGCAGCCCGGCTCCAGCCGGCCCAGGTGCGATTGCCGCAGTGCGTCCGCCGGGACGCGGGTGGCCGCCTCGACGGCCTGCTGCAATCCGACCCCGGCGGCCACCGTCAGGCCGATCGCGTCGTCCAGCCGGCCGGCGGCCCCGGCGAGGGTACCGTCCGGCAGCCGTGGAGGCCCGCCGGCCCGGACCACGACCTCCCGGCCGCCCAGCAGGTAGCGGCCGGGGGGCATCCCGAGCGCGGCCATCGCGTCGGTGACGAGCATGATCTGCTCCGGCTTGCAGCTGAAGGCCACCCGCACGGCGGCCGGCAGCACGTGGTCGCCGTCCACGATCAGGCCGCAGGTGAGTCGGTCGTCGACGAGCGCGGCGCCGACCACGCCCGGGTCTCGGTGCCCCAGCGGGCGCTGCGCGTTGAACAGGTGCGTGACGAGCGTGGCGCCGGCGTCCGCGGCGGCGTGGACGGTGGCCTGGTCGGCGTCCGAGTGCCCGACGGACACGCTCACGCCGGCCTCGACCAGCCGGCGGACGGCGGCCAGGGCTCCGGCGCGTTCCGGCGCCAGCGTCAGGTAGCCGAGCGCGCCGTCCGCGCCCGCGGCCAGGAGCGCGTCGACCGCGGCGGGGGTGGGGTCGATCAGGTGCTCGAGCGGGTGGGCGCCCCGCCGCCGCTCGGCGAGAAAGGGGCCCTCCACGTGGAGCGGGAGGGCCCGCGCGAGGCCGCGCTCGGCGGCCAGCCGCGCCCGCACCCGGCGGGAGCGGTGCAGATCCGCGAGCAGTGCGGGGAGCGGTGCGGTGATCACGGTCGGTACGACCGCGGTGACCCCGGTCGTCGGCAGGCGGCGCAGCATCGCGGCCCAGGCGTCCTCCTCGGCGCCCGCGACGTCCACCCCGAAGGCGCCGTTCAGCTGCGCGTCCACCAGGCCGGGGGCGAGCACGCCGGTGGGCAGTTCGAGGTCGGCCGGCTCGGGCGGTGCGCCGGGCCCGGCGGTGACGACGGTGCCGCCGTTCAGGCGCACCCAGCCCGGCGCGTGGTCGAGCCGGCCGGTCAGCAGGCGGGGCGCGGTGATGGTGACCGGCATGTCGCCTCCTCGCTGCGGTGACGGGGTCGGGCCGGACGGTGCGGACGGCGAGGCCCGGGACGGCGCGACGCCGCCTGCGCGCAGCGGTACCCGGTTCGTCGAGCGGCTGGTCACGCCCGCCCGAGGCTACGGGATCGGTCCGTCCGGGCCGCCCCGGGAGGCGGTGGACGCCACCCGGTCCCGGCGACGCGCCGTCCGTCGGGACCAAGGGGATGCCGGGCCCGGCTGCGGGACGTGGAAGGATCGTGTCGCAGATACCGGCTGACGATCAGCAACAGGAGCGATCCATGCCCATCGCAACCCCCGAGGTGTACGCCGAGATGCTGGACCGGGCGAAGGCGGGGTCCTTCGCCTACCCGGCGATCAACGTGACGTCCTCGCAGACGCTCAACGCTGCCATCCGCGGGTTCGCGGACGCGCGCAGCGACGGGATCATCCAGGTCTCCACCGGCGGAGCCGAGTACTTCTCCGGGCCGACGATCAAGGACATGGTCACCGGGTCCGTCGCCATGGCGGCCTTCGCGCACGAGGTCGCGAAGAAGTACGACATCAACATCGCCCTGCACACCGACCATTGCCCGAAGAACAAGCTCGACGGGTTCGTCCGGCCGCTGCTGGCGATCAGTGCGGAGCGGGTCAAGCGCGGCGAGAACCCGCTGTTCCAGTCGCACATGTGGGACGGCTCCGCGGTGCCGCTCAAGGAGAACCTGGAGATCGGGCAGGAACTGCTCGCCCTGACCGCCGCCGCGAGGATCATCCTCGAGGTCGAGATCGGCGTCGTCGGTGGCGAGGAGGACGGTGTCGTCGGCGAGATCAACGAGAAGCTGTACACCACCGTCGACGACTGCATGGTCACCGCGGAGGCGCTCGGTCTGGGTGAGAAGGGCCGGTACATGGCCGCCCTCACCTTCGGCAACGTGCACGGCGTGTACAAGCCCGGCAACGTCAGACTCCGCCCGGAGATCCTCAAGGAGGTCCAGGACGCCGTCGGCGAGAAGTACGGCAAGCCCAAGCCGTTCGACCTGGTCTTCCACGGCGGCTCGGGCTCGCTGCCGCAGGAGATCTCCGACGCCGTCGACTACGGTGTGGTGAAGATGAACGTCGACACCGACACCCAGTACGCCTTCACCCGCCCGGTCGCCGACCACATGTTCAAGAACTACGACGGCGTGCTCAAGGTGGACGGCGAGGTCGGCAACAAGAAGACCTACGACCCGCGGGTGTGGGGCAAGGCCGCCGAGGCCGGCCTGTCGGCGCGCGTGGTCGAGGCCTGTGAGAACCTCCGCTCCGCCGGCACCGCCATCGCGTGACCCCGCCCGCCAGCCGTGATCAGGCGCGCTGGTCGTGATCACGCAGTCGGGCCGGCATCGTCCACCCGGGGGCACCGTCGCCCGATGGATGTCGGTGCCCTCCGGCATGATGGGCCGCGTGACCGACCTGAACGCCAACCTCCTCGGCATCCCTCCGACCCTGCTGCCCGACGACCCGGTGCCGCTCGAGGCCCTGGCCGCCGGAGCCCCGGCCGTCGACGTCGCAGCCGCCCACCCGGCGAGCAGCCTGGCGTGGGCGGTGCTCGCCGAGCGCGCCCTCGCCGACGGCCGACCGGTCGAGGGCTACGCCTACGCCCGGGTGGGCTACCACCGCGGGCTGGACGCGCTGCGACGTGCCGGGTGGCGCGGTCAGGGACCGGTGCCGTGGAGCCACCTGCCCAACCGCGGCTTCCTTCGAGCGCTCGCCGCCCTCGGGGCTGCGGCGGCGGCCATCGGTGAGGCCGATGAGCAGCAGCGTTGCGACACCTTCCTGCGCGAGGCGGATCCGGACGCCGCGGCCGCCATCGCGGCCGGCGAGCCGTGACCGCACACCCCGTCCCGGAGCGGCCCGTCGTCGTCGTGGGCGGTGGGATCGCCGGGGTGGCGTGTGCGCGGGTCCTGGCCGACAGGGGGCTCCCGGTCCGGATCGTGGACCGGGGCAAGCGGATGGGCGGCCGGATGGCCGTCCGGCACGAGGACGTCGACGGGGTGCGACGGGCGATCGACATCGGTGCGTCCTACTTCACCGTCCACGACGAGCGGTTCGCCGCGGTGGTGGAGGGCTGGCGTCGTCGGGGCCTGGCCCGGGTCTGGACGTCGACGATGCGGGTCCTGTCGCCCGACCGCCCCGACGCGGGCGCCGACGGCGTCGAACGGTGGGCGGCCGCTGACGGGCTGCGTTCCCTGGTGGAGGATCTCGCGGCCGGGATCCCGGTCGTCCAGGGGCGCGAGATCGAGGAGGTCGATCTCGGCGACCGCCTCCTGGTCGACGGCGAACCCGCGGCCGCCGCCGTCCTCGCGATGCCCGAGCCCCAGGCCTACGACCTGCTGCCCGAGCCGGTCGCGGAGTCGATGGGGTTGGGTCGAGGGCTGGACTGGTCCCCCACGATCGCCGTCTGGGCGGCCTGGTCGGAGCGCTGGTGGGGCGACCTCGACGGTGCGTTCGTCGACGGCTCGCCGGTGGTGGCCTGGATCGCGGACGACGGTCGGCGCCGTGGCGACGGGGCCGCCGTCCTCGTCGCGCACGCGACCGGGGTGCTCGCCTCCGCACGGCTCGACCAGCCGGCGTCGGTGGTCGAGCCGGTTCTCGCGGAGGTCGGCAAGCTGCTCGGCACCTCGGTTCCCGATCCGCTGTGGGTGCGCTGGCACCGGTGGTCCCTGGCATCGCCCCGGCATCCGCACGAGGCGAGTTTCGCGCTGAGCGACCATCCGGTGGGGGTGTGCGGCGACGCGTGGGGGCCGCGGGCCCGGATCGAGCAGGCCTGGATCTCCGGTCACGAGCTCGGGCTCGCGTTGCTCACCCGGCTGCGGTGACCAGGTCGATCCAGCAGGTGGGGTACCCTCTCTGGGGCCTGTGCACTCCGGGCCCACGGCCGGTGGGAGGCCACCGGCCGCCGTCCGACTAGCCAGGGAGCCGGCATGCCCGCGGTCGTGATCGTCGGTGCGCAGTGGGGTGACGAGGGGAAGGGCAAGGCGACCGACGCGCTCGGCGCCCACGCCGACTACGTGGTCAAGTTCAACGGCGGTAACAATGCCGGGCACACCGTGGTCGTCGGCGGCGAGCGGTACGCGTTGCACCTGTTGCCGTCGGGGATCCTCACCGAGGGCTGCGTTCCGGTGATCGGGAACGGGGTGGTCATCGATCTGTCCGTGCTCTTCGAGGAGATCGACGGGCTGACGTCGCGCGGGCTCGACTGCTCGTCACTGCTGGTGTCCGCGAACGCGCACATCATCCCGTCGTACAACCGCACCCTCGACAAGGTGACCGAGCGCTTCCTCGGCAAGCGCAAGATCGGTACCACCGGCCGGGGGATCGGTCCCAGCTATGCCGACAAGATGAACCGCATCGGCATCCGCGTCCAGGATCTCTTCGACGAGCACATCCTGGCGCAGAAGGTGGAGGGCGCCCTCGACCAGAAGAACCAGCTGCTGGTGAAGGTCTACAACCGCAGGGCGATCGCGGTCGACGAGGTGGTCGCCGAGTTGCTGGGCTTCGCCGAGCGGCTTCGACCGCATGTCGCCGACACGGGGCTGGTCCTGGGCCGGGCCCTGGACGCCGGCAAGCTCGTGCTCTTCGAGGGCGGCCAGGCGACCCAGCTCGACGTCGACCACGGCAACTACCCGTTCGTGACGTCGTCCAACGCGACGGCCGGCGGCGCCTGTACCGGCTCGGGGGTTCCGCCCACCCGGATCGACCGGGTCATCGGCGTCGTCAAGGCCTACGCGACGCGCGTCGGCGAGGGGCCGTTTCCGACCGAGCTGTTCGACCGTGACGGGGAGCGGCTGCGCGAGGTGGGACGGGAGTACGGGACGACGACGGGCAGGCCGCGCCGCTGCGGTTGGTACGACGCGCCGGTCGCCCGGTACGCCGCGCGGATCAACGGCATCACCGACTACGTGCTCACCAAGCTGGACACGTTGACCGGCTTCGAACGGTTGCCGGTGTGCGTCGCCTACGACGTCGAGGGCACGCGTGTCGACGACGTTCCGCTCACGCAGACCGAGTTCCACCACGCCAGCCCGGTCTACGAGTACCTCGACGGGTGGGCGGAGGACATCTCCGCAGTCCGGACGTTCGAGGAGCTGCCCAAGAACGCGCAGGCGTACGTGCACGCCCTGGAGGAGATCTCCGGCGCCCGGATCTCCGCGGTCGGGGTGGGCGCCGACCGTGACGCGACCGTCGTCCGGCACGAGCTCATCCCGCGGTGACGCCGTGCCCTGGTCCGACGCGCCCGCGGCGCTCGATCTCGGCGGGCGGCTGGTCGTCACGGGTGCGTTCGGATGGGCCGGCCTGGCCAAACTGGCGGACCTCGCCTCGCTGCGGGCCACGCTGTACCTGTCCCGGCTGACCCGGCCCTGGGTGCCGCAGCTGTCCGCGGGCCTGCCGGCGCTCGAGTTGTTCCTCGCCCTGGCCCTGCTCGGGTCGCGGGCCGGGTGGTTCGCGGCGGCGGCGTCCGCCGCGCTGCTCGTCGCGTTCATCGCCTACCTGTCGCTGGACAGCTCCACGGCGCAGGGGTGCGCCTGTTTCGGCGCCCGGACGTCGACGTCCCGCCGCGCCGGCATCGTCCGGGACCTGCTGCTGCTCGCCGCGCTCGCGCCCGCGCTGGCGCGCGGGCCGTCGGCGCCCCGGCCCGGCGTGCCGCCGGCCGCGGAACCGTGGGCGCTCGCGGCGGCGGCGTTGCTGGTGGCGGCCGTCGTGCGGTCCGGGCTGGGGCGCTCGGGGCGTCCGGCCCGGCGCTCGCGGCGGCGTTCCGGACGGCGCCGGGCGGGTGTGGCCGCGGTGGCCGAACCGGTCGCGACCCGGCCAGCGGTCCCCTTCGACGTCGTCGCGCTGGACGGTACCCGGCTCCGGCTGACGGAGCTGGCGGCCCGGACCGGCGGTGTCGTCCTGGTCTTCGCCGAGCCGGGGTGCGTGCTCTGCGAGGAGCTGCTGCCGGCCCTGGCGCCGCGCGGGGACGTCGTCGTCCTCGCGGCCGCGCTCGACCCCGCGGAGGTCGATCGCTGGGCCGGTGGACACGGGCTGCTCCCGTCCCGGGTGGCGGCGGACGTCGACGGCGCGCTCGCCGACTCCTACGGGGTGCCCGCGAACCCCGCGGCCTGCCGTGTCGACGGCACCGGCCTGCTGGTCGACGCGACCGGCGTCCCCGTCGCGCGACTCTCCGTGGGAGCGGAGGCCATCACGGCCCTGCTCCCCCTCCCGTGACCGAGGACCGGGGCTCAGGCCGATCGGCGGGACGCCGCCTTCTTGCCAGTGCCGGCCTTGCTGGTGGTCTTGGTGGTGGAGGTCGTCGTCGCCTTGGCCGGCGCCTTGGTAGCTTTCGCCGTGGTCTTCGCGGGGGTCTCGGCCGTGGCCTTCCGGGCCCCCGCCACGCGCTCGCTGGGCTCCGGCTCCGGCTTGGGCTCCGGCTTGGGCGCACGCCGCCGCGGCGCGGCCTTCTTCGCCGTCCCGGTGCCGGCAGGAGCGGTCCCGGTGCCGGCAGGA
>DATDMG010000028.1:0-5404 GCA_036518955.1 Kineosporiaceae bacterium | reverse complement strand
GCGGCCGAGGACCTGTTCTGGCTCGGTCGTTACGCCGAGCGTGCGGAGGCGGCCGTCCGGTTGCTGCGGGTGCTGGACGACCTCGCGGAGGACTGGACGTCGCGGCCGGGAACGCCGGGACACGTCAGCCTGCGCCTGCTGCTCGAGGCCTGCACCCGGATCACCACGACGTTCCCGGGGTTCGCCGGCCCCGACGCCGCCGCGCTCCTCGAGGACCCGCGCCCCGAGCTGCTGTCCCTGGTCGTGGACGCTGGCCGGCCCGGTACGCTCGCGCACGCGGTGAACCGGACCGTCGAGGCGGCCCACGCCGTCCGGGATCAGCTCTCCCTGGACACCTGGTTCGTGTTGGGCAGCCTCGAGCGGGTGCTCGACGAGGTGCGCCAGGCTGCCGTCGACGAAACCGACCAGCCGCTGCAGCCCGCGCTCGCCCGGGTGCTGGAGGGCCTGCTCGCGCTCGCCGGCCTGGGCGCGGAGAGCATGGTCCGGGACGTCGGGTGGTACTTCATGGACGCCGGTCGCCGGGTGGAGCGCGCGCTGCAGGTAGCCGCCCTGCTCCAGCACCTGGTGGCCCCGCCCGGGGCGCCGGAGTACCCGACGGCGGTCCAGGCCCTCGTGCTGGAGTCGGTCCTGATCGCGGGGGAGAGCATCATCACCTACCGGCGCCGGCACCAGGGCCGGCCGGAGCCCGCCGGTGTCGCCGAGCTGCTGCTCGCCGATCGGCACAATCCGCGCTCGATCGCCTACCAGCTCGACCGCCTCGCCGAGGACCTGCCGCACCTGCCACCGGAGCCGGCCCGCGACGACGCGGGGGCACGGGAGCGGCTGGCCGCCGTCCAGGCCCGGTTGCGCGAGGCGGCCGGTACCGGATCCCTCGCCGCGCCGGGAGACGTCGTGGCGGCCCTGCACGCGGAGCTGACGGAGCTGGCCGCCGGACTGGCCCGGGCCCACTTCGTGCCGGTGGCCCCGCAGCGGTCGCTGGCCGGGACGCCCCGGTGGTTGCCGTGACTCCTCGCGTGTACCGCGTCGTCCACCGCACCGAGTACGTGTACGACGACGAGGTGACCGCCTCGTACGGCCGGGCGTACCTGACGCCGCGCGACGTTCCCGGCCAGTGGACCCGGTCCGCCCACCTCGACGTCACGCCCGTGGCCGACCTGGTCACCGAGTCGGGGGACTTCTTCGGCAACCGGAGCGCCTACGTCGAGGTGCACACCCCGCACCGCGCCCTCGTGGTCATCGCCACCAGCGAGGTGGTGGTCGACCGTCCCGCGCCTGACCTGGAGTCGATCGACGACTGGAGCTGGGAGCAGGCCCGGGACGCCGTCGCCGACCGGCCGTCCGCGGGGCCGACCCCGGTGGTGGACGCCGACCCGGTGGCGGCCCGGGAGTTCCTGCTGCCGTCGCCGCAGGTCGGGTTCGCGCACGGCGTGGCGCCGTTCGCCGCCGCCACGTTCACCCCGGGTCGTCCGGTCGGCCAGGCGGTGCGGGCTCTGGTGGCCCGGATCCACGCCGAGTTCGTCTACCGGCCCGGCGTCACCACCGTGACGACGCCCCTGGGCGACGTGCTGCGCCGCCGGGAGGGCGTCTGCCAGGACTTCGCCCACCTGGCCGTTGCCTGCCTCCGCCGGGTCGGCCTGCCGGCCCGGTACGTGAGCGGCTACCTGGAGACCCGGCCACCGGCGGGACAGCCCAAGCTGCAGGGCGCCGACGCCTCGCACGCCTGGGCGTGCGTGCTGCTCCCGGAGCTCGGCTGGGTCGGCGTCGACCCCACCAACGACCGGGTGGTGGACGACGAGTACGTGGTCACGGCCTGGGGGCGGGACTACACCGACGTGCCGCCGCTGAAGGGCGTGATCTTCACCGAGAGCACGCGGAGCACGCTCAACGTAGCGGTCGACGTGATCCGGATCTGAACGGGCGGCCTTGCCGGTCTCCGCCTACCGTGGGCGCCCGTGCGGTCCTTCTCGTGCGGGCGGTGCGGCCGGCTGCTGGTGTTCGAGAACTCCGTCTGCATGCGCTGCGGCACCCCGGTGGGGTTCGAGCCTGGTGCCCGGCGGCTCGTCCCGCTCCCGCCGGACGGGTCGCTGCGGCGCTGCTCGAACGCCACGCTCGCCGCCTGCAACTGGCTGGTGGACGGCGCGACCGGCGGTCTCTGCCCATGCTGCCGACTCACCCGCACCCGGCCGGCGGACGCGGACACCGCCGGGCTCGTCGCGTTCGCCCGGGCCGAGAGCGCCAAGCGGCGCCTGGTCTTCCAGCTCGCCGAGCTCGGGCTGCCCGTCGTCCCCCGGGCGGACGATCCCCGCGGCCTGGCCTTCGACCTGCTGTCCAGCGCGGTGGAGCCGGTCGTCACCGGGCACGCCGAGGGCGTCGTCACGCTCGACCTCGCCGAGGGCCACGACGCCCACCGGGAGGCGATGCGGGTGGAGCTGGCGGAGCCGTACCGCACCCTGCTCGGCCATGTCCGGCACGAGGTGGGGCACTACTACTGGGCCGTGCTGGTGTCCGGGCCGGCGGACGGCGGCCCGGGGCTGGTGCCCGCGGGCGGGGCGGCGCTGGCACTGTTCCGCGACGCCTTCGGCGACGAGCGCGCCGACTACGCCGAGGCGCTCCAGCGGCACTACGCGGTCGGCCCGCCGGACGGCTGGAACGACACCCACGTGAGCGCCTACGCCACCGCGCATCCGTGGGAGGACTGGGCCGAGACGTTCGCGCACTACCTGCACATCCGCGACACCCTGCAGACGGCGGGGGCCTACGGCCTGGTGGTCACCGGTCCGGACGCGCCGCTCGCGGACGCCGACCGGCTGGTCGCCGTCCCGAGTGAGCACGATCTCACCCCCGAGCCGTTCCAGAGCCTGCTGGACACCTGGCTACCGCTCACCTACGCGCTCAATGCGGTCAACCGCAGCATGGGCCGCGACGATCTCTACCCCTTCGTGATCAGCCCGCCGGTGGTGGCCAAGCTCGCCGTCGTGCACGACCTGGTGGGAGCGGCGGCCCGCGCCCGGGCGGAGCTCCTTCGAGACGTGTCCCGGCCACAGGCATGATTCCCCGAAGCCCTGGGTAGAGGAGCGACCTCGAGAGTCGAGAAGGAGGTTACCCGTGGGCATCGAAGACAAGATCCACAATGAGACCGAGGACCTTCGCGGCAAGGCCAAGGAGGGCGTCGGGCGAGCCACGGACGACGAGGAGCTCGAGGGGCAGGGCCGAGTCGATCAAGCGAAGTCGGACGTCAAGCAGGCCGGCGAGAAGGTGAAGGACGCCTTCAAGCACTGACCGGCTCGGCGCACTGACCGGCACGGTCCGGAGCAGGATCTGGTTCCCGGCGGTCGGCTCCGGACCGGACGTGCGCGCGGTGGCGGAGGCCGGCGCTCAGCCGCGGGCCCCGCCGCCGCCAGCGCCGCCCCTGACGCCACCACCGAAACCAGCGCCACCACCGAAACCGCCGTCACCGCCGCCACCGCCGAAACCGCCGGCGCCGAAGCCCCCGCCCCCGCCCCCGCCCAGACCCCGGATGCCGGTGGTCCCGGTCGGCAGCGGTTCGTCGACCTGGGCCACTGCCACCTGCTGGCCGGCGGACAGCCCTTGGCTGATCTCCGCGTACTCCGGGCCGATGGCTCCCACGTCGACCCGGGTCGTGGTGACCTGACCGCCGTGGACGACGCGCACGGCGTACCCCTGACCCGTGCGGAGCAGCGCCGACGTCGGCACCAGCAGCGAGGACGCCGCGCTGGCCCGGACCTGGACGGTGATCTGGGCGGTGCTCCCGTTCAGCAGCGTGGTGGTGCCGGGCATGGTCACCGTGACCGGGTAGCTGGTGGTCGACCCGGACACCGGGAGCAGCCCGATCGAGGTCAGCGTGGCCGGGATCGGCGTCGTCGATCCGTCCGGGAGGACTGTCACGGACTGCCCGACCTTCACCGCCGGTAGCCGGGTCACCGGGACCGGTGCGACGACCTCTTCGTCGCCGGGCGCGCCCACGACGACCGTGGCCGTGGTGCTCCCCGCGCCGACGCGGTCGCCCACGGCCAGTGTCACGGCTTGGACGACGCCCGCCAGCGGGCTGGTGATCGTCGCCTGGTCGAGGTTCTCCCGGGCGACCTCGACCTGGGCGTCCGCGGCGTCCACCTGTGCTTGGTAGGCGGCCAGTTGCGCGGCGGAGACCGGCGTCGATCCGCCGCCCGACGCGGTCCGCGGGGCGCCGGAGGCGGCCGTGCCGCCCGACGCCCGGCCGGCGGTCGACCGGGACGCCGAGCCCTTTCCGGGCGCCGATCCGGCCACCGCGGTGCGCAGCTGCGCGTCCAGGGCGGCTTCGTCCTGCGCGACGGTCGCCAGGGCACGCTGGGTGGCCGCCTCCTTCTGCAGGGCGTCGGTCTCCGCGGCCAGGCAACGTGCGGCGTCCGGGGCGTCCGGCGACGACTCGGCGGGCGCCGTCCCCGCCGCGTGTCGCCCGGCCGCCGACGTCGTCGGCGCGGGTGCTGTCGTCGGCGCGGGTGCTGTCGTCGGCGCGGCGGACGAGTTCTCGGCGTCCCGGGACGCGCGTGCTGCCGGCGACGCCCCCGAGGTCTTCTTCGAGCTGTCACCGGTCGGTGCGGTGGTCATGCCCGTGCCGCTGGAGGTGTCGGAGGTCTTCCCGACGGAGTCGGCCGGCGACGCCTCCCCGGTCGGCTCGGGTGCGGAAGTCGTCGATCCTGCCGCGGACGGGTGGTACGCGAGGGGCTGCTCGGTGACCGCCGGGGCCGATGTGGAGGTGGCGGCCGGGCTGGCCGGCTCGGGGAGGGACAGCGCGATGCCGCAGGCGGTCCCGGCTCTGGTGAGCGCTGTGGTGGCGGCGGTGAGTGCCTGGTCGGCGGCGTGCTGGTCCATCACGACCCGCTGCTGAGCGGCCGCGAGGCCGGCCGCGCCCGAGGCCCCGGCCTTCGACCCGGACGCCGAGCCGGACCCGGACGCCGAGCCGGACCCCCCCTTCGACCCGGACGCCGACCCGGACCCCCCCTTCGACCCGGACGCCGACCCGGACGCCGATACCGATCCCGAGCCCGACCCTGCCGAGCCCGACCCTGCCGAGCCCGACCCGGCGCGGGCCCCGCCACCCGCCGCACTCAGCTGCCCGTTCTCGGCGGCGACCAGGGTCGCCTGGGCTGCGGCCCGGGACGCTGTCGCGCTGTCGAACGTGGCCTGGAGAGATGTCGGGTCCAGCCGGGCCAGCACCTGGCCGGCCGTCACGCGCTGGCCGACCGTGACCGGCACGCTGGCGATCTGCCCCGAGATCGGAAAGCTGACGGTCACTTCTTGTGCGGGTCGCACCGTCCCGACCGCGGTCAGCGTCTCGGTGGTCGACCCGCGGGTGACCGTCGCGATCCGGTAGGCGGGTTGACCGCCCGTCGTCGCCGCGCGGGCC
>DATDMG010000027.1:0-3897 GCA_036518955.1 Kineosporiaceae bacterium | reverse complement strand
GCCGGGTGGTGCGGCGTGCGCCCGCTTGTCGACGTCGCGGGGCACCGGGTTCTCCGATGGTCCAGATCGGCTGGTCCGGCGCGGCGACTGCCGGCACGCCGGGTACCGCCGGTGACGGCGCGGTCCGCGGGCCGGGGGTCGTCGCGGACGGCCGGGTCCGGGTCGAGGCCGTCCCCGGATCCGCTCTGCCGGGTCACGTCCTCAGCGCGCCACGCAATGGGCATAATGGCGGACAGCAAGGACCACGAGAACCTGAGCGTCCCGGGAGTACGCGGTGGGGCCGTTGATCGACTGGCAGTCTGGCACTCTGGCATTCTCTCCCGTGTGAGTCCCGCAGGCCCAGGGGGCCACCAGTCCAGGGAGCCGCGATGATCGCCCCACCGGTGCACCACCACGCTGACCGTGCGTTGCACGGTCGTGTGGACCGGGCGGGACGCGTGTCGGGGGAAGCTCGGTCGGGACCCGCTTCGGGTCCGGCAGTGCCCCAGCGCTGGGAGTGGATGGACGCCGGACGCGGCTTGGCCATCGTCCTGGTCGTGCTGATGCATGCGAGTGACTGGCTGGAGACCGCCGGTCTGCCGATGACGGGGTGGGAGCAGCTCCACGACGTCCTGAGCGGTGTACGGATGCCGCTGTTCTTCACGATCTCCGGCATGCTGGGGGCCCGGTGGGTCGGGGCAAGGTGGTCGGCCCTGGCCTCGAAGAAGGTCACGTACCTGTTCTGGGTCTACCTGGTCTGGCAGCCGATCGGGCTGGCGGCCGCAGCGGCAGCTGACCAGATCACCGGGGACCACAAGAGCTATCTGCACTGGGTGGTTGCCTTGGCCGCCACCGTCGTGCGTCCGCGGTCGGAGTTGTGGTTCCTGTGGGCGCTGTCGGTCTACTTCGTGCTGGCGCGGCTGACCTGCCGGGTGCGGTTGTCGCTGCAACTGGTCGCGGCCGGCGCCGTGGCGGCCGTGGCGCTGTGCACCCAGGTCTCCTTGGGGACGCTGGGCTGGAACGGGCCGCCCAAGTTCTACGTGTTCTTCCTGCTGGGCGCCCACTGCCGCACACAATTGCTGTCGTTCGCGCAGCGGATGCGTGGATCGGTCGTGGCATCCCTGGCGTTGATCATGGTATGGGTCGGTGCTGCGGCCGCCAGCCAGGTCCTGGACGCGGATCGGTTCGTCGGTCCTGGGCTGCTGACCAGGTCGCTGGGCCTGCTCGCCGGGATCGCGATGGCCGGGTTGCTGGCCCGCGGGCGGCTGCTGCGCTACCTCGGGGCGCGGACGTTGCCGATCTACCTGGCGCACACCCCTCTCCTGGTCCTGATGGTGTGCGTCCTCCACGCCCAGCCTGCCGGCGCATGGATCCACATGTTGACCCCGGTGCTCCCGCTGCTCCTGACCCTGGCCGCCGTCCCGCTCACCCTGCTGCTGCACAGGATGCTGCTGGGCACTCCGGCACGGGTGCTGTACGCGCCGCCGGCGGGGGCGACCAATCTTGTCCACAGACTGTGCTCGACCCGTCAACACGTCACCGAAGCCGGTGCCACCGGCCTGGCCGCCACACCGCTGCCCTGGCTCCCAGCAGACTCTCCGCCCTGGCTCCCTGTGGGCCCCGCAGAGACATCACCGGCCCGGCAGGCAGGGCCGGCGGCACCGGTAACCGAGGATCGGGTTGAACTGGCCCCGCACCTCGACCTGCCCTGGCCGGCAGGCCACCGGCACGTGGACGACCCGACGTGGGCCGTCGACCTTGTGGATCTCACGTCTTCTGTTGATGTCGCCGTGTCCGCCGGAGTATGCCACACAGCGGTCGCTGCCCTCGAAAGGCGGTCGAACTCCTGGCCTACGGCGGGGCCCGCGACAGCGCACGCTCGCCCCCTACCGTCCGGTGCCCGCCACAGCCCCTACCCGACCGGCGTTCCCTTGCGGCCGCCGTACTCGCTGTCATGGGATCCGGCCGCCGCCAATCACCTGCCTGAACGAGTCGATCCCAGAGCGGCACCCCGCCGCCCTCGACACCGCGCCGGCGATTGACCTGAACGCCTGAAAAGATCGCGCTCATGGCCTTTGACGGGGTCTGACCGCGCGTTCGGCGAGTTTGTTCGATCGCAATGCGTTCCCTGCAACTGGTTGATGACGTGGCTCACGTTCTGATCCGGGTGCCCTACCCGACACCCCGACCAACCGGCGCACCCGGCATCGTCACCGCGCACGTTCACCACGCGGACCTACGAGCCTACGAGCCCGGTTCCGACGAGCTCGCTCGCCGGCATGATCGCGAGAACACCCGCGTATCCCTGTCGTCCGGACATCGGCAGAGTTGCGCGGCCCGGCCCCCGCCCGGCCACCAGCCGGAGCGCCTGGGCGGCCGACTCGTCGGCTTCCTCGAGCAGACCGAAGAAGACCGGCCACGCGTCGTCGTCGACAGCCTTGGCGCGGCGGCCCCCGCGCACCTTCCAGGCGCGCCACCAGCGCCGCCGCGAGGAGGGCCATCGCGTCGGCGTCCGCCGCGGGGTCCGGGCCGCGGCACCGGCTCGGGCGCGCAGCGCGTCCACGGCCTCCACGAGCCGGTCTCCGGCGGCCTCCACGAGCTGGGTCAGCCGGTCGGGGTCGTGTCGCACCGCTGTCATCGCCTTGGCCGCGAGGTGGACCCGCTGCTCGGCCTGGCCCGGCTCCTCGAGCCGGTCGACGAGCGCGTCGAGCGTCGGGTCGTCCCAGCACCGCTCCGTGACGATCACGGCAGGGCCTCGGCGGTTCGCCGTGCGCCAGAACGCCGTCCTGTGGCTGAGCGGCCCACCCCCTGCCGGTCTGCGGCTGCACTTGCCTGACGGGGCGTGGCAGGCGCCACCCGACCCGCACCCGGTCGTCGTCCCGCAGTTGCCGGCGTGGTTCTGCGGGCCCGCTCCGGACTCGGTGGGACTGCTGGCCGTGTTCGACCGCGCCGCCGCGTTCGGCGCCCTGGAGCACGTGCTCGCCGGCCGCCTCGTCGAGGAACTGCGCACGCGACGCGGCGTGGCCTACTCGCCCGAGGCCCACCGGGAACCCCTCACCGGCACGGTGGCGCGGCTGCTGGTCACCACGGACGTCGTACCCGGGCGTCAGGAGGACGCCGCTCGCGCGTTCCTCGCCACCGTCCAGGCGCGCCCGTTCAGCGGCCGAGGATCAGGTCGGGGTCAGGTCGCGGGTCGGGGCCGGTCAGGCGACGGAGGGCTGTTCCGCCGTCGGATCCGTTCGAGATCGTCGATGCGGAGCAGGTGGAAACCGTGGACATGCTGCAAGATCGAGTCGTCGGCCGCCTTCCGGGGGTGGAACTTGTCCAGCGTCGCGGCGATCCAGCCGCCTGAGGTCAAGACGGCGCGGATCTGGGGGAGATGTTCGGCGTCGACCGGGATCTCCCTGGCCGTACCGCGCCAACGGCTGAACGGCCGACGTAACTCGACACGCGGCTCGATCTGGATGTTCCGCCACCAGGCTGCCTGCGGCAAGGCCATCAGCCAGACGCTACCGTCGATGATCCGGTAGTTCACCGGCGTCTGCCGGATCCGTCCCGTCGTGCGGCCGGTGTGGCTGATCAGCATGACCTGACCGAGCAGTGGTGGGCAGATACTCATGCACCAGCCAAGGTGCACCCGCCACAACAGAAGGACGTACCGGTTGACGACCTTGAAGTTACTCGAGAGCCGTTGGTAGTCCGCCCGCCGCTGCCTGTCGACCGGCTCAGGTGTAGGCGTGTCCGACATGATCAGGGCCCTTCGTCCGTCCGGATCCCGTCGAGCATCAGGTCCACCGCCGCCCCCAGCGCACGCTCGGCGCATACCTGGTCGTCCCGCCCTTCGTCCCGCCCCTGGTCGTCGAGCACCTGCAGGTAGGCGTTGAGGTAGGGCAAGAGGTGTACATCGCCGGCGGCGAT
>DATDMG010000026.1:0-12956 GCA_036518955.1 Kineosporiaceae bacterium | reverse complement strand
CGCCCGCTGAGCTTGAGAGTCACCGTCTTCTTCTCGCCCGGCGGCAGTGAGACACGGGCGAAGCCGCGCAGCAGCATGGCGTAGGCGACGACGCTGGAGTAGCGCTGCGACACGTAGAGCTGCGCGATCTCGTCGCCGGCGCGGTCGCCGTGCCCGCGATCGGCGAGGTGCACGGCACCGACGTGCCGCCGTCCCGGCCCGTGGCGGCGGGGGCGCCCGCCGCGCTGCGGATCACGGTCAGCCGGTCCCGGCCGCCCGCGGTGGCCACCGCCCTCGCCCTGGACCTGGGCGGCGAGCTGGTGCCGCTGGGCTCGGCCGGGGCGAAGGCCGCCGCCGTGTGGCGGGGCGACGTCGACGCGTACGTGCACGCCGGAGGCCTGCACGAGTGGGACGCCGCCGCTCCGGTGGCGGTGGCCCTGGCCGCCGGCCTGCACGTCAGCCGGCTCGACGGGGAGCCGGTGGCCTTCAACCAGGTCGACCCGTACCTGGACGACCTGCTGATCTGCACGCCGGAGCTCGCCGGACCGATTCTGGCGTGGACGGCGCGACATGCCCGCGATGTGAGCCGCTGATGTCTGTCTCCACGCACGCCGGGGGCGCCTACCGGCTGTCCCAGCTGGACACCCTGGAGTCGGAGTCCATCCATGTCTTCCGCGAGGTCGCGGCCGAGCTGGAGCGTCCGGTGCTGCTCTTCTCCGGCGGCAAGGACTCGATCGTGATGCTGCGCCTGGCGCAGAAGGCGTTCTGGCCGGCGCGGATCCCGTTCCCGGTGCTGCACGTCGACACCGGCCACAACTTCTCCGAGGTCATCGCGTTCCGGGACAAGCGGGTGGCGGAGCTCGGTGTACAGCTCAGCGTGGCGAGCGTGCCCGAGGCGATCGAGAGCGGCCTGGTCACCGAGCCGCCGGACGGCACCCGTAACCGGATCCAGACGCCCGTCCTGTTGGACGCCCTGGAGCGGGGGCGGTTCACCGCCGCCTTCGGCGGCGCCCGGCGCGACGAGGACAAGGCGCGGGCCAAGGAGCGGGTGTTCTCGTTCCGTGACGACTTCGGCCAGTGGGACCCGAAGAACCAGCGCCCCGAGCTGTGGTCGCTCTACAACGGGCGGATCCATCCCGGGGAGAGCATCCGGGTGTTACCGCTGTCCAACTGGACCGAGCTGGACGTCTGGCAGTACATCCGGCGCGAGGACGTCGAACTGCCGAGCCTCTACTTCGCGCATGAACGCGAGATCTTCGAGCGCGACGGGATGCTGTACGGCGCGAACGAGTTCTGCCGTCCGCGGGCCGGCGAGACGGTCCGCACCGCGCGGGTCCGTTACCGGACCGTCGGCGACGCGTCGCTGACGGCCGCCGTCCTGTCGGAGGCGGACACGATCGACAAGGTGATCGAGGAGGTCGCCCTGACCCGGATCACCGAGCGCGGTGCGACCCGGGGCGACGACAAGTTCAGCGAGGCCGCGATGGAGGACCGCAAACGCGAGGGGTACTTCTGATGGGTGTGGACGGCGGGACGGGGGCCTGGGCGACGGCCCCGGCGCGGCCCGGGGGTCGTTCGATGGACATGCTCCGGTTCGCCACCGCCGGGTCGGTGGACGACGGCAAGAGCACTCTGATCGGGCGGTTGCTCTTCGACTCGAAGGCGATCTTCAGTGACCAGCTCGAGGCGGTCGAGAAGGCCAGCGCCGCGAAGGGGGACGACTACGTCAACCTGGCCCTGCTGACGGACGGCCTGCGGGCCGAGCGCGAACAGGGCATCACGATCGACGTCGCCTACCGGTACTTCGCGACCCCGCGGCGCAAGTTCGTGATCGCCGACACCCCCGGGCACATCCAGTACACCCGCAACATGGTGACCGGCGCCTCGACCGCCGATCTGGCGATCGTCCTGGTGGACGCGCGGAAGGGCCTGGTCGAGCAGAGCCGCCGGCACGCGTTCATCGCGACCCTGTTGCGGGTGCCGCACCTGGTCCTCGCGATCAACAAGATGGACCTGGTCGACTACTCCCAGACGGTCTACGAGTCCATCGCGGACGAGTTCACCCGGTTCGCGATCAAGCTCGACATCGCCGACCTGACGGTGGTCCCGATCTCGGCGCTGCACGGCGACAACATCGTGTCGCGCTCCCCGAACACGCCTTGGTACGAGGGCCCGTCGCTGCTCCACCACCTGGAGCACGTGCACGTGTCCAGCGACCGCAACCTGATCGACGTCCGGTTCCCGGTGCAGTACGTGATCCGGCCGCAGTCCGTGGAGCACCCCGACTACCGGGGGTACGCCGGCACAGTGGCCAGCGGCGTCCTCAAGCCGGGCGACGAGGTGATGGTGTTGCCGAGCGGGTTCACCTCCCGGATCGCCTCGATCGAGACGATCGACGGCCCGGTGTCCGAGGCGTTTCCGCCGATGTCGGTGACCGTCCGTCTCGACGACGACCTCGACATCTCCCGTGGCGACATGATCTGCCGTCCGAACAACGCCCCTGCCCCGGCCCAGGACATCGACGCGATGGTGTGCTGGATGACCGACAAGCCGCTGCAGCGCGGTCGCAAGCTGGCGATCAAGCACACCACCCGGTCGGCCCGTGCGCTCGTCAAGGACCTCTTCTACCGGCTCGACGTGAACACCCTCCACCGCGAACTGAACGTCGACGCGCTCGGCCTCAACGACGTCGGTCGCGTGCTGCTGCGGACGACGCACCCGCTCTTCGCCGACCCGTACCGGCGCAACCGCGCCACCGGAGGGTTCATCCTGATCGACGAGGCGACGAACGTCACCGTCGGCGCCGGGATGATCCTCGACCCGAGCCACAAGGGGCAGCCGCCGTTCGCCGAGTACGCGATCTGACCGGCCGGGCGGCAGCCCGCGCCGCTCGTTCCCGCGTTCGCGGTGGCCCTCCTGGGTGATCTGTCCAAGGCTGTCGGTGGGGCGACGTACTCTCGTGACATGAGCTTGTCCGGCCTGCTCGACGCACTGCTCCCCGACCCCGGGCTGTCCGGCGCCGTCGCCGCCGCCCGGGCCGGTACGGTCGGTGGCCTCGACGTCGTGGTGCCGCCCGGCGCCCGCCCGGCCGTCCTCGCCGCGCTCGCGGCCGACGAGCCACGCGGTGCCGGGCGTCCGCTGCTGGTCGTGACGGCGACCGGTCGGGAGGCCGAGGACACCGCCGCGGCGCTGCGGTGTTACCTGCCGCCGACGTGGGTGGCCGAGTTCCCGGCCTGGGAGACGTTGCCGCACGAGCGGATGAGCCCGCGGTCCGACACCGTCGGCCGGCGGCTCGCCGTCCTCCGCCGGCTGGCGCACCCGAGTGCCGACGACCCGGTGGCCGGGCCGGTCCGGGTGCTCGTCGCGCCGGTCCGGGCCGTGATGCAGCCGGTGGTCAAGGGGCTGGGCGACCTGCAGCCGGTGGGCCTGCGGGTGGGCGACGAGGTTGACCTCCAGGCGGTGGTGGAGCGGCTGGCCGGTGCCGCGTACACCCGCACCGACATGGTGGAGCGCCGGGGGGAGTTCGCCGTCCGCGGGGGCATCCTCGACGTGTTCCCGCCGACCGAGAGCCATCCGCTGCGCGTGGAGTTCTGGGGCGACCAGGTCGAGGAGGTGCGCTGGTTCTCGGTGGCCGACCAGCGCTCGCTGGAGGTCGCCGAGCACGGCCTGTGGGCGCCGCCCTGCCGCGAGATCCTGCTGACCGACGAGGTGCGGGAGCGGGCGGCCGCGCTCACCGCCCGGCTCCCCGGCGTGGCCGACATGCTGGAGAAGATCGCGCACGGTGTCGCGGTCGAGGGGATGGAGTCCCTGGCACCCGTGCTCGTCGACGGCATGGAGCCGCTCCTCGACCGGCTCCCCGCGGGCACCCACCTGGTGGTCATCGACCCCGAGAAGGTCCGGGCCAGGGCGCACGACCTCGTCGCCACCAGCGCGGAGTTCCTCGAGGCGTCCTGGGCGAACGCGTCGGCGGGTAACGCCACCCCCGTCGACCTGTCGTCGCTCGACCTCGCCGAGTCGTCCTACTGGCCGCTCGCCCGGCTTCGGGAGCACGCCCGCGACGACGGGTTGCCCTGGTGGACCTTGACGTCCCTGAGCCGCGACGCGGAGTTGGTCGAGGCCGCCGATGTCGCCTCCGGCGACGACGTCCAGGTGCTGACGGTCGGTGCCCGCGAGGTCTCCGGATACCGCGGTGAGACCGACAAGGCCCTGGCTGACCTGCGCAACCTGGTGGCTGCCGGGTGGACCGTGGTCGCCACCACGGAGGGCCACGGCCCGGCCAAGCGGATGGTCGAGGTGCTTGCCGCCGCCGACGTCCCGGCCCGCCTCGACGTCGCCGTGGCCGCCGCCCCCGCGCCGGGCGCCGTCCATGTCACGACGGCCGCGGCCGAGCACGGGTTCGTCGCCGAGAAGCTGCGGCTGGCCCTGCTCACCGAGACCGACATCGCCGGCACCCGCTCGGCCACCAGAGACATGCGCCGGCTGCCGAGCCGGCGTCGCAATGTGGTCGACCCGCTGCAGCTGCGGCCCGGCGATCATGTCGTGCACGAGCAGCACGGCGTCGGCCGCTACGTCGAGATGATCCAGCGCACGGTCGGCGGGGCGACCCGCGAGTACCTGGTCATCGAGTACGCACCGAGCAAGAAGGGCCACCCCGGGGACCGGCTCTTCGTGCCCAGCGACTCCCTCGACCAGGTCACCCGCTACGTCGGTGGGGAGGCCCCGCAGCTCAACCGGATGGGTGGCACCGACTGGGCCCGTACCAAGGGGCGGGCGCGCAAGGCGGTGCGGCAGATCGCGGGGGAGCTGATCCGCCTCTACTCGGCACGGATGGCCTCCAGCGGGCACGCGTTCGGCCCCGACAGCCCATGGCAACGCGAGGTGGAGGACGCATTCCAGTACGTCGAGACGCCCGACCAGCTGTCCTGCATCGAGGAGGTCAAGGCCGACATGGAGAAGCCGATCCCGATGGACAGGCTGATCTGCGGCGACGTCGGCTACGGCAAGACCGAGATCGCGGTGCGGGCGGCGTTCAAGGCCGTCCAGGACGGCAAACAGGTCGCCGTCCTGGTGCCCACCACGCTGCTCGTGCAGCAGCACCTGGAGACCTTCACCGAGCGTTACCAGAACTTCCCGGTGGTGGTGCGAGCGCTGTCCCGGTTCCAGAGCGACCGGGAGACGGCTGTCACGCTCGCCGGTATCTCCGACGGAGCGGTGGACGTCGTGATCGGTACCCACCGGCTCCTCACCGGCGAGGTCCGTTTCAAGGACCTCGGTTTGATCATCGTTGACGAGGAACAGCGGTTCGGCGTCGAGCACAAGGAGAAGCTCAAGCAGCTGCGCACGAACGTCGACGTGCTGGCCATGAGCGCCACGCCGATCCCGCGAACCCTGGAGATGGCGGTCACCGGGATCCGGGAGATGTCCACCCTGGCCACCCCGCCCGAGGAGCGGCACCCGGTGCTCACCTACGTCGGTGCCTACGACGAGAAGCAGATCGCGGCGGCGATCCGGCGCGAGCTGCTGCGCGAGGGGCAGGTGTTCTATGTGCACAACCGGGTGGAGTCGATCGAGCGGGCGGCCGCCCGGCTGCGAGAATTAGTGCCTGAAGCACGTATTGCGACGGCGCACGGCAAGATGGGCGAGCATCGGCTGGAGCAGGTGATCGTCGACTTCTGGGAGAAGCGGTTCGACGTCCTCGTCTGCACCACCATCGTGGAGACCGGGCTGGACATCTCGAACGCCAACACGCTGATCCTGGAGCGGGCCGACGTCCTCGGGCTGTCGCAGCTCCATCAGCTACGCGGCCGGGTGGGCCGGGGTCGGGAGCGGGCGTACGCCTACTTCTTCTACCCTCCGGAGCGGCCCCTCACCGAGACCGCCCACGACCGGCTCACCACGATCGCCCAGCACACGGACCTCGGCGCGGGCATGCAGGTCGCGATGAAGGACCTGGAGATCCGGGGTGCGGGCAACCTGCTCGGGGGCGAGCAGTCGGGTCACATCGCCGGGGTCGGGTTCGATCTCTACGTGCGGCTGGTCGGTGAGGCGGTTGCCGAGTTCCGGGGCGACACCGAGGTCGAGCGGCCGGAGGTGAAGATCGAGCTACCGGTCGACGCGCACCTTCCGCACGAGTACGTGCCGGGGGAGCGGCTGCGCCTGGAGGCCTACCGCAAGATCGCGGAGGTGGGGTCGGACGACCAGCTGGCCGCCGTCCGGGCCGAGCTGGTCGACCGGTACGGTGCGCCGCCGACACCGGTCGACAACCTCCTCGCGGTCGCCCGGTTCCGGCTGCTCGCCCGCCGCGCCGGACTGACCGAGGTCACGCAGCAGGGCCAACACATCCGGTTCGCCCCGGTCGAGCTGCCCGACTCGGCGCAGCTGCGGCTGAACCGGCTGTACCGGGGGTCGGTGGTGAAGCCCGCGGTGCGCACCATCCTGGTTCCCCGGCCGATGACCGCTCCGGTCGGCGGCTCCCCGCTGCGCGACGCCGAGGTGCTGCGGTGGGCGTCCGACCTGATCGAGGCCGTGCTGCTCGGGTCGGTCGCGGGCGCCGCCGCGGTCGCCGCGGGGGCCCGGTAGAGTGTCCGCGCGTCGTCCGGGTGTCGAGAAGGGATCATCGTGACCCGCAGCGTCCTGCGTACCGTGGTGGTGACCGGCGTGGCCGCCCTCGTGCTGGCGGGCTGCGGGACGCCCGAGGCCGGGGCTGCGGCGACGGTGGGTGGCCGGCGGATCTCCGTCGCCGATGTCCAGTCCGCCACCTCCGACGTCCAGACGCTGTACGGCCAGAACCAGCCGGTATCCCAGCGGGCGGTGTTGTACCTGCTGGCCGCCGCGCCGTACATCCAGGAGGTTGCGACCCGCCGGGGCGCCGGGACGTCGCCCGACGAGGCGCGCAGGATCTTCACGCAGAAGGACCCGAAGCTGACGCCGTCCGATGCGGCCGTCACCGTGCTGCAGGCCAACGGCTCCCTCGGCAAGCTCGACCAACTGGGGCCCACCGCCACCCAGGAGGCGCTGAGTGAGGTGACCAAGGAGCTGGCCCATGACCACCTCACGGTCAGCCCGCGGTACGGCACCTTCGACCCGCAGCGCGGCACTCTGCTGCCGGACCAGCCGAACTGGCTGCCCACCACCGCGACCCCGAGCCCCACACCCTCGCAGTAGCCGTGTCGGCGCCCGACGGTCGCATCGTCCTGCTCGTCGTCAGCCCGCGGGTAGCGCCCGGGCTGCTGGCCTGGGATGCCTGGCAGCACGTCGTCGCGGCCGACGAGGTGCTGGTGGCCGAGCCGGCT
Organism: Kineosporiaceae bacterium; assembly: GCA_036518955.1. Taxonomy (GTDB): domain Bacteria; phylum Actinomycetota; class Actinomycetes; order Actinomycetales; family Kineosporiaceae; genus DATDMG01. The sequence goes on along the minus strand of DATDMG010000026.1, from coordinate 5,685 downwards.
CCGGGGTGGCCCGACGTGCTCGACCGGGCCGGTGTCGCCTGGCAGAGCCTGGCCGACCTCCCGGTCGCCGCCCGGGCCGGCCGGCTGGTGGAGGCGGCCGCTCCCGAGCGTGAGGTCCTCTGGCTCGGATCCCCGGACGGCGACCCGGGGCTGACCGATGCTCTCGCCGAGCGTCTCGCCCAGTTGGCCACCGGCCGGATGCCTCCCGAGGTGGAGCTGATCACCGGCTCCCACGACGTCCCCGGCGCCCGGCTGCTCGACCTCGTGGCGGTGATGGACCGGCTCCGCTCGCCGGGCGGGTGCCCCTGGGACGCGGAGCAGACGCACGAGTCGCTGCTGCCCTACCTCCTCGAAGAGGCCCACGAGGTGGTCGACGCCGTGGAGTCCGGCGACCGGGACCATCTCGCCGAGGAGTTGGGCGACCTGCTGCTCCAGGTCGTGTTCCATGCCCGGCTGGCGGCGGAACACGACCAGGCGCCGTTCGATATCGACGATGTCGCGGCGGGGATCGTCGCCAAGCTCGTCCGGCGGCACCCGCACGTCTTCGCCGACGTGGCGGTCTCGGGTGCCGAGGAGGTGCATGCCAACTGGGAGCAGATCAAGGCCGCCGAGAAGCGGCGCAAGGGCCTGTTCGACGGGATCCCGCGCACGTTGCCGGCCCTGGCGCGCGCCCAGAAGATGCTCGGCCGGGTGCGGCGCTCCGGCGCGCCGCTCGCCACCACCGAGTGGCTGCTGGCGGTCGCCGGTGCCGGCCCCCAGGGCGCTGTCGCGCGCCGGTTGCTGGACGCCGTGGCGCTGGCCGCCGAGCACGGAGTGGACGCGGAGGGCGCCCTGCGGGCCGCGCTCGGCCGGCTCGCCGATGCCGATCCGGGGGGCGTGGCACCGAGTGCGTCCCCCGGGCAGGGTGCGGAGGCCGGGCCGTGACGCGGTGCGGATCGTGACGGTGGGCGCGACCTCCGGTTCGGAGAGGTTCCGCCGGACGGCGGAGCGCGTGCTCGACGCGCTGCTCGAGGAATCCCCGGAGTGGGCGACCGAACTGGGAGACCACCGGTTCGACGACCGGCTCACCGACCTTTCCCCGGACGGCGTGGCACGCCGGGTCGCCCGGCTGCACCAGGCCACCTCCGCCCTGGACGACCTTGACGACTCCGATCTCGACCCGGGCGACCGGGTCGACCTGGAGATCCTCCGGACCGCGGTGACCCGGGAGCAGTGGGCCGCGCAGGAGCTCGCCGGCCACACCTGGGACCCGCTGGTGCATCTGCCCGGTGAGGCGCTCTACCCGCTGATCGCCCGTGACGGCGCCGACCCGCCGCACCGGATCGCCGCCCTCACCGCCCGGCTCGCCGCCGTCCCGCACCGGCTGGAGGTGGCCCGCTCGGTCCTGGCTGACATGCCGGGGGTGCACGTCGAGACGGCGATCGTCCGGACTCGGGGTACCGAGACACTGCTCGGGGCCGTCGACGCCCTGGCGGCATCGGTCGTCGGCCCGGGCCGGGCGCTGCTGCGTGCCCGGGACGCGGCCGCCGACGCGCTGCGGGAGCACAGGGCGTGGCTCCAGGCGCAGGTCGCGGTCAGCGACGGTGATCCCCGGCTCGGGCCGGAGCGCTACGCCGCGAAACTGTGGTACGACCTGGACAGCGAGATCGGCCCGGACAGCCTGTTGACCCGGGCCGAGAGCGACCTGCAGGCCATCGAGGAGAGCATCGCGGAGGTCGCCTCACGGATCGCCGGCACGCCTGCTCGACCCGGTCAGGTGCGCGAGGTCCTGGATCGGCTCGCGGCGCAGGCGCCGGTCGACGACACGACGATCCTCCCGCTGTGCGAGCGTGCGCTCGCCGACGCCACCGCCCGGGTCCGCGAGCTCGACCTGGTCACGGTCCCCCACGACCCGGTCCGAATCATCGTGATGCCCCCGGCCCGATGGGGCGTCGCGGTCGCGTGCTGCGACCCGCCGGGCCCGCTCGAACCCGACGGTCCCGCCGGCCCGCAGCCGACGTTCTTCGCGGTGTCGCCGACGCCGGAGGGCTGGCCGCCGGAGCGGATCGCCTCGTTCTACCGCGAGTACAACGGCCACATGCTGCGCAACCTTGCGGTGCACGAGGCGATGCCGGGGCACATGCTGCAACTCGCCCACGCGGCCCGGCACCGGGCGGGCACCCGGGTGCGGCGCGCGCTCTCCTCCGGTGCGTTCGTCGAGGGCTGGGCGGTGTACGCGGAGGAGCTGATGGCCGGGCACGGCCTGGGCCGGCCCGGGGGATCGGCGGCTGACGACGCCCTGCGCCTGCAGCAGCTGAAGATGCGGCTGAGGTCCACGATCAACGCAATCCTCGACGTCCGGGTGCACACCCACGGGATGAGCGAGGCCGAGGCGATGGCGCTGATGACGCAGCGGGGGCACCAGGAGGAGGGCGAAGCGGCCGGCAAGTGGCGCCGGGCTCTGCTGACCTCGGCCCAGCTGTCGACGTACTACGTCGGCGTGCTGCAGGTCGCGGCCGTGGTGGCTGCGCTGCGCGACGCCTGGCCGGACGCCTCCGACCGGCAGTTGCACGACGCCGTCCTGGCGCACGGCTCGCCACCGCCGCGGCACCTGCGGTCCCTGCTCGGTGTCTGACTGGGTGGATAGGCTGGCCGTGAGCGGGCGCGACGGCGCGCCTTCCAGCACGCGTCCCACCACGCGTTCTGACCAGCCGTTCCCCAGATGAGCAGGAGACAGACGTGGCAAGTATCGAGGCCGTCGGAGCCCGGGAGATCCTCGACTCCCGCGGCAACCCCACCGTCGAGGTAGAGGTCGCGCTGGACGACGGCACCATCGCCCGCGCCGCCGTCCCGTCAGGCGCGTCCACCGGCGCGTTCGAGGCCGTGGAGCGCCGCGACGGGGACCAGGCCCGCTACGGCGGAAAGGGCGTGGAGAAGGCCGTCACCGCGGTCCTCGACCAGCTCGGCCCGGAACTGCTCGGGTTCGACGCCGCCGACCAGCGCCTGGTCGACCAGGCGATGCTCGACCTGGACGGCACCGACAACAAGGGGACGATCGGCGCGAACGCCATCCTCGGGGTCTCGCTCGCCGTCGCCAAGGCCGCGGCCGAGTCCGCGGAGCTGCCGCTCTTCCGGTACCTCGGCGGGCCGAACGCGCACGTCCTGCCGGTGCCGATGATGAACATCCTCAACGGCGGCGCTCACGCCGACGGTGGGGTCGACATCCAGGAGTTCATGGTCGCTCCCATCGGTGCTGCGACCTTCAAGGAGGCCCTGCGTTGGGGGGCCGAGGTGTACCACAGCCTGAAGTCGGTACTGAAGAGCCGGGGCCTGGCCACCGGCCTCGGTGACGAAGGCGGGTTCGCCCCCGCCCTACCGGCGAACCGGGACGCGCTCGACCTGATCGCGGTGGCCGTCGACAAGGCCGGTTTCACGCTCGGCAGCGATGTCGCGCTCGCCCTGGACGTCGCGAGCACCGAGTTCTACACCGGCGGCTCGTACTCCTTCGAGGGCAAGCAGAAGTCGAGCGACGAGCTGATCGAGTACTACACCGGCCTGCTGGACGGGTTCCCGCTGGTGTCCATCGAGGACCCGCTCGCGGAGGACGACTGGGACGGCTGGAAGGCGATCACCAGCGCCCTCGGCAGCCGGGTGCAACTGGTGGGTGACGACCTGTTCGTGACCAACCCCGCACGGCTGCGCCGCGGGATCGAGGAGGGCGCCGCCAACGCCCTGCTGGTCAAGGTGAACCAGATCGGCACGCTGAGCGAGACGCTGGACGCCGTGGAGATGGCGCACCGCGCCGGGTTCCGGACGATGATGAGCCACCGGTCCGGCGAGACCGAGGACACCACCATCGCCGACCTGGCGGTCGCGGTGGGCAGCGGGCAGATCAAGACCGGCGCGCCCGCGCGGTCCGAGCGGGTCGCGAAGTACAACCAGCTGCTCCGCATCGAGGAGGAGCTGGACGACGCGGCCGTCTACGCGGGCGCGTCCGCGTTCCCTCGGTTCCGCGGCTGACCTCTGGACCCGACCCGACCGACCCCGGGTCTGACCCGACCCCGGCCCGACCCCAGGCCGGGGCCGGGGCACGGCGACGGTGACGGGTGACGGTGACGGTGACGGCCAGTGATCGGACCGGGAGGCGGCCGATGGTGCGGTACGAGGATCCCGTCGTGCGGAGCGTGCTCGACGCCTTGCACCGCGAGGCACGAGGCGATCTGAGAAGGGCGATCGGCAAGGGGCCGTCGCCGTGGTTCCGGCTCCTGCGGGGTGGGGGCTGGGACCCGGACCTGCTGCGCGAGCTGTACCTTCCGGTGAGCCCCGCGAAAGGCCGTTTCCTTTACCAGATCGCGCGTACCACCGGTGCCCGCACGGTCGTCGAGTTCGGTACCTCCTTCGGGATCTCGACGATCTATCTGGCGGCCGCCGTCGCCGCCACGTTTGCCGACGACGACCTGGGGGAGGGTGAGCGCGCTCCGCTGCCGGGTTCGGTGGTGGCGACGGAGATCGAGCCGGGCAAGTGCGCCGCGGCCCGGGCGAACCTGGAGCGCGCCGGGCTCGGCGGGCTCGTCGACCTGCGGCAAGGGGACGCGCTGGCCACGTTGCCGGAGGCACTGCCCACCTCGGTCGATCTGCTGTTCCTCGACGGTCACAAGGACCAGTACCTGGAGGTGCTGCACCTGGCGCGGGACCGGCTGCACCCGGGGTCGGTGGTCCTGGCCGACAACGCCAACTTCCGCTCGGTGCGAGGATTCCTTCGCGCGGTGCGCGATCCAGCGTCAGGATTCGTGAGCTCCACCCTGTTCAGGGGCACGCTGGAATTCTCCACGCTGCTCGGGCCGGCCGGTGCGAACGGCCTCGCCAGTCGGCGTCATGGTCGCGCCGGCGAGGGCGACACGTCGGGCGCCACGGGCTGATAGCCGCGGTCCGTCGGGTTCGACGTGCGATGGTCTGGAGATGCCACCGCGCCGTCCGACCGCCCCGCATCCCGGTGCCGCGAAGGCGCGTGCGACGGCGCGCGCCGCCGGTCGCCCTACTCCTCCGCGGCAGCAGGCCACCCGACCTCCGTCGTCCGGACGGGCTCCGTCACGGCCGCTCCCGGGCGTGCAGACTCCCCCCGGAGGCCTCCACGGTGCGGTGCCGGCCGCGCCGGGCCGGGGCAGGCCTCCGCTCGTCCGCCCGGTCACCATGCTGTCCGGCGTGGTGCTCGTGCTCGCCCTGCTGCTGGCCCCCTACGTCCGGCCGTGGGTGACCCAGCGGGCGCAGCTCGCCCAGGGCGAGGAGCAGGTACGGAAGCTGCAGAAGGAGGTCGACGCCCTGACCGCCGAACGCGCCCGGTGGGACGACCCGAACTACGTGCGGGCCCAGGCCCGGGAGCGGCTGCACGTCGTGATGCCGGGCGAGACGGGCCTCGTCGTCCTGGACGGCGGCAAGCAGCCGGCGTCGCAGGCCGACCCGCGCTCGGTGGCTGCGGCCCGTCCGGCCGGGAACCAGGACGAGGTGTGGTACACGAAGGTGTGGGACTCGATCCGGATGGCCGGCGACCCGACGACCGAGCAGGCGTCGGCGGCGCGCCGGTAGCGGCAGGCTCGCCGCCCGTCGACGCCGCCGACCTGAGCGCCGTCCAGGCACAACTCGGCCGCCGGCCCCGTGGCGTGGTCGAGGTGGCGCACCGGTGCCCGTGCGGCCTTCCCGACGTCGTCA
>DATDMG010000025.1:0-27834 GCA_036518955.1 Kineosporiaceae bacterium | reverse complement strand
TCTGACCCAGATCCGCGAGTAGTGGCGCGAGCTGACGAGGGATCTTGAAAGCAAGAGTGCCTTTCGGCCTGCAAGGATGGGATTTGCGAAGATCACTATCGTGCAGGCAGAAAGGCACCCGATCAGTGAGTGTACGAGCGTGTCGACCGAAGCGGTCCGGCCGGGCCAAGTCCGCCCGTTCCCCGCGGCGCCGTCGGGTGCGGATCGGTAAGCCGGACCCGGCGCTGACGGCGTCGGCCGGGGTGGTCGCCGTGACCGAACTGGACCGGGTGCTGGGCCTGGTCCGGTCGTTGGACGAGTATCTGCCCGGGTTCAAGGAACGCGACCGGGGTCTGACCGGCGGGCAGACGTTGACCGCGATCGCGTCCTGCCAGCTGGCTGGCGGGGACCACCTGGTGTCCTTGGACCGGCGCCGCGCCGATGTCGCCGGGCAGGAACTCGAACCGGTCCCGACGCCGGCCTCGACCACCGTGGCAGGGCTGGCCAAGCGGTTCACCGACGAGATGTTCACCGGTATCGAGACCGCGATCGCCGCGGTGAACGCCCGGACGCTGGGCCTGGTGGGTCAGGTCCGGGCCTCGGCGCTGACCCGGCAGGTGACCCTGGACATCGACGCCACCGACATCGAGGTGTACGGGCCGACCAAGGCCGGGGCGGCCTACAACTACCAAGGCCAGCGGGCCTACCGGGCCGACATCGTGCTGTGGGCCGAACTCGGCGTCCCGCTGGCCGCGGACCTGCTGGCCGGGGACGACGACCCCCGCTCCAGCGTGGTCGCCCTGATCGAACGCACCCACGCCAACCTGATCTCGGCCCTGCCGGACCTCGCCACGGGCACGTCGTCAGGGAACACGTCATCAGGGAACAGGTCGGGGAAGGTGGCGTTGCGGATGGATGCCGGGTACTTCGCCGCCGACGCCGCGATCGCCGCTGACGGCCTGGGCATCGAGTTCGCGATCGGGGTCAAGCGCAACCAGGCGGTATGGCGGGCCGCCGCCGCGGTGCCCGACCACCAGTACGTGCCGGTGATCGGCATGGACCACACCGAGGTCGCGGTGATTCCCTACGCGCCCAAGGGCTGGCCGAAACAGATCGTGTGCCTGGCCCGCCGCACCCGCATCCGCGCCGACCAGGTCTCCCGCGACCCCCGCGCCCGCAAGCGCCGCACCATCCCCAAGGATCAACTCGCCCTGGCGTTGGACGGACACCTCGACCACGTGTACGGGTACTCGTTCATCCTCACCAACAAGACCGTCCACGCCCCTCACGGCACGCCCGACGACCGCACGCTGGACACCGTGGACCCCGACACCGTGGATGCCGAACTGCTCGCCGAGGTCGAGCACTGGTACCGCCACCGCACCGACATCGAAGCGCTGAACAAGGACGGCAAGCACGGCGCCGCCCTGCGCCACATGCCCTCCGCCGACAAGACGGTCAACCGGGTCTGGATGTGGGCCGCTCTGCTCGCCACCGCCGTCTCGGCCTGGATCCAGGAACTGTCCGGGATCGACCGCGGCAACGGCCGAGGCCGGCGCACCATCGCCCGGCTGCGCCGCGAACTGATCAACATCCCCGCCAGGGTCATCCACCCCGGCCGGACCACCGTCCTGCGCCCCCCGCCCGGCCCGAACCTGCTCCGCGTCGTCCTGCCCCGCCTGCAGGCCCTACCCACCGGCTGACCACCAGGGACTCAACCCGCCAGCACGACCAGAACCCCCAGGGAACCGTGGAAGCCCGCCCACCCGGCGCGACAGCCGGGCCATAGGCATGACCGAAGACACAAACCCCACCCGACAACCCAATATCGATCAAGGAACGCCAGCCTCACGCCCACTACTCGCGGATCTGGGTCTGAGGAGCGCAGCCCCGCTGGCGCAGCCCCGCTGGCGTCAGCCGGCTCCGGCGGGCGCGCTCGCGGCCGCCCGGCGTTCCGCCTCGCGGATGAACGGGGTGAAATTGAGCCGGTAGAAGATCCTCCGCAACAGCGGCTTCATGATCAGACCGCGGATCGGCCCGAGGGGCATCGCAGCGTCGATGGTCAGCAGGCATCGGCCGCCGTCCAGCGGGTGCACCGTCCAGATCGAGCGGGCACCGGGCATCCCCTCGTAGGTACGCTCCACGACGAGGTCCGCGCCCAGCCGGTAGGCGTCGTAGGCGTGCGCGGTGCGCCCGATCGCCGTCCGGCGCCGGGCGACGAACTCGGCCCCGTCGCGGCCGTGCCGCACCACGTCGATCCCGCTCACCGCAGGGTTGAACCGCGGGTACGAGGCGTAGTCCACGATGACGTCGAACAGGATCTCGGCCGGCGCTGCGGCCTCACGCGAGTCTTTGAAGTGGATGTCCACGTGCCCTCCTGAGCTGGTGTTGTGACCAGGACACTCGGAGGCTAGGAAATCCGCAGCGGTGCGGAATCCGCGTAAACACTGGTCCGCGCCCGGAGAGTTCGAGGTCGGGCCGGGGAAAGGCCGGCCTGCGCAGGCACCGCGAGTAGCACCCATGCTGGGGCATCGACGTGCGAGCCCGGGGCGGCCACGTCGTCACGACCCCGTCGACCCGCCCGGACGGCGGCTGCTGGTTCGCCGGCGGACATCTGCAGCCTCTACCGATGTGCCCGCTCACCGCGCTGATCGACGACAACGGCCCTGGCGGGCGCATGAGGTGAGGACGACCCTCGATCGGCTCCGGGCCGTGGACCCCCAGGCCCGCCACGCATGGGCGCCGTCCCAGGTCCGGGCTGGTCGTGGTGGGGCTCCAGGTGGCGGCGGTCGCCAGCCCGAGAGTGGATGCCCCGGGCGACCCGGACGCGGTCGTGGTGCTCGGGCCGGTCGGCCAGGACGGGGCGCTCGACCGGGGCGTGCAGCTCGCGACAGCCCATCCGCGGGGCGTGCTCGTGGTTTCCACCGAAGGCCACGAGATGGCAGAGGATCACGGCCTGTGCGGTTCCGCGTTAGGGCCTTCGGGGAAGGCGGCGCAGTGCTTCCTGCCGGAACCGATGACCACGCAGGGCGAGGCCCGCGCGGTCCGGGACCTGGCACGGGAGCGGGGCTGGCAGCGGGTCTCCGTGGTGACTCCGGCCTACCACGTGTCACGGGCGCGGCTGCTGTTCGACCGTTGCTTGTCCGGCACCGGGACCAGCGTCGCGGTGACCGACACCGGGGCGGCGCTCGGGTTCCGCCGGGCAGCCAAGGAATGGGTCTACCAGACCCTCGCTCTGCTCAAGGATCGCATCCCGGTTGGGTGCTGACCGCGGGGGACCGCTGCGGAACGGGGCGAGACGATCGGCAGACGTTCGCCCAACACCAGGGCCGGAACTGCCGAATCTGCGGTGGCACAGCCATCGCCCGCCAGCCGGCCTGGCCGTCCGGCTGTCACCGGCGGACGTCGAGCGCGATCACCAGTGGGTGTACCCTTCGCCCTCGAGCTACATGCGAGGACACGTCCTTCGTGTCTCACACAAGGTTGGCAGAGAGGGCCTCCGCAGGCTGCAAGAACGGCCCCTGACCAGCTTGAACGCCGATGAGGGGCCGTTCGTGCGTCTGGGGTCGGAGTGCGGCCGTGTGCGGTTCCGAGCGGCGTCACGCGGTTGGTCGCGACAAATACGCGACAGAATCCTTAACCTGTGCTCTGGCTGTCGGAGGAGGGTCCCCGACCAACTGGCGGCCTATGACCGGCCGGGGCGGACGTCCTCCACCGGCGCCAGGCCGAGCGTGCGGAGGTCGTTGGGCCAGCCGTCCTCGAGGAGCTCCACCAGGGTGATGCCGAAGGCGCTGTGATGCTCAGTCTGTGAGGCCCATGTCCTGCAGGTCGCGGGGGTCGGTGCCGTCGAGCAGGTCGGCCAGGGTGACGCCGAGTCCGCGGCAGAGGCCGGCGAGGTCGTCGACGGCGACCCGGCGACGCTCACCCTCGATGAAGCTGATCTGGGTGACAGAGAAGCCGCCGCGTTCGGCTACGTCCCGTTGCCGCAGGCGAAGCCTGGCCCGGAGGGCGCGCACGTTCGCCGCGACGACGCGCGGGACGGGTCCGGTGCTTGCGGCTGGCACATTCTGAGCGTGGCGTGCCCATACTATCTGCACCACCAAGCGCAGGACGAAATGGACACTCAAGTGGTGGAATTGGTTTGCATAAAGTGCACTTACGAGCACAATTGTGCACGCCGGCCGCGCAATGGTAGCTCAGGCCCGCCGCGTGGCCGGCCCCAGAGCGCCCGCTGGGATACGACAGCATCGGGAGCTCCTGTTGGAAGGGGTGTACACCTGTTCAACAGGAGCTCCGCGCCGACAGATGCCCACCCATGGAGCCCACTCGACGCCTCCAGATCCTTGATCACATCATTGGATGATCAACTGGAAACGGCTCCTAAGGGTGGAGCGTACGAGCCGGTTCGCCCACGTGATCGCCCCGAGCTGGAGCAACCGGGTGAGCGTGGGGGATCACGCGAGGCGACAAGGCGTGTCGTGTCTCACAGTGCTGAGCGAACCGGAGTTGGGATAGGTCGCGTCTGGCCGGGCATGAGGATCACGGTGCCGGTGAATGTCGCCCTGTCGACCGGCTGGTCATGGACATGGAGTGGCGGGTGTCGGAGATCAGTGCAGTAGGTGCCGTTGGTGAGGTCTATGAGGCTGAGCCGGTCCGCCGGATCGCGCGGCGGGATCGGCAAGCGTTCGATGAGTTGTACCGTCGCACCTCCCCGTGGCTGGTGACTCGGTTGCGGCGTCGTTGCGCCGATGACGCTGACCTGGCTGCTGCAGCCGGCGGGCACCAGATTGGCGAACCTCGTCGCCGCGGCGCTCCTGGTCACCGGGGCACTCGCCTACGCGGCAACCGGCTGCTGCCGGTAGGCAACCGCGTCCTGCGGGTACACGCGTGGATGGACGTCCTGCTGGCCCCGATTCCTCCGGTTCGGCTGGCAATCCCAGCCGAACAAAGGCTATGACCGCGCCGCCCTCACTCCACGGAATGAACCTCAGGTGCAAGCATTCTCTGCGCAGGCTGGGTCTGGCCCGAGTTGCCGGGAGGTCTCGCGCAGGTACATGTCCCAACCATGACCGGCGTATCCGTCGGTCGTTAACTTCGCACGGGAGATGGTCATGACGCGAAAGAACCGATTCGCTCTGCGATGCACGAGGCGGACACGGCGGATGCCGATGGTCATGCTGGTGATGGGCGGTCTTGTGGCCGGCAGCGCGACGGCAGCCGATGCGATCGTGGGTGGGCATCCGGCCACGCAACTGTACCCGGCGATGGTCTCGATTCAGAAGAAGGACTCCAAAGGTGAGTACATGCACGACTGCGGGGCGGTCCTGATCGATCCTCGGTGGGCGGTCACCGCCGGTCATTGTGCCTCCGCGGATTCGAAGAGCGACCGCATCCGGATCGGCTCGTCGAAGTGGAATGCCAATGGCCAGGTGGTATCAGTGACCCAGGAGATCCGGTTTCCAGCAGGGTCCGCCCGGTCGTCCTACCAGGACATCGGCCTGCTCAAGCTTGCCATACCGGTGTCCTATCGGCCGATGAAGCTCGGCCGCGTCCCGGCCGTCGGCAGCCCGGTGCGGCTGATCGGTTGGGGGGTGACGTCGCCGGACAGCGAGGAGTACCCGGTCGAACTGCAAGAGGTGGACAGTGCCCTGACCCGCGGCACGGTCTGCCAGCACACGCACCCGGGCGACCTGTGCGTCGAGGATCCCCAGCATCGTGGCACGAGCGGCTGCGACGGCGACTCCGGCGGCCCCCTCATGGTGCATCAGGCGGGGGAGTGGCGGCTCATTGGGGTGACCAGCCGTAATGGTGGCAGCGGTCCCGCGTGCGAAGCCTCCGGCATCTACACCAACGTTCCACAAAACCGGGCATGGATCGAGAAGACGATTGGCCACCCCTTGCCGTGATGTGCACGCCCCCGCGCCGCTGCACCGCGGGGAGATCACCCACCCGCCCCTTTTCGGGGGTGGCGGTGCGGGGTCCGCTGGTGGGTGGTTCGGCTTCGGTGTGGCTCTCGGTGCTGTACTAGTAGATCGCGATCTTCCAGCGGTCGATGTGGCCTTGGTGATGTGGCCTTGGTAGCGCGGGCGGGGCACCGGTGCTGGTGGTGTCGGTCTGCGCCAGCGGGCGCGGCGGAGTGCGGGCAGGGCGACGTAGCAGAGCTGGCACGGAAGGTGATCACGACGTCGTCCAGGTGGGGCCGGCCGAGACGGACGTGGGCGATGATCCGCGCGGTGGTGGTGTCCCTGGTGGCCTGGTCGGGGTGGCGGGCACGGGGTCCATGATGGCGGCCGTCGTCGCCCGGGTACGGTTGTTCGCGGCATGTCGGACATGGCTGGTGATGTCCGGTACCTACGTTCCGCTCATGATCCTTCCGGAGTCGTGGGCCGCGGTGTTGCAGGTGTTCGCGCCGGTGTTCGCCCGGCGGGGCACGTTCGGGATGTTCACGGTCGCCGTGGGCTGCTGTGGTCGTGGATCTCGCGTGGCGACGCAAGCAGCCGCTGACCTGAGCCGATGCGTGCCAGCTGTCGCTGTCCGGATTGTCCAGTCCGAGCCGGGCTGGGGTGGCGCGTGGGCTGAAGTGACTGGTTGTGCGGATACCGTGCGGACGGATCGTCGTCGGCCTGCCGGGCTTCAGCGGATGGCTCGTCGACCGCGATCACCGGACGGTGCCGCTACTGGCGGAGGTCAATAGTCGTGGTCCGGTTCGACAGTGATCATTCGCTTCCGGCGATGCGGACCGAGATCGTCATTGGCCGGGTCGTAGGGGTCGACGATGCGCCGGGGACGCTCGGTCCGTAGCGCGCGGTAGATCTCCCGAAGCTCGGGGCTTCCCACGTAGTAGCGGCCGCGCGTCTGCCCCTGAGGCAGTAGCAGACTCCGTTCGGCCATGATCCTGAGATCGCGTCCAGCCGTCGCGTCTTCGACGCCGGCTTCCTCTTGATACCTGGTCCGACGCACACGTAGGCCAAGCGCTGCCTCGTAGAGAGCCGAGATCGTCCGTTCCGGAAGTCGACGTTCTGCGGCAAGCGCTTGTAGGCGAGTCCAGAGGTCTTCGGCTTCATTGACTCGATCGAGGACGGTCTGGGCCTGCATGTGGTGCGCGCGCAGGTTGAACTGTACCCAAGGAGAGGCGTCATTCTCGGGGTGCCAGCTGCCTTGGCCGACCTGGGACAGCACTTCGTAGTAGGCGGTCGAGTTGCGCCCTAGCCACTCTTCGATGCTGCTGAACTCGGGCGAGAGAATTTGGTTTCGCGCCAGGATGAGCGTTTGCAGGGTGCGCGCCATCCTGCCGTTGCCGTCCCGAAATGGGTGGATCATGACCAGGTTGAGGTGCGCCATCGCTGCGGTGACGAAGACGGGAGTATCCGTCGCCATGAACGCTGATGTCTCCTCGACGAGCTCGGCCATGAGTTCGCCGATCCTCTCGTGGTCCGGCCCCTCGTAGACGGTCTCGTCCGCATCTTCGTCACGGACGAAGATCGGCCCCTTTCGGTAGCTGCCCGGGCTCTTGCTCAGGTCGTGGCCGAGCATCATGAAGTGGAGGCTGCGAAGCAGCGATTGGTCCAGTGTGAAGTGGGAGTCCTCGGCGAGTTGCTGAACGTACGTCATCGCGTTGCGATAGCCGCTCACCTCGAGGATCGTCTTGTGGTCCGCGTCGACTGCCTCGTCGCCCTCCACCAGCGCCAGGGCATCGTCAAGGCTGACCTCGTAGCCCTCGATGCTGTTGGATCCCCGCACGGCGCGAGCACGCAGGTTGCGCCTGAGTTGGCCCTTCCAACGTCTGGGTGTGCTCAGGAAGCTTCTGAGGGATGCTCGGTGAGCATCGATGCCTGCCAGGACCTCGAGGTCTCGCTGTCGCAGTTGGGGGGTATCGAAGAGCGGCACGTCCCCCATGATGAGATGCACAAATCATGTTTGCAAGTGCAGAGATGATTTGTGCATCTGTGAACTACACCGACGTGACTCCAAGGCAGACGAAGATCGGTTTACGAGAGGGGCGTTCGGGTCGACGAGCGGCTCCGGGGTCGGGGGCCTGCGGGGCGTATGCCGGCTGAGGTTGCCCACCGACCATCGCGGGATGTAGCGACGGTGGTCGGTGGATCTCCACCCTCGATGAGGCTGATCTGGGTGCCAGATGAGGCCGCCGCGTTCGGCTACGTCCCGTCGCCGCAGGCGAAGCCTGGCCTTATCTGACCATGGAAGTCGCCCCGACCTGCGCCGATGTGCGGCGCCGCCCGGATTTCTTCTGACCTCCGTTCCGCGAGGAGTTGTGGGGCGGTGAGGTGACCGAGTCGCACCGGCCGGCGGCCGGTGCGGCTTGGTCAGCCCGGGCCGCCCAGGGCGCAGCGTCATCGTGCGAGCCGCACCGTGACGACCTGGAACGGTCGTAGCCCAAGCTCCACCACGCCGTCCTCGACCGCCGCCGGCCGGGCGCCGTCGAGCGGCCGTTCGAGCAGGTCCGTCACCACTGCGGAGGTGGCGGCGAAGCCCGGCACCAGCCGGGCCGTCGCCCGGCCGCCGAGTGACTCGTAGAGCCGGACGACGACGTCGCCGGAACCGTCGTCCGCGAGCTTGACCGCTTCGACGGTGGCGGACGCCGGACGCTCGCCGACGTCGACGAGCGTCACCAGCGGCCGGGGATCCACCGGCTCGGCGGAGTCGGAGGGCAGCACCGTGCGCAGCGGTAGCGTGAAGGCGTACGCCTCGGCGATCGTGGCGTCGATCCCGGCGCCGGGCAGCAGCGCGTACCCGAACCGGTGCAGGCCCCGGTCCGCCTGCGGGTCCGGGCTCTGCGGCGCCCGCAGCAGGCTGAGCCGCACGGTCGTCGTCGTCCCGCCGTCGTCCCGGGTGTGCCGGCCGGCGTCGTACCCGTACGTGGAGTCCGTGAGCAGTCCGACGCCGTACCCTGCCTCGCCGACGTGCACCCAGCGGTGCGCGTACACCTCGAAGCGGGCGGCGTCCCAGCCGGTGTTGGTGTGCGTGGGCCGGTGCACGTGCCCGAACTGGATCTCGGCGGTGCTCCGGTCGGCGTGCACGTCCAGCGGGAAGGCCGCTTTCATGATCGCGTTGCGCTCCTGCCAGTCCACCTCCGTGTGGACGTCGATCCGCGGGCTGCCGGCACGCAGCGACACGGTCTGGCTCAGCGTGGAGGCACCGAAGGACCTCCGCACCCGTACGGTCGCCAGCAGCGCCCCGGCGTCCTCGACCTCCACGGCGTCCGCGGTGGTGAGGTCGGTCCTCCGGTGCCGGTAGTGCCGCTCGACGTCCCAGGCGTCCCACTGCGCGGGCCGGTCCGGGTGCAGCTGGAGCAGGTTGCCGCGGGTGCCGGGTGCGAGCACCTCGCGTCCGCCCGCGCCGAGATCCCGCACCGAGGAGAGCAGCCCGTCGCCGTCCAGTTCCACGCGTACCAGGCCGTTGCCGAGGACGACGCCACCGCCCGGTCGGTCCTCGACCGTCACCGGTGCGACGTCAGGAGCGGTCGCCGCGGCGAGGGCGACGTCGAGGGGGACGGCGGCCAGCCCCGGGACGTCGACGAGGACGGCTACCGCGCCGTCCGCCAGCGGCTGCCCGGGGCGAGACGCGGTCGAGCCCGCCGGGACCGTCGGGCCTGCCGGTATCAGAGCCACCTCGCGGCGCCGTCGCGGGCCGGCATTGAGCACCAGGGGCGCGGCCGCCCCGCTGCCGAGCCGAGCCGCGGCGGCGCCGATCAGGGACTCCAGCTCGGCGTGCAGCTGCCGGTAGGTGGCTTCCGCCTCGCGGTGCACCCAGGCGATGGAGCTCCCCGGCAGGATGTCGTGGAACTGGTGCAGCAGCACGACCTTCCAGAGGCGGTCCAGCGCGTCGGCCGGGTAGTCGGCCCCGGTGCGGACGGCGGCGGTCGCGGCCCACAGCTCCGCCTCGCGCAGCAGGTGCTCGCTGCGGCGGTTGCCGGCCTTGGTCCGGGCCTGGGTGGTGAAGGTGCCCCGGTGCAGCTCGAGGTAGAGCTCGCCGGACCACACCGGCGCCTCCGGGTACTCCGCCTCCGCAGCGGCGAAGAACGCGTCCGGCGTCTCGATCACCACCCGTGCCGATCCCTCCAGATCGCGCAGCCGACGGGCCCGCTCGAGCATCTCCCGGGTCGGGCCGCCGCCGCCGTCGCCGTGGCCGAAGGGGGCGAGCGACCGGCCGGCGGCGCCCTTGTCGGCGAAGTTGCGGACGGCGCGGGCGACCTCGTCACCCCGCAACGTCGCGCTGTAGGTGTCGATCGGCGGGAAGTGGGTGAACACCCGGCTGCCGTCGATGCCCTCCCACCAGAAGGTGTGGTGCGGAAAGGCGTTGGTGTCGTTCCAGGAGAGCTTCTGGGTGAGGAACCAGTGCATCCCGGCGAGCCGGGTGAGCTGGGGGAAGGCTGCGGTGTAGCCGAACGAGTCCGGCAGCCAGACGCCACGCGTCTCGATGCCGAACTCCTCCAGGAAGAACCGCTTGCCGTGCACGAGCTGGCGGGCCAGCGCCTCGCCGCTGGGCAGGTTGCCGTCGGCCTCGACCCACATCCCACCGACCGGCGCCCACTGCCCGGCCTTCACCGCGGCCCGGATCCGTTCGAAGATCTCGGGAGAGCGCTGCTTCACCCACGCGTACTGCTGCGCCTGCGAGCAGGCGAACACCAGCTCCGGGTACTCCGCCGCCAGCGCGGTGACGTTGGCGAACGTGCGGGACGCCTTGCGCACCGTCTCCCGCTGCGGCCACAGCCACGCGCTGTCGATGTGCGCGTGCCCCACCCCGGACAGCACGTGCGCGCTGGCGTGCGCCGGCCGGGCCAGCATCTCGGCGAGTTCCGCGCGGGCGAGCGGCGCGACGTCCGGCAGCGGGCCGCCGTCCAGGACGTCGAGGGCGCGCTCAAGGGCCCGGAGGATCTCATGCCGGCGCGGGTCGTCGGTGCCCAGCTCGGCCATCAGCTCGCGCAGCACCTGCATGTCGAGCCCGAGCTGCCAGGTGGGTTCGTCGAGAACGGCGAGTTCGGCGGCCCGGAACCGGTACAGCGGCGCGTCGCCCGCGGTGAGCCTGTCGCCGAGCGGGGTCGGCCGGAACCCGTTCGCCAGGATCTCCGGGTTGGCGGCCGCCTCGATGAGCAGGTGGACCGGCTCGCCCCCGTCCGCCGGAGCCGCGATGGGCACGTACCGGTTCTGCGGTTCGATGCCCTTGACCGGGACGCCGTTCGCGTCGTACGCCAGCCCCTCCGCCTGGAAACCCGGCCAGTCCCCGCCGAACCCCAGGTCGAACAGGGCTTCGACGCGCCGACCGGCCCAGCTCCCGGGGATCGTTCCGGTGACCCGGAACCAGCTGGTGGACCAGGGCGGTCCCCAGGCGTCACCGACGGCGAACGGCTGGTAGCGGGCGGCGAGGGCTTCGGCCACCGGGACCGGCTCGCCGGGCACGTGCCAGACCTGCAGCTCCAGCGGCGCCCGATCGGTGTAGACGGCCGGCAGGACGCGTTCGGACAGGACCCGGCTCAGACGCTTCTCCACGAGGCTGCGGTCGTTGTGCATGCGCGCCAGTGTCCTTCGAAGCTCCGGCGCGCCGGTAGCTCAGCGCGGGGGGATTCGGTCGGTGGACTCCTCGAGCGGTCGCGGCCGCCGGCCACCTCGGTCTCGACGCTCTGCCTCGGCTCATTCCTGCCAGGTCAGGGCCCCGGAAGGGCAGCGGCGGGTCGCCTCCCGGACAGCGTCGGTGTGCGGGCCGGCGCCGGGATCGGCGCCGTCCCGGGCCAGGACGACGACCAGCCCGTCGTCGTCCTGGTCGAACACGTCCGGCGCGGTCAGGACGCACAGCCCGGCGCCGATGCACAGATCCCGGTCCACCACGAGCTGACCGACGTGACCTGACACGCCTCTCACCCTTCCCTTCGGTGCCACCCCGATAGCGGGTCACCATGCCACGAGTACATCACCATGCCACGAGTAACGAGGTGACGCCGTGCACGACGCTGGCGGTGCGCAGCACCACCGGCGCCTCCGTCTCGGCGAGATGCAGGTCGGGGAACCGCCGGAGCAGGGCCGGGAACGCAAGCCGCATCTCCATCCTCGCGAGCGGCGCTCCGAGGCAGTGGTGCAGCCCGTGCCCGAACGCGAGGTGCCCGATGGCGCCACGGGTGACGTCGAGGACGTCGGGGTGCGGTAGGTCAGGGTCGCGGTTCGCGGCCGGCAGGCATGCCAGCACCAACTCCCCGGCCGGGATGCTCTGCTCACCCAGGACCACCGGTTCGGTGGTGACCCGGCTGAATGCCGTCGTCACGATGCCCAACCAGCGCAGCAGCTCCTCCACCGCGGCCTCCACCCGCTCCGGGTGGTCGCGGACGAGCCGCAACTGCTCAGGGTGACGCAGGAGAGCGAGGGTGCCGAGGCCGAGCATGTTGGCCGTGGTCTCGTGCCCGGCGATCAGCAGCAGGTTGCCGATGCCCGCCAGCTCCTCGCGACTGAGGTCGTCGCCATGCTCGCGGACGAGATCACCGAGGATGCCCGGCCAGGGCTCGACCCGCGCCCGATCGACGAGGGTGCCGAGGTAGGCCCGCGAGTCCAGGAAGGCCTGGCTGCGCTCGCGCGGTGCCAGGGAGAGGTCCAGCAGCCGGTTGGCCAGACGTTGGAAGTCCCCCCGGTCGTCGTACGGGACGCCGAGGAGTTCGCAGATGACCAGCGACGGGACCGGTAGCGCGAACGCCTCGACCAGGTCGACCGGGGGCCCGGACCGCTCCATGGCGTCGAGGTGTGCCGTGACGATCTCCGCGATCCGGGGTTCCAACCGGCGCATCCGGCGCACCGTGAAAAAGGGGGTGAGCAGTCTGCGCAGCCGGGTATGGTCGGGCGGATCCGCCGAGAGCAGGTTACCGGCGCGGTTGAGGCGCAACTGTGCGGGGGTCAGCTCCTGGCCCTGGATCCGGCTGGCCAGGGGCAGCGGGATGACATTGCTGAACCGGTGCGCGTCCGCGAGGACCTCGCGGACATCCGCGAGGCGCGTCACCAGCCACGCCTCCACGCCGTTCGGCGTTGTCACGCGGGCGATCCCGCCGTCCTGGTCATGCGCGCGCAGCGCCGCCGAGTCGAACTCACCCTCGCGGCGCAGGTACCAGGGCAAAGCTGGTGCCTCAGTCATCGGCCCCCCGATCTCGCTGACGGTCTTGTGTGCTCGAGGATACGGCGCAACGCTCCCAAACTAACCCATTCGGGCGTCCCATGGGCGACCTCAGGGACCGCTGGTCATGGTGGCCGACATGTGGAATCCACATCGATTATGCGGTATCCTGGTAGTACGCCCGATGGGATACGAACCTTGGAATGAAGGGAGCGGCGGCCCGTTCCTGGCCGTCGAGGGCCGGGCCGAGAGCCCCCCATGGACCGGAGGAGGAGTCTGCATGCCACGTCGTGACCTAGCTGCCCGGGTGGCTGGAGTGGTGCGCCGGTGCTGGAATCAGGTGATGGTGCGGACCGGCGGTCGGCGGTCCGGACCACCGCCGTACCCGCCACCCTTGTACCCGCAGCCGTTCGCCTCGCTCGAACCGCGGATCCCGATCTCGCCCGCTCCGGAACGGGAGCGCTGACCCGGTGTCGTACGTGGCTGCCCCGTCAGGGCTGTTGCCGGCCAGGTGCGTGCGGCAGGCCCGTGTCACACTCCGGAAGTAGACCGAATGTCGGAGGAGAACGAGTCGATCCGGCCAAAGATCCCTTACGGTCCGACCCGACCCAACCCGGCTCGGATCTACGACTACTGGCTTGGCGGCAAGGACAACTATGCCTGCGATCGGGACGTCGGCGATCAGGTGGCTCTCACTGCTCCGTGGGCAGTCATGGGCGCCCGCGCGAGTCGCGCGTACCTTCGTGACTCGGTGCTCTGGCTCGCGGGGCAAGGGATCGACCAGTTCATCGACATCGGTTCCGGATTGCCCACGGCCGGTAATGTCCATCAGATCGCCCAGCGAGTGAACGAGCATGCCCGTGTCATCTACGTTGATCACGATCCGGTGGTTCTGGCTCATGCTCGGGCGTTGATGGCCGACGACCCGGGAGTGCTCGTGCTCGAGGGCGACCTGTGCGACCCCATGGGAATCCTCGCCGACGTGCGTCGGCATTCCGAGATTGTCGATCTGGGCCGGCCGGTGGCGGTACTCCTGTCTGCGATCATTCATTTCATCTCGGATGTCTTTCGTCCCGAGCGCATCCTCCGTACTTTGCGGGAAGCCCTTGCGTCCGGATCCTACTTCATGATCTCCCAGGTGGTGGCGGACGACGACGACATGGGCTCGGCCACCCGAGCGGCCGCAGTTCGCTACAGTGTCCAGGCCGGTGCATTCACCCCGCGGACCACCCAACAGATCGTCGGCCTGTTCGAGGGACTGGAGATCGTCAAGCCAGGCATCTGTCGACTTCGCCATCACGGCCGCGCTGTGCCGGTGCTTGGTGGGATCGGAAGGAGGCCATGACTTGGCGGGAAAACGGTCCGACGGTGCGTCAGGTCGGCAGTGCGGCATCGACGAGTTCCGCGCGGGCGGCGACGACGGTGAGGGGCACGGGTGGGGTGGTGACCTGGGCGGTGCCGTCAATGGGCAGCCAGGCGCCGTCGGCGACGGAGTATTCGCCATGGTAGACCGTGGTCAGCCCGATCGGCATCACGCCCGTGGTGGCGTAGGTATGCGTGGTGCGAAGGTTGGGATAGGCGGCTCCGGGGTCGGTGGTCTGGAGCCAGGACCCGTCGCCGAAGGACCAGCGATACTGCACAGGTGTTGCCCTGACCCTGACGGCCTGCCCCAGGATCACGGTGGGCAGGATCCGAGCGGAGGCATCGAGGTAGACGTTCGTCGGGACGTTGATCAGAGCCCGTCCGTTACCCGGCTGGATGTGGATGACCCCTGCGGGCAAGGGAAGCCTGCGGAAGTCCTCTGCGGTCACCACCGGTACCGGCGCCGCTGCCGCCGTGGCGGCCTCTTGCGGCGACAAGCATTCCTGCCCCGCCAATCGCCATCCCGCAGCCTGCCCGACCGGCCGGGTGAACAACCAGAAGGACGTGCCGTCACCCCCAGTGGTAGCGCAGAACTGCCGCGCAGCCGCGCACAGCTGACCGTCCGCACCCCCAGTCTCCGGCGTGTTCCCCGGACAAGCCGGCACCAACCTCCTCTCGAGCAGGGGGTTGTCGGATCGTTGGGTCGGCGCCCTTGTTGATTTTGTTGCTGATTCATTTCCCTCAGCTTTGGGTTGCCAGGTTCTCCCCAGGATGTCGGTCTCACCTTCACCTTGGTTTGCATGAAAGCTAGAGTTTCCGGGGCCGCTGTCACTACCCCCCTGGGCATCCTGGAGGATTCCTGTTGAGATGACTAGAGGCATAGTTAAGGAAACCAGCGCTTTCATTGCCGCTATCACGAGGGCTTCGCCTCGAAGACATGCAACCCTCGTATTTGCCAGGCCCCAGACTTCCAGCGAACCGCAGCGTCCATCCTGATCTTTGGATCTGCTGGTGCCGAGTCGACGACGGCACCCTCTTGATCGATAACCCTCACTTCCATCTGGTTCACGACAGCATTCACAAGAAGGCCGTCTGCTGGGTCTCCAGGTGCAGCTGTAACTTCGACAACCGTTGCGTTTCCTCCTGTGGTCCGCCGCCTTTGGGTATGCGCCCGTAAGGCATTGTCGATGGTGTTGCTGCAGAACTTGCAGTCGCTGTCGCTGATGCTGCGCAGAATGCTTGTGTCCTGGGACTGATACGTGTATGTGTACACGTCGATAAAGTAGCGGAAGAAGGCTTCGGCGCCGGGGCGGGTCGGTTGACGGGCGGTATCGGGCAGCGCGGGCGGCCTTGCTGAGGCGGACGCCGATGCGGACGTCGACCCCGATGCGGACGTCGACCCTGCGGTCGGCGGGGATGTGGGCGCCGAGGGTGTGCCGCCGCTCGACGATGACGAGCAGGCGGTGAGGGTGGCGACCGCGGCGACCGCGAGGCGCCACGCGCGCCTCCGTAGTGATGCTGGTGGTCGTCGGCTTCGTGATCGAGCGCCCATGGTCAACACCATAGGTTGAGACGTCCCGGTATGTCGCCCCCGGGGCTGTCGCCCTGTGGACGAGGGACGAGGGACGAGAGACGACGGGCACGGACGAAAGTCCGAGGCGAGCGGACCCTGGTAGCGCGCGCTCGGCGCAATCCCCGGCCCGGCGCGGCGCCGCCAGGGGCGAGAGTGATCGTCGCCACGGGAGTGAGCGTACGAGTGCGCCCCCCCGGGACCCGCGTCCTCGGCCCCTGAGGGTGCCGGGAAACGCGAAGAGCGGGAAACCGGACGACGTAGCTCGGGGTGCCCATGTGCGCGGAGGCCAGGCCATGGGTCACCGGCGTCATCCCCGGCGTGCACTGATCCGGAGACTGTTGATGGGCAGGTGGACCGCGACCGCCAGAAGTGCGTCTGCGCGATGCACTGTCCGCCGCCCCACAGCGGTTGCAGATGTCCAGGTCGCCTTGACGGTGACGCCTGTCTGCGCAGCGCGAGGCGCACGGTCGTTCAGGTACGACAGGACAGCCGCCGATCTCGGCCGGGACATCGGGACGGAGAGCGCGATCGCGGGCCGGGAGGGGGGATGGTGCACCATGGGGGCGGTGGGTTGCCGCCTGCCGCGAGGGGAGGGGGATCCGACGATGTCGGTGGCGCGGTCGGGGGAGCTGGGCTCCCCGAGCCTGGTGGAGCTGGCCACCGACCGGCTTCGGCACGAGATCCTCAGCGGGGAGCTGTCCCCCGGGTCGCGCTTGGTCGAAGGCCAGGTCTGCACCCGTCTCGGGATCAGCCGGGCGCCCCTCCGGGAGGCCCTTCGCCACCTCGGCGAGCAGGGACTGGTCGAGCACCTGCCGCGCCGCGGCGTTCGGGTGGCGACGCTCTCGCCCCGTGATGTCGAGGAGCTCTTCGACGTCCGTGACCTGCTCGAACGTCACGCCGTCCAGCTCGCCCTGCCGCTCAAGGAGCGTCACCTGGACGGCGTCCGGGCCGAACTGGAGGAGATGCGCGTCGCCGCTCGCTCGGGTGACGCCTACCGCCGGGCGGAGGCGCACCGGCGGTTCCATGCCGAGGTGGTCGCGCTCGCGGACCACCGGCACCTGCTGATGACCTATGCCTCGATCCTGGTCCGCCTCCAGCTCCACATGGCCGTGAACCTGCGCCGGGAGGCTGCGGTCCGGGCTCCGATGGACGGCGTGCAGCGCCACGAGGTGCTCCTCGCCGCGCTCGAGAGCGACGACGCGGGTGTCGTCCTGGCGGCGCTCGAGCGGCACGGCGCGCGAGCCTTCCTCTAGCTCGACGCCACCGGTACGGAGAGTGCTCTCCTCGGGCGGGTGGTCGGGGACTCCGCTCCGCGGTCACGGTGTCACGCGTTCGTAACATGAGCGAGCAGGACGTCGATACACGGATCCCCGACAGTCGACTGTATGCCGTAGATCACCCCGTCCGGGGTGGGCACGGCGGCGCACCTGGCGTCCCAGCCCCCCGCGGAAGGGGGCCCGGTCCCGCAGGAGGAGGAATGACGACCATGGTTCCTGTCGCCGCACCCGCCCGGTCGAGGATCGGGCCGGTGGCGGCGAACCCCTACCCCTGGCCGTACGACGGCAGTGTGTCGGTCGACCGGGTGGCCCTGCTCTGCATCGACTGGCAGGTGGACTTCTGCGGTCCTGGCGGCTACGTCGACCGGATGGGCTACGACATCGGCCTCACCCGGGCGGGGCTGGAACCGACCGCCCGTCTGCTGAAGCACGCCCGCAGCGTCGGGATGCTCGTCGTCCACACCCGCGAGGGGCACGCGCCGGACCTGTCGGACCTCCCGGCCAACAAGCGCTTCCGCTCCCAGCTCATCGGCGCCGAGATCGGCTCCTGCGGCCCGGCGGGCCGCATCCTGGTCCACGGGGAGCCGGGCTGGCAGATCGTGCCGGAGGTCGAACCCATCGCCGGCGAGGTCCTGATCGACAAGCCCGGGAAGGGGGCGTTCTACGCCACGAATCTCGACCTCGTGCTGCGTGCCCGCGGGATCAGCCACCTGATCCTCACCGGGATCACCACCGACGTGTGCGTCCACACCACGATGCGCGAGGCGAACGACCGTGGCCTGGAGTGCCTGATCCTCGCCGATTGCACCGGCGCGACGGACCTCGACAACCACCACGCGGCGCTGAAGATGGTCACCATGCAGGGTGGTGTCTTCGGTTGCGTCGCCACCTCCCAGGACGTCATCGACGCGACCGCCGTCCCCGACCCGGCCCAGGTGAGATCATGATCACACCGGGCGTCGCGGTCCGCGTCGTCGGGGCGGAGCCGTACGCATTCGAGTTCGACCCGGCCACCACCGCGTTCCTGGTGATCGACATGCAGCGCGACTTCCTGCTGCCCGGAGGGTTCGGGGAGAGCCTCGGCAATGACGTCGCCCAGCTCGCGGGTGCGGTCACCGCGCTGGAGCAGGTGCTCCCGGCGGTCCGGGCGGCGGGGATGTTCGTCGTCCACACCCGGGAGGGCCACCTGCCCGACCTGTCCGACTGCCCGCCGGCCAAGCTCCGCCGTGGCAAGCCCTCCCAGCGGATCGGCGATCCCGGGCCCTATGGGCGCATCCTGGTCCGGGGCGAGTACGGCCACGACATCGTCGACTCCCTCGCCCCGCTGCCGGGCGAGCCGGTGGTGGACAAGCCCGGCAAGGGCGCCTTCTACGCCACGGACCTGCTCGAGATCCTCATGGCGCACGGGATCGAGCGGCTGGTGGTCACCGGCGTCACCACCGAGGTGTGCGTGCACACCACCGTGCGAGAGGCCAACGACCGCGGGTTCGACTGCCTGGTGCTGTCCGACTGCGTCGGCTCGTACTTTCCGGAGTTCCAGCGGGTCGGCCTCAAGATGGTCGCTGCCCAGGGCGGCATCTTCGGCTGGACCGCGCCGTCGTCCGCCCTGCTCGCCGCGCTCGCGCCCGCCGCTGCCCGGAGGTGAGCTGCCCCGAGTTGAGCTGCCCGAGTTGACGAGCACCGCACTCCGACCGCACCGCCCGAGGAGCCACCCGTCCCCGAGGAGCCGCCATGTCCGCCGGCACCGCACCTGCTCCGTCCGCCGCCTCGACCGGATCCGCCCAGCCGCCGAACCTGCCCTACTGGGTGCGGGGCGACCTCAACGCCTTCTTCGGCCTCGGCTTCAACGTGCTCGTCAACGTCCTCGTGCTGACCGGCCTGTGCATCGGGGTGGTCAAGCTCCCGGCGGGGGAGGTGCTCGGCACCATCCTGCCCGCCCTCGGCGTGGCGCTGATCATCGGGAACGTCTACTACACCGTCCTGGCGCGCCGGCTGGCCCGCCGGGAGGGCCGCGCCAACGTCACCGCCATGCCCTACGGGCCCAGCGTGCCGCACATGTTCATCGTGGTCTTCGTCATCATGCTGCCGATCTACCTGAAGACGAAGGACCCGATCCGGGCCTGGCAGGCCGGCGTCGCCTGGGCGTTCATCATCGGCGTCATCGTCCTGATCGGCGCCTTCGTCGGCCCGACGATCCGCCGGTACGCGCCGCGGGCGGCCCTGCTCGGCACCCTGGCGGGCATCTCGGTGGCCTTCATCTCGATGCGGCCGGCGGCCCAGATGTGGGAGGCGGCGTGGATCGCGTTGCCGGTGCTCGTCATCATCCTGGCCGGGTTCCTGGCCGGGGTGCGCCTGCCCGGCGGCATCCCGATCGGGTTGGCCGCGCTCCTGGTCGGGACGGCGATCGCCTGGATCGGCGGGTACATGTCCGCGCCCGACGTGTCGGCGGCCGCCAAGGACGTCGCCCTGGCGTTCCCGCACGTGAAGCTGGGCCTGCTCGTCGACGGCCTGCGGAACGTGGCACCGCTGCTCGCCACCGCGATCCCGCTCGGCGTCTACAACTTCACCGAGGCGATGACGAACGTGGAGAGCGCGGCCGCCGCCGGGGACAGCTACAACCTGCGCAGCGTGCTGCTCGCGGACGGCACCGGCGCGGTCGTCGGCTCGGCGTTCGGGTCGCCCTTCCCGCCCGCCGTCTACATCGGTCACCCCGGCTGGAAGGACGCCGGCGGCCGCAGCGGCTACTCGCTCGCCACCGGCGTGGTCATCGCACTGATGTGCTTCCTCGGTTTGTTCGGGCTGCTCGGAACGTTGCTCCCGATGCCCGCGATCGTGCCGATCCTGCTGTACATCGGCCTCATGATCGGCGCCCAGGCCTTCCAGGCGGTGCCACGGATCCATGCCGCGGCCGTGGTCGCGGCGCTCATCCCGAACATCGCCTCGTGGGCCACCGGCCTGATGGACAACGTGCTGGCGGCTGCCGGGACGTCGGCCGCCCAGGTCGGATACGACAAGATCCTAGGCGCCGGCGTCGTGTACCAGGGGCTGATGATCCTCGGCCAGGGAGCGATCCTGGCCGGCCTGCTGCTCGGCGCGATCGTGGCGTTCATCATCGACCGGCGGTTCGTCGAGGCGTCGATCTTCGCGGGCGTCGGTGCGGTGCTGTCGTGGATCGGGCTGATCCACGCGCCGGAGGTCGCCTGGGCGGCCAACAAGCAGGTCGCGCTCGGGTACGTCATCGCGGCCCTGACCTGCTTGGCCTTTGCCGCGCTGCGGTTGCCCCCGCGCGACACCGGCGGGGACGACGTCTACGACCCGGAGTCGGGTACGTCCGTCCCGCTGGACGTCGCCGAGCAGGCGACCGGGGTCTCCAGGCCGGCCGGGTCCGGGCATGCCACCACGGGCTGAGCCGAGGGCCGAGGCCCGCCCGCTCCCCGCCGCGGTGCTGGTCAGGGTCCGCTCCGAGGTCGCCACGATCTTCGGCGCCTACGAGCGGGCGCTGGCCGCCCACGACGTCGCCGCTCTCGACGCGTTCTTCCTCGACTCGCCGCTGACCCGCCGCTTCGGCGTGGCCGACGAGCAGCGCGGGGCGGACGCCGTCCGGCGCTGGCGGAGCGAGGCGCCCGGCGTGCCGGCCGGCCGCCGTCTGGCGGCCACCCAGATCCAGGTGCTCTGCGCCGACGTCGCCGTCGTCACCACGCGGTTCGGCTACCGGGACGGCCCGGTGACCGGCCGGCAGACCCAGGTCTGGTCGCGGACTCCGGCGGGCTGGCGGATCGCCTCGGCCCACGTCAGCGTCGCGTCGGACGTCCCGTCCTGAGCGGGACCGGAGTGGGGTGGGTCAGGTGAAGGCCAGGCCGACCGCCTCCGCCTCCCGAGTGATGATCCTCCAGAGGGCGCCGCGGAAGTCAGGATTGCGCATCGCCGACGTGTGGGTGACGGGTTGGTCCGACACGACCTTCTCCGTCGGCATCACCTCCGGATGTTCGGCGCCGTATCGATCGAGTTGGTCCGCCGAGCCGACCAGGATGTTGTTGATTCCCGGCAGGTAGGGGGAGACCGAGTCCATGACTTGTTCCTCCGGACAGAACAGGCTGGTGAACCTATCCGGCTGGGCCACGATGCGGGCCCGCAGCTCACTGAGCAGACTCGAGCCACCGATCAGCTCACGGGCCGCCGGGAACAGCAGGAGGAGCCTGGACAGCCAGGCGCCGTGCAGCGGCGAGTCCAGCAACACCGCGTGGCAGGCCCAGGGATCGGAGAGAGCGTGCAGGGCGGCGACGATCCCGCCCTGGGACTGACCGGCCGCCACGTAAGGGCGCCGCGGTCCCACCTGGCGCTCCACGAACGCGGCGTAGGATCGGACCGAGGTCATCACCGGCACGGCTCCGAACAGCGGCAACGGCATCAGCCGGAAGTTCGGGTGCCGCATGACCGCGTCACCCATGTACGCCCCGAGCGTCCACTGGTTCACGAAGGTGGGTCCGGCGAACGGGACGACGAGTTCCTCTGCCGGCACCGGACTCACCTCCACAGATCTGGGTGCAGCGTCACATCGGGGGCCGGGCGGCGACCAGAGCCCAACGGCCCGTATGCCCACACGATGCACGATGGCCCCTGCCGATGACAGGGTCTTCGCCGCAGCGCTCCGCCGATCCGCGGGTCCGCCGGTCCCACCGGGGCCGTCGCTGCGCGGGAGGCGGGAGAATCGTGAGTTGCGGGTCGCCTGCCGAAGGGGTGAGGGTGGCGCCGGGGCCTGCCGACCCGGGGCGTGGCCGTGCGAGGAGGCAGCGATGACGGACGTCGGTGTTCCGCCGATCTGGACCCCCAGCCGCGAGGTGGTCGATGCCGCCCGGATCCACGACTTCGCCCGCTGGCTCGCCGGCCGTGGCGTGGCTGTCGGCGAGGGGTACCACGACCTGTGGCGATGGTCGGTCACCGACCTGGCCGCCTTCTGGGACGCCGTCCGGGAGTACTTCGACGTCCGGTTCGCCGCACCCGGCCGGCAGGTGCTGGCGCGCGAGGAGATGCCGGGCGCGGTGTGGTTCCCGGGAGCCGAGCTGAACTACGTCGACCAGGTCTTCGCCGGCCGGCCGTTGGACGGCGTGGCCGCGGCGCAGGTGGGCGAGCCGGACCCCAGCGGGCCGGCCGGCCCCTGGCCGGTGCGGGCGTGGACCTGGGGTGAGCTGCGCCGCCAGGTCGCGGGGTTCGCCGCCACGCTCACCCAGCTCGGGGTGCGGCGCGGCGACCGGGTCGCGGGATACCTCCCGGACGTCGTGGAGGCCCTGGTGGCGTTCCTCGGCACCGCGGCCATCGGGGCGATCTGGTCGTGCACCGGTCAGGACTACGCACCTCCCGGCGCGGTCAACCGGTTCGCCCAGCTCGAGCCGGTGGTCCTCGTCGTCGCGGACGGTTACCGGCACGGCGGCAAGGAGCACGACCGCCGGGAGGCGAGCCGCGCGGTCCTGGCCGGCCTGCCGAGCGTGCGGGCCACGATCGTGGTGCCGCGGCTGGGCCTGCCGACCGACCCCGACCTCGGCGGCATCCCGTGGGACCAGGCGGTCGGCGGCGGGGACGGCGTGCCGGAGCCGGTTCCGGTCCCGTTCGACCATCCGCTGTGGGTGCTGTTCTCCTCGGGGACCACGGGGATGCCCAAGGGGATCGTCCACGGCCACGGAGGCGTCGTCCTGGAGCACCTGAAGTCCGTCGCCCTGCACCTGGACGTCGGCCCGGCGGACACCTTCCTGTGGTACACCACCCCCAGCTGGATGATGTGGAATTTCCGGAACGCCGGCCTCCTGGTCGGCGCCACCGCCGTCTGCTACGACGGCAGCCCGCTGCACCCCTCGCCGGACGGGCTCTGGACGCTGGCCGCGCAGCTCGGGGTGACCGTGCTCGGCACCAGCCCCGGCTACCTGCTCGCCTGCGCGAAGGCCGGGGCGGAGCCGGGCCGCGACCCCGAGCTCGGCCGGCTGCGCATCCTCGGCGTCACCGGGTCGACCCTGCCGGCCGACTCCTACCGGTGGGTCCGGGACCACGTGGGGGCCGGCGTCCAGGTGGCCTCGATCACCGGCGGTACCGACGTGGTGTCGGCCTTCATCGGGGAGGCGCCCACCCTGCCGGTGTGGCCGGGCGAACTGTCCGCCCCCTGCCTCGGGGTGGCCCTGGACGCGTTCGACGAGTGCGGGAACAGCGTGCGCGGCCGGGTGGGCGAGCTCGTCGTCACCCGGCCGATGCCGAGCATGCCGGTCGGGTTCTGGAACGACCTGGACGGCGTCCGCTACCGGGAGGCGTACTTCGACGCCTACCCCGGGGTCTGGCGCCACGGCGACTGGATCACGATCACCCCGCGCGGTTCGGTGGTGATGCACGGCCGGTCCGACTCCACCCTCAACCGGCAGGGCATCCGGATGGGCAGCGCCGACATCTACCAGGCGGTCGAGCAGGTCCCGGAGGTGCTGGAGTCGCTCGTCATCGGCGCGGAGCTGCCGGACGGCGGGTACTGGATGCCGCTGTACGTCACGCTCGCGCCCGGCGCGGTCCTGGACGACGACCTGCGGGCCCGGATCGTGGCCGCGATCCGGGAGCACGCCTCGCCCCGCCACGTGCCCGACGAGATCATCGTGGCGCCCGGCGTCCCGCACACCAGGACCGGCAAGAAGCTGGAGATTCCGATCAAGCGGATGCTCCAGGGGCAGGATCCCGCCTCCGTCGTGGATCCCCGGGTGGTGGACGACGCGGACGTGCTGCAGTGGTACGTCCGGCAGGCGCAGGCCCGCAGCCAGGGCGGGTGACCGATCGCGGCCGGGCGTTGACCTGATCGTGGTCCGGCGTCGGGGGCCCTCCAGGCGCAGCAGGGCAGGCTGGAGGGCATGGCCCCGGGTCCGCTCCCCCGCCCGACCCTACGCCGGACCGGCCGTGTCCTGGCCGCCGCCGGGTTCGGCGCGCTGCTCGCGACCGGGCTCGCCGGCTGCGGCGGGGGCAGCCCGGCCGCCACCGGCGAGGTCCCGGCCTCCGGGTCGCGGGCGCCGACCGCACCCTCGTCACCGCCGCGGGCGGCGTCCCGGCCGCTGACGGTGGAGACGGTCGCCGGAGGTCTCGAGCACGGCTGGGACGTCGGGTTCCTCCCGGGCGGCACGGTGCTGGTCGCGCAGCGGCCGGCGAAGCTGGCCCTGGTCTCCGGCACGCGGCCCGGGGCGACCGTGACACCGGTCACGGCCGACCTGGCGGACGTCATGGTCCGCGGCGAGGGCGGCCTGATGGGGCTCGTCGTCCACCCCGACTTCGGCACGTCCCGGCTGTTCACGACCTGCCAGACCCACACCGAACACGGTGAGCCGGTCGACATCCGACTGGTGACCTGGCGCCTGGCGGACGACGGTCGATCCGCCACCCGGGTCCGTGACCTGCTGACCGGGCTGCCGTTGAACCCGAGCGGGCGGCACTCCGGCTGTCGCCCCACGCTGGCCGCGGACGGGAGCCTGCTCGTCGGCACGGGTGACACCGCGAACGGCGCGGTGTCCCAGGACCGCGCCAGCCTCGGCGGCAAGGTGCTCCGGATCAACCTCACCACCGGCGCGCCCGTGCCGGGCAACCCCTTCATCGCCTCCTCGAACCCCCGAGAGCGGCTGATCTGGACGTACGGCCACCGGAACGTGCAGGGGGTCGCCGTCCGACCTGGCACCGGCCAGGTGTTCACCGCCGAGCACGGCCCCACCTTCAACGACGAGGTGAACCTGTTGCGGCCGGGCGGCAACTACGGCTGGGACCCCTCCCGGGGCGGCACCGTCGGCGGGTACGACGAGAGCGTGGCGATGACCGACCGGGCCCGCTTCCCCGACGCCGTCGACGCCGTCTGGCAGTCGGGGGCCACCACACAGGCGGTGTGCGCCGCGGCCTTCCTGTCCGGAAGGCAGTGGGGGGAGCTCGACGGCGCACTCGTGATCACGGCGCTGAAGGGGGCGAAGCTGCTGGTCCTGACCCTCGACCGGGCAGGGGCGGTGTCGTCCGTGGCGATCCCGCCGGAGTTCGATCACGCCTTCGGCCGGCTGCGGGCGGCCCGGCTCGGCCCGGACGGCGCACTCTACGTGACCACCACGAACGGCACGGACGACAAGCTCCTCCGGGTCACCCCGGCCTGACCGCCGCTGGGAGTTCCCAGCAGGTAAACAGATCCACGTTCGTGCGACAACTCGCCTGAGCGCGGCCAGACTGGGGCGAATGGGGAGACCGGCACCCGTCCCGACGGACGACCGACCGATGGTGCGGCCGGCGTCCGCGCGGCCCGGCGGGCGGCACACCCGGGCCGACGTGGTCGCCGCGCTGCTGGTGGGTTCGGCCGCCGCGGCTCTGGTCCTGTTCCACCTGTTCGTGCCGTACGTGATCGGGACGTCGGACACCGGTGACCAGCGCCGCCTGCTGTGCCAGATCGACGCGGGCGACCCGCACTTCGGCGACGGGCGCAACTCGGCGGAGCGGTTCGTCGCGATCAGGTTGTCGGCGATCCCGCCCAACCCGGTGCACTGTGGCGCGTTCCGGGTCACCGAGCGGTACCCCAGTTCGGCGCTCGCCGTCCTGTTCCCGGCGCAGCAGCTCACCCATCTCGCAGGTCTGCGGGGGGCGCTCGACATGCGGATGGTCGGCCTGCTGTACGCGGTGCTCTTCGGGCTGGTCATCGGGGCGTTCGTGCTGGTGCTGCCGGGCCCGCGGCTGGCCCGGATCGCGGTCGCCGCGGCGCTCGGCGGGCTCGGGGCCGACGCCACGTTCGTGCCGTACTTCAACTCCGCGTTCAGCGAGCCGATGGAGTACGTCGCCCTCCTGGGCACCTTCGCGGCGCTGCTGGCCCTGTGGCGGCAGCGGACGGTCTCCCCGTGGCGGCTCGCGCTCGCGACGGCCGTCTTCATGGTCGTGATTACCGCCAAGTCGCAGGACATCCCCCTGTGCGTACTGCTCGCGGGGGCGCTGTTGACGGTGCCGTGCCCGGTCGGCCGGTTGCGAGGCCGGGTCACGGGTCGCGTCCTGCCGGCGGTGGCGGCCGCGGTGCTGATGGCGGTCGGGGCGACCGACCTGTACCTGCAGCCGCGGCAGTACAACGAGCAACTGGTCTACACCGACGTCTTCTTCACGATCCTGGCGGACAGCCACGACGTCCGGTCCGACCTGGCGGAATTCGGGTTGCCTCCAGACCTGGCCCGGTATGCCGGGATCACCTGGTTCGCGGTGGAGGACGAGCTCGCCCGGGATCCCCATTACGCGATCTTCCTCAAGAAGATCACCATGGCGGACGTCGCGCTGTTCTACGCGCACCACCCGGACCGGCTGGGACCGGTCACCCGGGTCGCCGTCCAGGACGTGCTCAAGGCCCGCCATCCGCTGCCCAACACCACCCGGTTCGAGACGGCCGAGCCCCAGGTGGTGTGCCGGATCTGCCTGATCCCGCCGGTCGGCGCGGCGCTGGCTCCGGCCGCGGTGGTGATCTGGCCGCTCTGGGAACTCGGCGTGCTGGCCGTCGGCGCCCTGCTGGTGCGCCGACGGCGAACCGAGCCGCCCTGGCGGGCCCTCGGCCTGGTCTTGATCACCTCGGTGGTGTTCGCGCTGTTCCACACGGCGACCGCCATCCTCGGCGACGGTTACGCCGAGCTCGGCAAGCATGTCTTCCCGGCCGTCGTGGACACCTGGATGGTGATCCCGCTCGTGGTGCTCGCCCTCGTCGGGCTGCTGGCCGGACCGCCGAGCGCGTACGTCCCCGTCAGACCCGGCCACGCCCGCCTGCCGGGCCATGGCGTGCGGACGTGACCGGGGGTCGCGGCCCTCAGAGGAGGTGGTCGAACGCGCCGTCCTTGAGGTCCGCCAGGAGGGCGGCGGCCTCGTCGCGGCGGTACAGCAGGGCGGGGCCGGTGGGGTGCCGGGAGTTGCGCATGGCGACGTGGACGCCGTCCGGTAGGGCGGCGAACTCCACGCAGTTACCCTGCGGGCCACTGCGGGCGCTCTTGCGCCAGTCCACCCCGACCAGGGCAGCGGCGGTCATGCCATTGACGAACTCGGACGGACCGTCCATGACCTGCCCTTCGCTGGTGCGCGGTGATCGGCACCGCGGTGGGGGCCCACTCCTCTGGCCGCGTGTGCATGTTCCCCCGCAGATGCACAGGATTATGATCTTAGAGGGTAATCTGCGCAGAAACAAGCTGTTCTGGGGGTGTGTTGGCGCGGTCCTGCCCG
Organism: Kineosporiaceae bacterium; assembly: GCA_036518955.1. Classification (GTDB taxonomy): domain Bacteria; phylum Actinomycetota; class Actinomycetes; order Actinomycetales; family Kineosporiaceae; genus DATDMG01. The sequence continues at coordinate 318 of DATDMG010000025.1, read as the reverse complement.
GTCCCGATGCCCGGATCAGGCGTCGGCGGCCAGATCCTGCAGGAAGGTCTGGCTCGCCTGCGGGGTCAGGCTGGCGATGCTGAGTCGGTTCATCAGCTCGGTGTACCGCTCGACCTGCTCGGCCCGGTCCAGGTAGAGGGCGCTCCCCAACTGCTCGACGTACACCACGTCGGCCAGGTCGGGCTCGGAGAACCGGAGGATGGTGAACGGGCCACCCGGCGGTGCGATGACGCCCGGCCGCAGCGGCATGACCTGGAGCGCCACGTGGAGCGTGCCGGCGAGCGTCGCCAGGTGCCGGAGCTGCTCGGCGAAGACCTC
>DATDMG010000024.1:0-2249 GCA_036518955.1 Kineosporiaceae bacterium | reverse complement strand
ATCACGGCCGCCGCGGGCTGGCCCGTCCGCACCAGCTCCGCTGTGGAGGGGTTGGCGAGGACGGCGACGGCATGCCTCAGGGCCTCCGCCCGGGCGGCCGACCGCGCCTGCCCCTGGAGGGGCGGTAGCGCCTCGACCAGGAACGTCGCGATGCCGGCGGCGATCTCGTGCGCAGTCCGGGACGCCGTGTGCTTGGCCGCGTACCCGGCCGGCTCGTCGCGAGCGACCGCGTCCCGCACGTCCGCCACCCGGGACTGCACGGCAAGCGCCTGCCGAAGCTGTCGAGGACCACCCCGATGGGCGACGTGCGCGGCGTAGTGCTGCAGGTGGAAGGCCTGCGACGGGTGGACCTGGTCGGGGTGGTCGAGCACCTGCCGTTCCGTCAGCCCCCGGGCGGCGAGGCAGGCACGCCACGAGCGCGCCAGGAACCTTGGGACGGTCGTCCGCTCATCAGTGATCGGGATGGCGGCGGCCAAGGCCGTGTTGCCGAGTTCCAGCAGGTAGGTGACCATCCCGGGGTCGAGCGTGCCGCCGTCCGGGAGCGCGAGGATCCTCTCGAGGAATGACCGCAACCGTGCCGCGCTCGCGTCGAGCTCACCGTCGTCCTCAGGCGGCGGCTGCATCACGCGATCCCACAGGTCGAGGTAGTCGCGATAGCCGGTGATCAGGAGAGTGGCGGGATCCGCTGGACCGAGCGTGCCACTGGCGAGGCCGGTGACGCATTCCACGTGACGCCGGGTGTGTTCGCGGAGCGCGGGGAAACACTGCAGCAGGTCGTCCCGATAGCGCAGGTAGTTCACCGCCGCGTGGGCCGCGACGACGAACGCGCGCCGCGACGGGACCGGCAGGCTCTCGACGTCCTGCACGGTCGGTAGGTCCGGGAGCGGGGGCTGCCTCAGCCTGCCCGCGCCGTCCATCATCTCGGCCACGAAGGGGGCCACCACCGCCCCGGCGCGGACGTACGCCCGGGCTTGCCGATGCCCCTCAGCTTCGGTGAGCCAGACCAGGCCTCGGCCGGGACGCCCCAACCGCAGCAACCGGCGGCACCATGCCTCCGCCAGGTCGTCGAGCCTGTCCTCGTTCAGACGCTCGTTCCCGCCTGCCGCACCGACGCGTCCCAGCTGGAGTGCGGGGAGCGTGGCGTCCACGACGTCCAGCTGCACCGGCTGCCAGGGCGAGTCGGTACCGCTCTGGTCGCCGTCCTCCCGTTGCGGCAGTTCGCTTCGGGCCCCCGGCGGAAGGGCGGAGCCTTCCGTCACGAGCTGAGCACCCCAGCGCGCCGTGAGCGAACGCTGAACGGCGCGAGCCTGCAGCGCGGCGACCATCAGGGCCGGCTGCGCCCGGTAGACCTCCAGCACCAGCCCGGCCCAGGTCGCCAGTCGCAGGGTTGGATCGACGTCCCGGGAGGCGAGATACCCACTGACGTCGACCACTGCCTGGGTCGCATCCCTCAGGAGCCGGTTCGCCGCCGTCAGGACGACGGCCGCCTTGGTGTCCGGCCCGAAGCGGTTCATCGTGGCAGCAGGCAGAGCGGCGGGGGTGGGCGCGCGATTCGGCGTCCAGACGCCCCGGCCGGCCCAAGCCCACGACGGCGAGGAACCCTCAGGAGCGTGGCCGTCGACGTCCGGCTCGTCAGCCCTCGCCGGGTACGGCGCCCCCCGACCGATCTCGGCCAGGGTCAGCGCGGCGAAGTCGCAGACCCAGGTGCGACCGAACGGGTTGCCGGACCACGGCACCCCGAACAACGGCGCCACCTTGCGCGCCAGACGCACCGGGACGACGTCCGCACGGCGGACCTCCCCCTCGGGCACCACGGCGACCAGGCAGCACATGGCCGATCACCGTAGCCTCTCGCGATGTTGAAGTATAGTCCTTGGTAGAAGAAACTAATCGAGCAATGCTTGCGACGGTGCAGGCCGGTTGGCACGCCGGAGGCGCTACGGCCCGCCCGCTGGAGCGGTGTCGCACCGTTCCTGCCCACAAGATCTATAACGCACACGGTACTCCGTCAGTTACGGTATGCTCCGGCACGTCACGGAGACGACCAGAGGGGGTGGTGGCCCACCGGCCAGTAACCCCGCCTCGCATGTAGGCCTGCGACCTGCGGGTTTGCCCCTCAGAGCCCAGCCCGAGCCGACTGCCGGGATGCGTCTTGAAGATCGCATGCAGGAGCCTCCCATCGCCGCACGTCACGGGGCCGCCAGACGGGCAGCCCCTCAGAACCACCCGCGCATGAGGGCGCATGGAAA
>DATDMG010000023.1:0-5970 GCA_036518955.1 Kineosporiaceae bacterium | reverse complement strand
CGACCGCTCCGGCGCACCCCGGCGGTACGGGCCCCGCGCAGCACCGGGCGGGACGGCGCTCCGCCCCGGACCACCCGCGCCAGGCCCCCAGGGATCGCGGCTACCGGGTGACCCACCCCGTCCCGCCGCGCCCGACGGCTGCCACCAGGGCTGGCCTTGGGGTGCGGCCGGGCCCGGGACGAACCCCCCCGGAGGTGGCGGGTGGACCCCGGCCGGCGCGCCGGGAGACGAGGCACCCGGCGGTGCTCCGAGGTACGCGGGCGCGCCGGACGGTGCCCCGCCCAGCAGTGCCGGCGCCGGGTACTCGGGTCGCCCGGGCGGCTGGCCCTGCGCGTGGTACCGGACGGGGGGATCCCCGCCGGGGCCGCTGCGTCCTGCCACGCTCTCGATCCTCTTCGTCGAATCCCGGGAGGTGGACCTGCCCAGGTAGCGATCACGGTGCGCTGCACTCCCCCTGCCCGCCCAGTATGGGCCGCCTTCCTGTGACTACCCCAAAACTGCTGCTCATGTCCGCCGAACAGGGCAGCTGCAGTTGCATCTCGTTGACCTGCCTCCTATCGTTCAGATGTATCGCGCCGATACATCTGCTGGACGTATCGGCCCAAGGTTGCCGAGGTGTCGTTGAGGGAGGTCCGATGACCCGTCGGTCCGACATCTTGGAACTCGCCGTTCTCGGCCTGCTCCACGACGCCCCGATGCACGGGTACGAGCTGCGCAAGAACCTCAACGGGCTCCTCGGGATCTTCAGGGCATTGTCCTACGGCACCCTGTACCCGGCCCTGAAGTCGTTGCTCGCGCAGGGCCTCATCCGGGAGGTGGCCGAGGACGACGGCACCACGCCGGCGCTTGCCGGTCGTCGGGCCCGGATCGTCTACGAGCTCACCGCCGAGGGCAAGGAGCGGTTCCAGAGCCTGGTCCACTCGCCCGGCCCGGCGGCCTGGGAGGACGGCACGTTCGACGTCCACTTCGCGTTCTTCGCCCGGACCGACGCCGCGTCCCGGTTGCAGGTGCTGGAAGGCCGGCGTACCCGGTTGCAGGAGCGGCTGGACGGCGTCCGGCAGTCGATGGCGCGCCGACGCGAACGACGCGACACCTACACACAGGAACTACAGCGCCACGGGCTGGAGTCGGTCGAGCGCGAGGTTCGCTGGCTCACCGAACTCATCGACAGCGAGCGCGCGGGGAACATGACACACCTGCGCGATCCGGACAAACCCTGATCCACCATGCACACCGCACAGACAAGCACACCAATCAGACAGCCAAGGAGCAAGGCATGGGTTCCGTTCGTGTGGCCATCGTCGGTGTCGGCAACTGTGCCGCGTCGCTCGTGCAGGGGGTGCACTACTACCGCGACGCCGACTCTGGGAGCACCGTTCCCGGCCTGATGCACGTCCAGTTCGGCGACTACCACGTGCGCGACATCGAGTTCGTCGCGGCGTTCGACGTCGACGGCAAGAAGGTCGGGCTCGACCTCGCCGAGGCGATCACCGCCAGCGAGAACAACACCATCAAGATCTGCGATGTCCCGCCCCTCGGCGTCACGGTCCAGCGCGGGCACACCCTGGACGGGTTGGGCAAGTACTACCGGATGACGATCAGCGAGTCCGACGACGAGCCGGTGGACGTCGTCCAGGTCCTCAAGGACACCCAGGCGGACGTCCTGATCTCCTACCTCCCGGTCGGATCGGAGGAGGCGGACAAGTTCTACGCGCAGTGCGCCATCGACGCGAAGGTGGCGTTCGTCAACGCACTGCCGGTCTTCATCGCGTCGGACCCGGAGTGGGCGGCCAAGTTCGCCGAGGCCGGCGTCCCGATCGTCGGCGACGACATCAAGAGCCAGGTCGGAGCCACCATCACGCACCGTGTGCTGGCGAGGCTGTTCGAGGACCGCGGGGTGATCCTCGACCGGACCTACCAGCTCAACGTCGGCGGCAACATGGACTTCAAGAACATGCTGGAGCGCGAGCGGCTGGAGTCCAAGAAGATCTCCAAGACGCAGGCCGTCACCAGCAACGTCGAGCACGACCTGGGCGCCCGGAACGTCCACATCGGGCCGAGCGACTACGTCCAGTGGCTGGACGACCGCAAGTGGGCCTACGTGCGGCTCGAGGGCCGGGCTTTCGGCGACGTCCCGCTCAACCTGGAGTACAAGCTGGAGGTCTGGGACTCCCCCAACTCCGCCGGAGTGATCATCGATGCGCTCCGGGCGGCGAAGATCGCGAAGGACCGCGGTCTGGGCGGCCCGGTCCTGCCGGCGTCCGCCTACCTGATGAAGTCGCCGCCGGTCCAGGTCGAGGACACCCGGGGGCGCGCCGCACTGGAGGCGTTCATCCGCGGGGAGTGAGGGCTCGCGCGCCCGGGGCGCGCCGGCGGCCACCCCGGGCGGGTCGTCCGGGGTGGGCCAGGCTCGACCACGGCGGGCGGGCACGACGGCCTACGGCTGGGCGGGGCGCTGGTCGGACCACCAGGCGAGCAGGGCCTCGATCGCTTCCGCGCGGTCCAGCGGGCCGCGTTCGAGCCGCAGCTCCTTCAGGTAGGTCCAGGCCCGGCCGACGTCCCGCCCGGGCGGGATTCCGAGGATCTCCATGATCGCGTTACCGTCGAGGTCGGGCCGGACGGCGGCCAGCTCCTCCTGCGCGGAGAGCTCGGCGATCCGCCGCTCCAGGTCGTCGTACGCCCACTCCAACCGCTCCGCCTTGCGCCGGTTGCGGGTCGTGCAGTCGGCCCGGGTCAGCTTGTGCAGCCGGGTCAGCAACGGGCCGGCGTCCGTGACGTAGCGCCGGACGGCGGAGTCCGTCCAGCCCGCATCGCCGTACCCGTGGAAGCGCAGGTGAAGCTCGACCAGCCGGCTCACCTGCCTGACCGTCTCCTTGTCGAACCGCAGTTCACGCAACCGGCGTGCGGTCAGCTTGGCGCCGACCATCTCGTGGTGGTGGAAGCTCACCCCACCTCCCGGCTCGAACCGACGGGTCGCCGGCTTGCCGATGTCGTGCAGGAGCGCCGCCAGGCGCAGCACCAGGTCCGGCCCCGGGACGTCGCCGGCCGGCCCCTCCTCCAGGTCGATCGCCTGCTCGAGCACGGTCAGGGTGTGCTCGTAGACGTCCTTGTGCCGGTGGTGCTCGTCCACCTCCAGCCGGAGCGCGGGCAGTTCGGGCAGCACGACGTCGGCCAGCCCGGTCTCCACCACCAGCTCCAGCCCGCGCCGCGGCCACCGGCCGAGCAGCAGCTTCTCCAGCTCGACCCGCACCCGCTCGGCGGCGACGATCTCCAACCGGCGGGCCTGGCCGGTCATCGCGGCGACGACGTCCATCGTCGGCGTCAGGCCGAGCTGGGCGCTGAAGCGGGCCGCACGCATCATCCGCAGCGGGTCGTCGGTGAAGGACTCCTCGGCCGTGCCCGGGGTCCGGAGCACTCCGGTGACCAGGTCGGACAGCCCGTCATGGGGATCCACGAAGGTCCTCGAGGGCAGCCGGACCGCCATCGCGTTCACGGTGAAGTCCCGGCGGCGCAGGTCGCCCTCCAAGGTGTCGCCGAACGCCACCTCCGGCTTGCGGGACGACGAGTCGTACCGCTCCGACCGGTAGGTGGTCACCTCCACGATGACGTCGCCGCGCCGGGCTCCGATGGTCCCGTACTCCTTGCCGATGTCCCAGTGGGCGTCTCCCCAGCCGGCCAGCAGCCGCTGGGTGGCGTCCGGCCGGGCATCGGTCGCGAAGTCCAGGTCGGGCGCCGGGCGGCCGAGCACGGCGTCCCGCACCGGTCCGCCGACCAGGGCCAGCTCGTGGCCGGCCCGGGCGAACCTCGTGCCGAGCTCGAGGACGACGGGATCGAGAGTCAGCAGGGAGGCCGCCAGGGCGCGGCGGGCCTGCTCGACCGAGCGGCTGTCGGGGCGGCGGTCCTCGTTCGGAGTCGGCCGGCGTAACGCTGTGGACACAACGGGAAAGCCTGCCAGATCGTGGTGAGATATTCCGAGCGCCCCCGACCCCCGCCGGCCGCGCGCGATCGGGCCCTGGACCCCCTGGGTGGTTACAGTGACGGCATGCCCCGCCCCTTCCGCTCACCCCGCTCGTCGCGGGGAGCGGGACGTGCACGCCGGATGCTCCCGACCGTCGAGGAGCTCTCCGCGGGGGGCATCGTCGTCGACGTCTCGGGCGACCCGCCCCGGGCCGCCGTGATCGCCCGGATGAACCGGGCCGGTCGGGTGGAGTGGTGCCTGCCGAAGGGGCACCTCGAGCAGGGCGAGACCCCGCAGGAGGCTGCCGTCCGGGAGATCGCCGAGGAGACCGGCATCATCGGCCGGGTGGTGGGGTCGTTGGGCACCATCGACTACTGGTTCTCCGCGGAGGGTCGGCGGGTCCACAAGTCGGTGCACCACTACCTGCTCGTCGCGGTGGGTGGAGCGCTCACCGTGGACGGCGACCCCGACCAGGAGGCCATCGACGTCGCCTGGGTACCACTGGCCGAGCTCGGCGGCCTGCTGGCCTTCCCGAACGAGCGGCGGATCGCCCGAGAGGCGTTGGCCCGGCTGGCGGACTCGGCGTGAGCGGGCGGACCGGCCGACGGCGGAGCGAGGCCGGCGGGACGGTGCGGACGGCGCTCGCGCTCGCCGTCGCGGCGCTGCTGGGCACCCTGATCCTGCCGGCCGCGGCGCCTGCCACGGCCGCCACGGACACCGGCGCGCTGCCGGTCGCGATCTCGCTGACGACCGTCGACCCGGTGGCGCTCACCCCCCAGGGCCAGCTCACCGTCACCGGTACCGTGCGCAACACCGGCCGTATCCCGCTGTCCGGCCTGCAGGTCAACCTCCGGCTCGCCTGGAAGCGGCTCGCCGACCGGCGGGAGCTGATGGCCTGGGTGGCGCTGCCCGCGCGGGACGCCTCGGTCGGCACCATCCAGGCCACCGTGCCGCTACCCGCCCCGTTGCTGCCGGAGGAGAGCCTGCCCTTCACCGTCACCATGCGTGGCAATTCCTCCCAGCTCGCAGTCACTCCCGGCGCGTTCGGGCCCCGGGGGATGACGGTCGAGGTCCAGCAGCGGACGGCAGGGATCCGGCGGGTGGGCATCGTCCGGACGTTCACCGTCTGGGAGCCGGCGGGGGTGCCGCCCTCGACCCAGCTGGCGCTGCTCGTGCCGATCACGGCCGGAGCCACTCCGCTGGACACCAGCGGCACCGGGCAGACCTCGGCCGGGCTCTGGTCGCCGACCGGGCGGCTGGCGCAACTCCTGGACGCCGCCGCCGACCCGGCCTTCACCTACGCCGTGGACCCGTCGGTCCCCGCCGCGGCCCTGGCCGCCGAGTCGCCGCTGCCGCCGCGCGTCAGCGGGCAGACCGCCCAGCAGGAGGACAACAGCCCAGCGCCGGTGACCTCGCCGGTCCCGACCGGCAGGGCGGAGACGGCCGCCGGGAGTCCCGGGCCCGGGTCAGGCAGCTCCCCGGCCGGGGCGTCGGCGTCCTCGAGCCCCACCGCGCCCGGCTTCGACCCGCGGGTAGCGGCCCAGGCGGCGGCCTGGCTGAAGGACTTCGTCGCGGCGGCCCGCGGCCGACAGACGATCTCGCTGCCCTTCGGCGACCCGGACGTCGCCGCGCTCGCCGCCGCCGGACACGGCGACCTGGTGGACCTCGCGGAGCGGGTCGGCGCCGGCGCGAGCCAACAGGTCCTCGGCGCCGAGCCCCCCCGCGGCCTGATCTGGCCGCTCTCCGGGCGGGCGGACGCCACCACGGCGGCCCTCACCGCGCACGCCGCCGGCCGGGTCCTGCTGCTCCCCTCATCGGCGGTCTCCCCGGCCGGCGGCGTCCCGGTTCACGGCAGCATCACCGCGCCGGACGGCCAGGCCGAGGTGCTCCTCGCGGACGACGTGCTCTCCTCCTCCGCCGCCGCGATCGGCGGATCGGACGCCGCCCTCGCCGTCCAGCGGCTGCTCGCCGAGACCGCTGTGCTGGCGTCCTCGGCACGCACCCCGGGCCCG